>JBFLVQ010000111.1:0-17938 GCA_040758525.1 Acidobacteriota bacterium
TTCCATTTACTCTTATTCTCTCAATCTCTTCAGTATCTTCAAGAATCTCTTCTCCATCTGGGCTTCGCTTATAAAGTGTGTTACCACGTCGGTCAAGACCAACTTTCTCAGCGATGGCCATAAATAAAGGATAATCTTGAACCGCACCAAGATCTTCAGCTTGAATAACACTTTGCGGCTTCTTTTTCAGAAATAATAGACTGGTAAGAATATTCACGTTAGCTTCGACAACAAAAACTTCAATCGGAAGGTCAATACTCGCAAGTAGCCAGCAGTGTCGGAGAATCCAAGACCGAATGTATTCATCTCCAGGGTTGCCAAGGATACCATTAGGCAGCACAATTCCCATACGACCGCCTGGCTTCAGCCATTCAACCGCACGCTGAATAAAGAGCACTTCTGGAGCAACAGCAGATTGATATCCAATTCCACGTTCAATACCAGTTTCCTTCCGATCCCACTTGGCCGCGAGATCGTACTCGCGAAGAATTGCTTGATCAGTAATAGGAATATCTGATCCGAATGGAGGATTGGTCATTAGAACATCAATACTGCCCAATGGAATAGCAGCGCGTGCCGGTTCTAGGCCAGCCAGATGACCTTTCGGATAAGCCAAAGAATCCATATGAAATACATTGCCATCAGAACCCGAGGACATTGTTAGGTTCATAGTTGTTGCCCGCACTAAGAAAGGATCAAAGTCTGCTCCGAAAAGATTCTTTTTTACAAATTCAGCGAGTCTTTCCTGTATCGTGAGAAATTCTTCCGTTGATTCATCTCCAACGTCTACCTTTGCCTCTTCATGAAAACGGCGGTTTAAATGATCGAGCGTGGCAACCAGAAAGCCTCCCGTACCACAAGCGGGATCAAGTACTCGCTCATTTGGCTTAGGATCAAGCATGTTGACCATAAGCTTAATGGCGCCGCGTGGAGTGAAGTACTGACCTCGATCACCTTTCAAATTTTTGCCAACGATCTCTTGATAAGCTGCGCCTTTTGCATCGATATCTGTACGACCAAGATCATATTTCGCAAGTTCAGATACCATAAATGAGAGCGCCGGTCAGAAAGGGTAATCTCTTCATTGCCACGAAAAACAGATGAATATTTCTTCTTCACTTCTTCAAAGAGCGGAAAAACCCGTTCATGTATCGCTTTGCGACCGGCATCATCGAACTGCTCAGTCGCGCCTGCCCAAAAGCGGCGAGCATCGCTTGGCTGCCGTTCATCATAAATCTTTGCGAAGATAAGATATAGGAATTGCCAAAATGCTTTATCTTTTGCCATTCCTTCATTGCCGTGGATGAAGTTATGGCAGCGACGAAAAGCCGTGCGGAGCATCTCTGGATCGGCTCGCCGCATTCGCGCGTTAGATACAACATCGCGAGTGCCCAAAGACTCATCACCCATCGGCCAATCACCGATTGCCTTAAATTCAGGGTCAAATCGTTTTTGTATTTTCTCAAAGAAGAAGAATTCGAGACCATTAGTCCATAGTCCATAACGACAGTTGGGAGCTTCCGCCATCGCATCCTTAAGAAACCCAACTTCTTTCTCAGCCTGAGCGTGGTCGCGCAACTTATAAGCACCTTTCTTGCCCATAGTGGGTTCTTTTTCACATATTACAATTCGGCGTATGTTTTCCTGGACATCTACTGTTCCTGGAGAAAAGATAGCTATATCAACCTTTTTGTTTCGGCCATCGATCTTCATTTTAAAGTCGGGAATCATATCATCTACTGAGATCCCATATTCGTGAAATAATGCTCTGGCGATACGCTGACGAACTTGTTCTTTTGGAGTGTCTGGTATCGATTTGTTCGTTATGTAATCGAGTAACTTGCCATCTTCAATCGCTGCTCCATCAACTTCAACATCAGTATTACTCATGCTCATGATTAGATCCCTTCCCATTTAAAAATTCATCTGAAGACGAGGCTGCCCCGCCCGCTCGAACCCACGCATCGACATCATCTTTCTTAAATTTCCAGAAGCGGCCCACTTTATGTCCAGGCATGCCTTTAGAAGTTACCCAAGTATACACCGTGTCTTTGCTGACACCCAGGTATTCGGCTATTTCGTCAACGGAGACCCATCGATCATTCATAAATCCTCTTTTTCAATACAGATGGATTGCTTTAACAAAAGCTAGGGTAGCAAATTATAATTTTACAGTCAATAGGTTTAAGAAGGTGTTGACAAAGTTTACTTGGGTTTAATAGGATTTACCTGGGTTTACTTGGAACAAACTGATTTTGCCCTGTGTTAGTAGGATATGAACTAAGGTGATTGGGATTTAACTTTCCATTGTTTGCTCCTAAAGGAGGTTGATTGCTATGAGTTTGGCTGGAACGCGAGGATTAATAAGAATCTCACTCAACCCCGAATGCGAGTTGCAGACGGCAATGGTGCTGGATCGTGTCCGCGAGCCCGAATTCTACAAAGAGGTCACAGGCGAAACATTCCCTGGTGAATACGGCGAGCGCGTTTCCGCCCGGCGTCGTGGAGTAATGTTTGAAAATAACCTTCATAAAGATAACGCGGCATTGCTCCGGCAAGCCCTTGGCCCAATGTTCGGGTTAGATCCCAACAATATGCGTGTTCGTAACCTGATCGAAGAGGTTCCTGAGAACGATCTAGCGGGCCGGATCAAGCGGCTTGATTTAACTCGATCGATCTTCAGAGACCTTGCCGAAGGCAGGCCGGTGCCGGATCTTCTCATTCAACCTCAATTGCAGATCATCACAGGATCTGGTGCTAACGACTTTGATCATATCGCGCCGGATTTCATGATATTTGATCCTTCCGCCAGAGTATTTGTCATCGGTGAAGAAAAGTCCTTCATAGTGCGGAATGGTGTTGGTGAACCAGCTGATCTTGATCGCACGCGCAGACAGGCGGCGGTTCAAGTTATCGCTCTTCGTGCCGAAATGGCATCACTCGGTATTGCCGAACGAGTTCTTAATAGGGCGGTCTTTGTTTTCGCTTCGCCTCATGGACTCCATCCGGCTCGCCCTGTTGAAGAAAAGAACCTTGACGCAGAGGTCTTCGAGGTGACAAGGGCGCTATGTGTTCTCGCAGAGTCCAGAGAGCGGCTTGCGAATCGGCGCAATCACAGAACGATTCCGTTACCAGTCATAGCAAACGAACTGAGCACAAGCTTTCGAGATGCATGTATGGGCATGTGTGTAATGGTGAGCTACTGCAAAGCTCTAGCTGGAGATACAGCCCGTGTTCTCGGAAATTCTGCTGCCGATCTACTCGGACCTGATACTGATCTTACTCGCGTGTCAGAGCTGCTTGCCGGCGCAAGCCCAACTAATACCCGCGAAGCTATGCTCGCGGAGTATTTACTCGATGCGGCGCGTGCTCTGTCATTCGTCGATGCAAGCGAAGGGAGTATTGCATGAATACTTTGGCCATTGACATTGTAGCCCGAATTCTGGCGCGGCAGCGTCGCCGAGCTATTCCTATCCGAGCGACCAGCGCTCTTTCGCCTGATCCAGAACCTGTCTTCGGCATTGCGCCAATCCAGGTTGTTGCAGAACATCGAGTACAGGCGATTGCTTATGGATTGCTAAGTTCACAGCCTCGCATTGTCATTAGCGAGAATCCTCTCAGTCGTGAGGTAAGCTGTCTCGAACCATTCGCAAGAGATCTCAATAGCTATCTAATGACGGCGTTGCGCGAAGGCAGAATGCCAAGAATTTGGCTGCCACATGCTCAAGCTCTTAAGTCCATTGAACTGCTCGGCCATAGGTATCGATATAACAAACAGGCGAGCGAATTGATCCGTAGAATGGGATGGCAATGCTGGGAGCTTGCTCAAGAATCTACATTTGAAAGCCAGCAAGTTGTTGCGGTAGCAACTCAGATCTTTGCCAAGCACTTCGTCACCGGGCAATCCCCTGTTGAGGACATGCATCTGGGAGCGTTCCTCGCATGGCTCTGCCCAACTATAGGTGTTGATCTAGTTCAGGAATCCGAGCGTCGAGCGCTTCAACCAGCAGCGGCTATGCTTGAGCGCGCAGATGACGACCGAATTGAATCTTTGAGGAAGGTAGTCAAGACAGAAGGAGTTTCGCCGCGAAGTCAAGCTGCAAAGAGGGAGATCGAAACGATTCTCACAAGAGCCGCCCGCAATGAATGGAGCTTACTTGTCGAAGCGCAAAACGCATATTGGAATTCTGGTCTATCGACGGATCGCAACTACGAGCCATTAATTGCTGAATCAAATTATCGAATCAGGATCTCATTGGAAAAAGATTTTCGATCACCATCAAGACCTCATTCTCTCTCTCGAAGGCTCGCTTCATATGAACACGCAGTTGAGATCGCTGAAGACATGGATATTCGCGCTGATGAAAGGATTAGAGAACGAGAGCGACGGGTCGGGAGAGTATTCAATTCTACTGTCGTTAGCATCGCACAACCGAAACGAAACTGCAAACCCTGCAAAATCACATTAAGAACAACACAAGACGTGCTCAGAGTTCGGCCTGGCACCGAGGTCTCAACAATTGATGGCTCTGTTACCGGCAAGGTTCTCTCAATCGAAGAAGATGTTGATGCCCAGTTGATCGAGATCGATGTGAAGACGGGTGTTCGTGCCAGTACTTTGCCCACAATCGGAAATTCTGTTGAATGGACAACAACTTCAGTCTTTTCACCTTGGGTCAGAAACAAAGTATTCACCTATCTAGCGGAATCAACATCTCCGTTGATCTTCGGTGATGCGCTTCCCGCAAGTTGCCCAAATGGGGCAGAAGAGATGGACTTACTGGAGATCGCTGAAAATCTAAGGAGGCAGTCATGATAATGGCATTTTCAACTTCTATCGAATCTCAATCTCGTGCAGCCGTTGGTCAGGTGCTGAACCTTGTACTTCGTGACGGAGAGCCAGTTGTGGTTGTAGATTCACCGCCCGGCGCTGGGAAAACAGCTTTGGTTGAAACTCTGGTCGCAACCGCCGTCCTTGGCTTCGGCTTGCGTGTTGCTGTGGTTACGCCGAGAGCCGAACAATCTAACGATCTCCTGCGACGACTCACAAGAGATTACGAGCCGATGACAATGCAATTATTAAAAGCGCGAGAAAGAGAGATTCCCGAAGATATCACCATTCTTCCAGAACTAAACATTACTTCAAGCGCAGATGACCTTATTGAATTTAATGGCCCAGGCGTAACAATTGGAACTGCCGCTAAAATGTTTCTGAGTGTCCCTCAGCTTGGTGGTGAAAAGTTCGATATTCTGATCTGCGACGAAGCATATCAGCTTGCCTACAAAGATTTCATCCCAATGTTCGAGTTGGCCAACCAGATTGTTCTGGTTGGCGATCCTGGTCAGCTTCTGCCTTTAATTCAGATCAACACATCTCTTTTTGAGGCGGCATCCTACCGTGTTCATTGGCCTGTCCCAAAGGAAACACTTCGCCGGTTCCCAAGTATCCCAGTAGTTAAGCTTCCTGCATCGAGACGACTGCCACAGGATACTGTTGAGATCATTCAACCCAGCTTCTATCCAGAGCTTCCTTTTTCTTCAATTGCTGGAGCAGAGCGACGAATTCAAGTTGGCGCGAATGGCTGTGACGATCCAATTGATAAAGCAATTGACCTGCTATCCAATGGAGAAACAATAGTGGGGCTTCTTCTTCCTACTGCTGATCTATTGCCAGTTGGAATTGATGAGGAATTAACAAGTCTTATTGCCGATATTACTCAACGCCTAACAACTCGAAATATTCAGTGGAGTGAACAGCGCACACTAGAGCTGCGTGATATTGGTTGTGTTGATCCACATGTTGCTTCTGGTGCTTCAATTCGTCGCAAGCTACAGCAACGCGGAATACCAACTGATGAAGTAATGGTTGATACACCAGAAATCTGGCAAGGATTAGAGCGGCCTATCATGATCGTAAAGCATCCTTTAAGCAGTCAAAATCGCTTCGATCAATTCAATCTCGAACCAGGCCGCTTCTGCGTAATGCTCTCTCGTCATCAATTGGGATGCATAATTGTGGGCCGTGATGGTATAGGCGAAGCTCTCGAACGACACCAACATGATTGCGGCAGCCGTGCCCTTGGAGCAGAAAATAATGAATGGATCGGTTGGCGCGCCCACTCTAGTATTTGGGCAGAGATGGAGCGCAGAAGAAGATTGATCAGAATTTCGTAAGCATCAGAGAATAGGGTTGGAGACAGGTCCTCTTCTAATTTAAGGAGTAGATATGAGCAATCAGAATTTCTATAGCTGCCATCTTCATCTCGAACCAAATAGGCAAGAGCAGTTCAGAATGATCAGACGTGACATAGAAGAAGGAAAAGGTTCACAAACAATTTCATTAGAATTCGTTCAGCCAATTGATAGGCTTGGAGAGATCAATTTTGGATCTCCTATCTTTTCTAGATCAACGTTCGATTCAGGTTATTTAATCTCTGTTGGTTTGCAGACCTATCGATTGAAGTATGGCAGTAATAGAATTGGAAGATTTGATGATAATGATATTGTCATTGATGATATCTACGTTTCGCGCAGGCATTGTTGTATAGTCGTCCATTCTAATGGTAGAGCTGAATTATTTGATACTGCATCTAAGAATCACACATGGGTTAATGGAGTTCAAGTAGATAGATGTTGGCTAAAATCTAGCGATGAAATACGCCTTGCAAGAACCTGCCCTTTAATAATAACTCTGGAAGAATGAGGTTTATAAACTGCTGCGTATTTATTCATCAACATAGTTATCTCATATAGCTCTTCTTAAAAACAAAAACATATGGGTATTAAAAATTCTCATGAACTAAAACAACTCGAAAGCCGAAGGGATAAGCTAACGGTTGAAGTTGAACATTTGTTAGAGCAAAAGCGAGAATTGGATCGAACCTATTGCGATAAGAAAAAGAAGCTTGAAGAGATCAATAAAGAAATACAAAAGCTTCGCACAACATCACCAGAGCCGATCGTAAGTGAACATGCTCTTCTCAGATATTTAGAACGTGTTAAAGGTATTGATCTTCATGCCATCAAAAGAGAAATTCTAACTGAGCAGATTGTTGCGGCCATTAATCAAGTTGGAAGTTGCAAAATCAGCAATGGTAATGGCATCAAATTTGTGGTTAAGGATCGCACGATTATTAGTGTTGTTGATGAAAATGATGAATAGACCAGAGCAAAAGCCCAGATTTTTATATTTTGGAGGATAATTTATGGACTCGGAGAAGGAATTCCTGGATAACTTCAAAAAGGCTTCTGACAGCGGTATAGAAGATTCTAATAGCCAGTTGGTAAAGGTCTATGACTTTGATACACAGAAAATCTACATCATTCCTGCAAGTCAATTAGGACCTGGCATGATGCAAGTTCAGATGAACGGAATTGAAGGTTTAGTATGGGTAGATTCAGCAAAGATAAATCTCAATAGCTATCAACACCCGCCTTTTAGCGGTGAGCGTCTTGAGAAAATTAAGAAAATAAAATCTTTTTTAGATGAGGTGTACAATCTATCTCTGGAAGAATGGGAAGATGGATTTCGCAGAGACAGAACGCCAGATAGAGAGATTGGGATCTGGCTAAAGATTGGCACATTTTATCAAAATTGGGTGAAGAAGGTTTGCTATTCAATGGATCAAAAAAGGGAGCTGCTCCAAATTATTTTGATGGCCACTACCAGTTCCAAAGAGCATCTTTTAAAAACAATCAATCTATCAGTCTTATCCATTGACGAGGCAAAATCAATTGCCGAGGAGTTCTACAGAATCTATTAAGTAATAGAGTAAGGTAATCTTTGGCTGCATCTCTATTTATCAAAATAAACTCTGTTGTAACAACTTTGAATCGGGATAAGGCTTACCATCTGATCCGATTTTGAGCATATTAAGCTTTTCCAACCTAACGCGCATCATAGATATTGATACGCCAAAAGTTTCAGCGAGACGATATATAGGAGGCCAACTATCGAAACGGATCTCTGTTATTAACTCAGAGAGTTGATCTGCCGGGATAAGAAGACACATAGAGAAATGTTCAGCTTGGCGAAACATCCAATCTGGTTCAAGACGATCTTCAATCTGCTCAAGCATGCGGCGCGCTGGTTCACTAATTGCAGCAAGTTGGCGCAATTGTTCAACCTGTCTTTTGAATTGAATTATTTCATCTGGTGTAAGTCCATATTGAGACCAAGAACTGCGATGGAAACGCTGAAGTTTAGGCTTATCCATTGAGAATAAAGAAAGCGTATTTTCATCAAAGCTATCATGCTCATGGTGGCGTAATATACAATGGCCAGCTTCATGACCGATACAAGACCGGAGAATATCTGGCCGTTTCTCAAATAATGCTCGATGACGATCATTTATTGTAATAATGCCATCGTTCTCTTGTGAATAGCTTGCAAACACTATAGTTCCATCTGGTTCTTCTATATCATCATAAATGATTGATTTGAATAGGCATAGGTCTATAAATGCCTCAACGTCAACAGGATAACCCTGCGAGTTATTGCATTTTGAGCGATAAGCTTTATTACATGCTGTTGCAATCTCTTCCACCTTACTATGGGGAATGTAACGAGACGGCATTGGTGCGATAGGAATTTCCATGTTTACTTCCTTTGTTACACTTTTTTACGTTTAGCTTTGGCTTTAGCTTGCTCTTCTTGAATAAGCTTCTCTATTTTGTTTATTTGTTCAGGAGATAACTCAATTACTTTACGAAAGAGTCTTTTAAGTTCTGGGCGTTCACTAGCAATCTTTGCTGCATTCTCAATATCTTCATCAATTCGACCAGCTGCAGCGAGCAACTCTCCACGTTCCTCTTCAGTACAATCAAGAGCTTCTGTAATTTTATCAATGGTTTCGCGCGTTGGTTTTGACTCAAAACGATCATTTTCAAGTCTTGAGAAGTAGCTATAATCCATTTCAATCTTATTGGCTATTTCACGTTGAGTTTTTCCTTTGCTGCGCCGGATTCTTTGTAGCGTTTTACCAAAGGACATTAGGCTTTTCTCCTACGATCTAATCGTAAAATGTTGAGGTTGATACTATATATCAACTTGATATTGACAGTAAACATCAATTCTATTTATTATAAAAGTTGATATTGAATATCAATGATATTTGATATCAACTTTTTTGCCTTGCTAGCATCTAAGATAGTAAGACTGAAGTTTAACGTTGGAATGAACTTTACGAGGGTACATTATGAACAGCAGTGATAAGAATCTTGACGTTACAATTCAAACAACCAGAGGTACAAAGCAGTTTGCGTTCTCAAAACAGACGAAGATTGCAGATGTTATCGCGCAAGCAATAAGTTCCTTTGACTTTGCTCAAGGCGATCGGTTTGAGCTAGTTCTTGCAAGCAATCCTAGCGAACCATTGCAACCAGAGCGCCCGCTTGTTTCTTACCATATCGAAGATGGAACCGTTCTAATACTTACTGCCATCGGAAGCGGAGTATAGAATGGCAGTAGCGCAAGATATTTCTCGTATGCATTTGCATGAGGAGCTAAAACTCATGCGAGATATCGCAAAGTTTTACAAATGGGGCGTGATTCCAAACTTTGCCGAATTAATTGTACTTGTGACCATGTATTCCTACACTGGTGATCTCTTCATTGTTGAATTACGATGCGATAATTATAAAGAACAGCCACCATTGTTTGAATTTATTGATCCAGATAGTGGAGAGCGGGCTACAAAGAATGCTTATCCACGTACAAACGATAGCCTCTTTCATGAGTCAGGCCCTTGCATTTGCGCCCCATTTAATCGGAAGGCATATAAATCAATATTTAATACCGGTCCTCATCCAGATTGGAATTTGGGAGATTGGATGACTTCAAAGGCTAATGGTTGTAACTGGTCGAACTTTTCAAAACTTGGAGATATGCTCGGATTAATTCAAAAAAGGATCAGCACTCCAGAGCTTTATAAAGGAAGGATGGCTTGATGAGTAACTCAAAAAAGAAAAAGTTGAGTCCTCCTTCAAAATCTAAATCTCCCATAGTCTTGATTCACGAATCTCTAATTCAAGATTCAGTTGTTTTATTACAACAGGCGAAGGATGAGACTTCAGCGCATGAGTGCATTCTCTATTGGGCTGGAAAGAGCCTTGGTTCAGAATGGATCATTACAACTTGTATTGTACCTAGAGCAGAAACAACCTGGGGCTCATTTATAACTTCAGCCGCAAGCAATGCGGAAGTCATTGCATTTCTGGCTTTGTATAAGCTGGAATTATTAGCGCAAGTACATACTCATCCAGAAGATTTGGTCGATCATTCTGCAGGTGATGACGCTGGGGCACTAATGCCTTTTGAGAATTTCCTCTCAATCGTTGTTCCAAAATATGGTAGTGCAGGTATATTGCCTCTCAATCAATGCGGAGTTCATCGATATGAGAGCGGTCGATTTAGACGACTCTCGAATGTAGAGATAGAAGTAGGGTTTAAACTCATTCCTATTATTCATAACTTCAATAATCACCTATGAAAGACTTCCCAAGTATATCTGATGATTTTTATTCTCTTCGAGATGATCGAACGAACCGTTGTATATCTGATCGCCAATATCAGAAAGCCCGATGTCTTGTCACAATAGATATTGATTTGCTGAAATCTTATTCAGGACAAGTGATGCTAGCAGTGGTGTGTAATCTTCTCAGTCGCTGGTGCCGCTATGTGACCATTATAATCCCTAACACCACACCTTCTCTCATTAGCTCTGATAGAAAAGAGTTAAAAGATATAATTCTTACTCAAATGACAGATGCAGATCCATTTGGCTTTTTTAAAGTAACGGATCAGGAAGATAATAAAGTCGATGTACAAATTCATTTAGGGAACGACTTTAAAAAGATCGTATCCAAATATGTAATTATAAACGCATCCGACTGGTATGCTACCATTTCTAATTCTTCTCCAATTGTTTTAACACATAGCAACAGCAAAAACTGTTTGGGTGCAATTGCAGCTGCTTGTCTTGGTGTAGCCCAAGTTTTCAAGTATTCAATCTGTACTCCAGCAGATATGCTTTTGGCTGAAGGAGTGTTCGATCTTTACAGATTAAAGCGATTGCAAATTGGAGAACTCGAAAATGTTCCTTCTACTTCAAACCTTCAAATGGGCCGTATACTAATGGTAGGTGCAGGCTCTATAGGATCAGCAGCAGCTTACTGTCTAAACCTTATTCAAGCTGCATGTGAGATGATGATTGTTGATGGAGATAAAGTTAAGATAGAAAACTTTAATCGCTCTCCCATATTTGGCAAGAGTAATTGTGGATTGTACAAGTCTGAAGCTGTTGCGAAAAGTTTATCAGGCTCAACCATCAAGGTTAACTTTTTCTCTGGATGGTGGGAAGAATTTCTTCTTAAACATGGAAGAGGAAAAAATGAGTTTGATATATGGCTGCCCTTGGCCAATGAATTCGGAGTTCGTTGGGGAATGCAGAATAATCTTCCTCCACTAATGGTTCATGCTTCAACTACCAAAGACTGGGGAGTAAATCACGGCCGGCACATTCCTCATAAAGATGATTGTCTTGTAGATCGTTTTCCTGAAATTGTTTCTAATGAAAACTTTGGATGTTCTACAACTCAAGTAATATCTCAAAATGAACTTGTAGATGCTGCATTGCCATTCCTTTCTCTCTTTGGTGGGTTACTAATCGTAGCAGAACTGACTCGCCTACAATTATCAGATTATCCTCAAGTCCCGAATTTCGCCTTTATAGATTTGGGAAGCAGTTTGAGTATGGTTCAATCTTGGAATAAAAAGGCCAGACTGGATTGTTTGTGTCGTAATCAACCTCATATTATGACAGAGACCTTTAATGGAAGAACAAAGTATGCTTCGTAACCAAGCCCAAGCAGAGAGTATTGTCGATATTAAATATCAAGATAGCTGCGTTGCACTCACATGAAGGGATTCTAGAGACTTTGACCAGCTCTCACTTAAACACCTCTCACTTATCCTAGCCAACCTATTAAGAGATATTGAGAGTGGCCTCTTTGATGCCGCTGAGAGCCTTGACCATGATTTGCCTGATGTCGTAGATGGAAATGATGTGCAGCAAAGATCTGTCCCTACCATTAGCGCCACGTCGCCAGCGCTACCTACTTTTGCCCATTATTTAACTAAACCTATCGTCGAGGATTCTTCTATGCATTCTGATTCTGACTCATCTGATACTCCGGCTGCCACAATGGATGCTGACTCAAACGCTACTGATGAGCAACAACAAGCTATGTTTGAACACGTCCTGCCCACTGCCCCTACCGATGCGCAGCTCTGGGCTGATGTACCTGTTGAGCATTTCAGCGATTCAAATATGTGGCTGCATAGAGAGATAATAAAGAGAGAGTTTGATGTCGGTGAACGTTCCTATTATCGATGGATTGGTATATTGAAGGATCATGGCTTAACTAGAATGCTATCCTCTCAAGATGATCACAAGCTCAAGCTGTTCTATCGTGCTGATGTTGAGATAGCATTACAACTAGCTGTGAATACTGGTGCATTACGTAGACAAGGGCGTCCTAATAAGCCTGTCGAGGAAAGACCCAAACGTAGACCTGGACGCCCCTCTAAATCTGAGATATTGGCTAGATTCTCTCAGCATCCTCAACAACCAGGTCAGCAAGTAGGCCAAGCTGTAGAGAGACCTCCATTGCAAGCTACAAGCTCATCACTGTTAGTTGAAAGGTTGGGTAGATCTGCGACTAAACAATTGGATGTTTTGGCGATGTCAATTGATAAGCTGGATAGATCGTTACAAGCCAATGTGCAGGCCCTCTCTAATCAAACCGCCCTGCTGCAAGATAGTCTGTTGAAGGTGTCTCGTCAGCAAGATTCTATGGAAAGATCATTGAACGCTTTCATTGTGAGAGCGGAGTCGTTCTTTAGTCAGTTCCCTGCTATTGCTGCTCAAGCTGACTCTTTTGCTAAAGCTCTGGATGTGATCTCGCAGTTCGCTCAAACTAATCAATTGAATAATCAAATACTAGCTACGCTGAAGAAGCTTAATAATAAAATCGCTACCAGCTTTCCTAAAATTAAGCCTATGGTCAAAAGAAAGGTTAGCAGAGCTAAACACAAATAGTTTACTTGTCCAAAAGTACCGCTTCTTGTAGCTCGCATTGATGAAGTGTGCCGTTTACTTCGCAAGCATCAAGAGTTAATCCTCAAATTCATCGATATCTATCTGGAATTGAACTCTAAATCTTGATCCTAATTCCTCAACTTTTCTTTTCTCTTATCAGACTTTCCTTTCCCGATTCCCATTCCTGCACTCTCTCGTATGGTACAAACTCAAGTGCGCGGGCTCTGGTGCGTGCGATAGTTGGGCGGTGTATTTGATGTCGGGCTGTACCGCCCAGCTTCGCGACGCACTACGTCACCCATCCACCGGTAACCTCCAAGCTGTAGCAATGGCACCGCGGACAGGTTATCGTCGTTTCGGGTAAGTCCGTCGCAAGCGAGCCCTAGGCACCGCAATGACCGCAATGCTGTCGCAGTAGTTCGAACCTGCCTTCAGGCTTGCTGCGTGGGCCTCGGACCTCGCATTCCTTCCAATCGGCAGTCACGACCCCCGGCTCGGGTTGAGTCAACAACCGGTCACGGACCTTCGGAACGGGACACCCGAGGTCCGCCTCCTCAAGTACAACGACTTCAGCGTCGGCTCCAAAAGTCTTGAAGTGCTTCCGTGTTGCCTCTGCCTCGTGCCAGTACACCCGTGACTTAATTGTGAAGTCTTTCGTACCGATCGCCTGCTTCGCCGCCTCAAGGCTGCAGCCGAGGAGCTCTCGGAGTTCCTTCATTACCCGTACCCGATTGTGCCCGGCACTTCGAAGCTTCAGATCACAAACTCGAAAGTCGCGGCGAGCCTCTGTATCTTCGCTCCACCGTGTGGCGATGTCGATGCGATGGGTCATTCCGCAGTATCGGCACATGCACAACACTCGCCATGCGTAACCATCGCTGAATGTGTGAAACGCACCCACAATAGTCTCAAGGCCACACTCGGAACAGGTGTAATTGGTCGGCATTGTATTCCCATCAGGCGTGAGCGACGCCGATAGAATAGCACCCCGCCGTGCTACACGAAGCCGCTCAACACTGAGTTCACCCGCCCGGATTGTCGGCTCGCTTTCGTTCACCGATCCATCCAGGTCGGGTACAACGATTGTTATGCGACAATAGGTATACGCAATACACCCGATAGTCGCATAGTGCTCACACTCCATGGACGATCTGAGCGTTAATCTTCTGAATATTGCTCAACCATAGTCTTTGCATCTGTAATACCTATATCACTTTCAATAAGAAAAAATAAAGATACATCATAAACAAAACCATTGTCCTGCTTGACAGCCTTTTGATACCGCCATTTGTTCTCTACTTGCTTATTATCAATATATTCAGGTCTCAATAGCTCAGCGTAAGCACGCGCAAACTCCCCATTTATCACCTCAACACTAAATTCGAGGATCGAGCGTCTTGCCCTGGGCTGGTAGTACTTTCCCGTGTAAGCAATGGCCGAGGCAAAATCATTAAATGGTTTTCGCACGATGATGTCTTTCCCATTTTGCGCAATTGTTAAGTAATACATAAGCTCATTATAAACCTTCTTTCTACCATTCTTAGTCACTCCCTGCCTATGACTAACAAAGTCGCATAACGCCAATGTTCACCAGGCCAGCGCAACGGCGCTGGATGGTCCGACGAACATAGGTGCACTGGCTCCTGTGCAACCGCTAATTCGGCCCACGCCGATTACCACCTACTCTCTGAGCGCCAAGCCAATGTCTGTTCTGATCGTAGGCTTTCCACCCCCGAATTGCGTGTCTTCAAACCAGCAGAGGCCCGTCTGCGCGAGGTCCCAGAAGAAAAATGCGATCGTAGGAGCGGTTAGGATCCAACTTTGGTTCTCAGCGTCGTCATCAAGCGGTCCGACGCAGATCCTTGCATCGTCATCGCCCTCATCGAAGACCGCGAACCATGCGTGATCTCCCTGGTGTGGGACCATGAGCGTAATAGCGAAATTGCCGGGAACTCCACGATCACGCATGGCTGACTCAACCCTGAAGTCGGATCCGTCGAAGGGAGGTAAGTTCGGGTTGTTTGGGTGGCAATCTCTGACACCTCGGGCGATACTCTCGCGAGTGAGGAAGGTCGTAAGAAGCTGGGGCAACAGGATTCCGGTGCGCATCTGCCAAGCCTCGAGTGCTTGCGCAGCAGATCCGTCCACCCGATCGCCCTGAACTCCCAAGGCCGCATAGGCATCATCAGCGGTGATTGAACGTGCGACCTCTGAAGGGTCGCGCCCACCCATTCTAGTCTGATTCCAGTAGAGCTTGAAGTATGAAACGGCGCGAGGCTCTGACTCGAAGTACTCACCGACTTGCTTTGCTGATAGCCCTGCCTTCCTGATGATCTGGTATGCCTGCGCGAAGTCTACGTGAGCGTCGCGGGCTGTGTCAGGCGCGAACTCAAAGAGAGTGCCACAGGTCTTCACCCAAAACTCGATGAGGCGGTCCTCAGTAACAGAATAACCAAGACGTGCAAGCACTGCCGCGAGGTCGGCACGCGAAAAGTCATTCTGCGAACCTGTGACCCGGAGCGCCACATCACTCCAACGAGTCTCATCGTCGACCGAGAGTTCGCTGATAGTGACACCGTACCAGTACGGCATCAAGATCATGTCCTTCTCATCGTACTCGATCTTATAGGTGCCATCTTCATTGAGCCTTCGTATGATCGCACCGGACCAACTTCCTCTCGGCGCTGCAAGGCAGTGAGTTCCCTCGGCAAGCTGTTTTTTCATCGAATCCGATTCTCCTGAGACTGCATCCCTCTTCGGTACCTCAAGGCATGATTGAGATTATTTATCGCGAAGAGGCCGAACGCCCCACGTCAGCAGGCGCGCACGATCAACTGGATTGTAACCGACTAAGTCCATTGTGCGCGCTCCGCTGTACATGCTAGTTCGGCTGCTGCTGCGGTAGCGGCTCAGCGCCACGAGATTGCTCAAGCCTCATCAAGAACGGCCCAAGCACGCCAGGAGCTTCCTGTACACCACAGATTACGGATTCAACAGGTTCCCGCGCATCACAGGCGAAGTAATCGATACGCAACAGGTCAGGCTCCTCGCAAGCATCTGGTGACGAGATCAAAATGTAGGGATCGTCCGCGTCCAGCCCGTGGCGGTCATTCGCCGAGATGACAAGCCGACTGACTGAAGTCCCCGCGCGAAACCGTTCCGCCTGTTTCGAGTCAAGGAAGTGCTGGGTGACTGCCAAACGCGCCTTCATCCACGGATTCGCCTCGACCTCTTTGCGGTAGGAGTCAATCACCTGCTCCCAGGTCTCCAGGAACTCCGCTGCGCGATGAACATCTTCAAGAGCAGTCTGCGCACGCTCAAGCCAGAGTCGCAATGCTGCCTTGTCGCCTCGTGCGAGCCGAAGTACTGCGCGGTACGTGGGGTCAGGATGCGGCGCAGAGTAGTATTGGCGCAAAAGGTCAAAGATCTCATCGACTTCAGTGTTGGCGAAGTGCTCCTTTATCCAGTGTCGTATGTAGGACGTGTTCATGTGAATTCGAGCAGCCTAACGTTTAAGTTTCACTCGTACCAATGGAGCAAAGCGACATTGGTATCGGGTGGAAACGCTTATTATACCATAGTATTTTTCTTACTTCCCCTTGCTTATAGTTATAACAAGTATGTGAAGATCTTTCTAATTATTCATCATAACTACGATCCATTAGATCTACAACCGTTCCATAGATGTCTCCATTATCACTAACCACAAGCGCAGAATCATCTATAGGTATTGGCATCTGATCAAGTCCATTGAGCAATTGCTCCATTGCTTTCTGGTTCTCTGCTAGAAGTTCTGAACGACAATATACAACAATAAGTTGATGCTCAAATCGTCTTGCCACACGTCCACGCAAAAACCCTCCATATTCTGGCTCATCTTTGAGAATCCATTCATAACCTTTAGGAGGATTAGCTTTGTGCCCACGCTTAGCATCTAGCAGCTTACCATCTGGATATATCCAAAATACAAACTCAGGATCAGTATGGGTAAAGGTGCGTACTGCCGCACGTCGCCCCCGGAAATCGGACGCCAAAAACTCGAATATACGAGTCGCTTCATCACGACTCACTGAACCAATAGTAATCATTACTTCTTATTCCATTCATCATTACCACATTACTGATGCGGTATAATATGAAGTAGACTAATAATAACCAACTATCATTAGCTAATGACTATAAAGGCAGCAGCCAGCAATCTGATCCAAATTTCACCACTGATATACCTTTGCCAATAACTTTACCTTTTAATCAATAGTATTATAGAGCAATCACTTACCTTTGTGTCTTGTTACTCTGAAAAGATGGCCTTATTGAGTATATCCGCCAATTCTAGTCCCCCATTGCCGGTATTCCCTGTCTAGTTGCAGCTATTCTCCTAAAATACCCTAGAGAAAGCTCTAACTATGTTGCAATTGTTAGAGCAAGTTCGAACCATTGCTCGTTTCTGAAGTATTCGACCAAACAGATGGATACTATTGCAATGTCCATCGATAAGCTGGATAGATCGTTACAAGCCAGTATGCAGGCCCTCACTAATCAGATTGGTGCTTTGCAAGATAGTCTGTTGAAGGTGTCTCGTCAGCAAGATTCTATGGAAAGAGCAATGAATGCTTTCATAGTGAGAGCTGAATCTTTCTTCTCACAGTTCCCTGCTATTGCTGCTCAAGCTGATTCTTTTGCTAAAGCTTTGGAAGTGATCTCGCAGTTTGCTCAAACCAATCAATTGAATGCTCAGATACTTGCTACTCTCAAGAAGCTTAATAATAAAATTGCTACCAGTGAAACTAGAGGTAAGCCTATGGTGAAAAGAGTAGCCAACAAAGTTAAACGCAAAT
>JBFLVQ010000112.1:0-17934 GCA_040758525.1 Acidobacteriota bacterium
CAGGGTATCTTTGCTAAATTGATCCCAGTAGGTGAATTCTACACTTTTACCGGACCACAGATTGTCTATCCCAACCTTGAGCTTGCACAACAGGCACAGGGTTATGATTTTGAAGATTTCCCTCTTGATAATTTCACTCTTATGGAAGCGATCTGTGAAGCACAAGAGGAACAATATCGCGCTTTTTTGGAGCTTTTTGGTACAGAAGTACTAATCCTGCCAGTCAAAGATCTAGAGGCAACAATACGCCGCTTTTTTGACTACTTCTTTAATAGCTATCGGCATGCTCAATTGGGTACGCGAGCAGCTATGCAACTCAATGAAATCTCTCAAAGAGATCTGGATCTGCTGCACTCGATTGCAGTAGATGAGACGCTACATTGGCAACACGTTGGAGTAGCTTGCACACCCGATGTAGGTATGTTCTTCTTACCAGAATATGACTGCTTCTTACGGATCTTTACTGAGCCTAATTTCCGTAAACTGCCTGCTACAACCGAGCAACTACTCTGGAGTTACTTGGAGGAAGCGGCTATTCCACGCTGGCCTTTTGAGCGGGCTGCGCGTGAGTATCCCAAACGCTTTGAGCAGGTCTTCTCGTTGCTGTTAGGCGATCGTTTTACAATTGCAGAAGACTTTGCTGGTCTTATGGAGGATTTCAAACCTACGTTACCTAATCTACTTATCAATCTGCTTGAGGGGCAGCTTGAGCAGGATGAAGAGATCAATTTAGTCGTCAACCCCTCACGCTTACAGATCCAGCCCAAGCTAAAGCAGACGATTACTATTAATCAGACGATCAAAGCGATCCAGACCTATTTAGACGAAATGGAAGTGACCGCTACTGCAGTCACAGTAAAGAAAAAATTTGCTGCGTTATTACCTTTCAAAACCTATTTAACAGTTCAGAAACAGGACGCCCCTCGTGCCACCCTGACAACAGAATTGATCTTACAATTTGTCTCACATTGGTATCCTGCCGTTTACCCAGATGCATCAGCCCCAGAAGTGAAGAATCTACTGTCGAGCCTCAATCAATTCACTCGCTGGCTTGACCGTCAACATGGTACCGTTATACATGAAAATTTCCGGCGCAAGGTCTACGATCCATTCAAGGAGAAGTCGTCACTGTCCTAGTTCTAGTACCAGCACTATCCGGAAAGGAGCTTTGCTATGAGAGGAAATCGAAGTGAATATCTATGGGTATTTGCAATCTTAATTGCTTTAGAATTTGCCTGTAGCTCCTCAACCGCTCGTATTGTTGACGCCCAGTTGGCAAAAGAAGTCAATGATCAAAAAGAACCAATAAATCCTACTACCACTTTTGATATCAGTGATCCTGTCATTCACTGCATCATCAAGCTAGCAGATGTGACTGCTCAAACCAAGTTAAAGGCATCTTGGGTTACCGTGAATGTGGAAGGTATACAACCAAATCAGAAGGTCGCTAATACAGAATTAGTAGTTGATAAGCCTCAAACTGTCGATTTTACTTTTACTCCATATCAAATGAATCTGCCCGCGGGCAACTACAAAGTCGATATCTACATCAGTCCAAAGTCTACAGAGGCGGATAGACCAACGCAGAGCATAGCTTTTAGTATCAAATCCTCTCCACCAGCAATTGTTAAAGCAGTGCTTTCACCTGGTGGCGAAGAGGAAGGCAGCAAAGATAGTTTTAAAAGAGATACTGCTGAGATCCATTGCCATGTCACTATGAGCGGCAATATTGCTGGCACAACTGTGATGGCACGCTGGATGGCAATTAGTGGAGATGGTGAAGAAGATTCCGAGCTTGCCGTTATTCCCAAAGAGCTAAAGCGGGGTGAAAATAAAGTGGATTTCAGTTTGGGCCGGCCTGATATAGGCTTCCCAACTGGGCAATATCGTATTGAACTCTATTTAGGAGATAGTAAGCGCGCTACACTGGCGTTGCCTTTCACAATCACTAATTAGTGTTAGTGCGAAAACACAAATCTGAAAGCATTTTGAGTTTATGAGACACGTTAAGCTTCTGCTTTTTTTATTATTCGTTACTTTGATCATGATGGCGACACTGCCTGTTCCAGGACTTGATTCACAAGCTAGCGCACCGTCAAATTTCACATCTATTACACCATTCCCAAATTTCGATATTAGATCCGATCATTATTTGAATATTGCCCCTATCAAGGAAGATCTGCCAGATGTAATTAAAACAAAATTAACACGTCTTCCTCTTGCCACAGCCGCACAAGCAGGTTTGCAGCAAGATATAGCTGATCTGCAGATACGTTGGCATCCTCTACAAAAGACTCCGCGCCTGCTTTTCCGTCAACAGCGACCTCTTACCACAGCTACGACAGATGCACCGGAAACAGTTGCACGTCGATTTTTAGGTGATTACCGTGGTCTCTATGGTCTTACAGAAGAGATAGAAGAGCTTAAAGTGGTACGAGACTATCGCAGCACACACAATCGTGTACACCACCTCACTCTGCAGCAAGAGAGCCTTGGCCTAAAGGTCTTTGGCGCCGAAGCACGCTTTACCATCAATACTGATGGCGAAATCATCGCCGTATCAAGCGAACTGGTACCAGAATTGAAAGGTGCGGTGCGCAGTATTAAACCTACTCTCTCTGCACATGAAGCATTACAACTTGCTGCCATTAATGTAGGTATTACCATTGATCAGTCGATCACTAGACTTACACATCGGTCTACACCTGATCGATTCACTACTTTTAGTAAAGGCGACCTATTCGAAAATGAGCCCACTGCACAATTGATGCTCTTCCCACTTGGTCGTCATCATGTCCGCCTAGCCTGGCAAGTGCGCTTTATAGATCAGCGTGCGAATCAGAGTTATGCTTTCTTTGTTGATGCTGATAAAGGAACCCTTCTATTACGCCATAATCTTACCTGGTATTTTGATGAACAGCCAGCTAGCTACCGTGTCTTCACAAGACATTCACCACAACCTAACATGCCTTTTGTCTCAACCAATCCTCCCTTTGTAGATCGTGTTATTAAGAATACCGATGGTGATCCAACCGCATCACCGCGTGGCTGGCTTGATGTTGGTGTTGCCACCACAATGGGTAACAATATCGTTGCTCAAGAGGATCTCAATGGCGATAACATTGGTGGTAATCGTCCTATAGCAATGAATCGTGTTTTTGACTTCCCCATAACATTTAATCGTGAGCCAGAAGAATCTGCTCCTGCTGCTATTACTAATCTTTTTTACCAATGTAATATTTTACATGACTACTTCTACAAATTGGGATTTGATGAAGCCGCAGGTAATTTCCAGGTTGATAACTTTGGCCGTGGTGGCATTGGCAATGATCCTGTAATCGCAGATGCTCAGGATGGCAGTCGTTTTAATAATGCCTCCTTTAGTACCTCTGAAGATGGTTTCCCAGGCCGTATGGAGATGTATCTATGGACCACTGCGAAACCAAAGATTGATGGTGCTTATGATTCAGAGGTGATTGTGCATGAATATGTACATGGTGTCACCACTCGTCTAGTAGGTGGTCCACAAAATGTGATTGCGCTCTTTGGTGTTCAATCTGCTGGTATGGGTGAAGGCTGGTCTGACTTCTACGCAATGTCAATTTTGAGTCGCCCTGGTGATGATCCACGTGCACGCTACCCATTTGGTAGTTATGTCACACAGGATTTCAATCGCGGTGTGCGGCGTTTTGCTTATACCACCAATATTAAAGCCAATCCACTCACCTATGCGGATATTGATCCCACACAAACCCGTTTTGGTAATATTGATGTCACCGAGATCCATCGTGTTGGTGAGATATGGTGTCTAGCACTCTGGGAAGTACGTGCCAATTTCATTGAAGCTTATGGATTCGAACAAGGTAAACAGATGATCGAGCAATTGGTGCTAGATGGTCTAAAACTTTCGCCTCCGAATCCTTCTATGGTTGATGGTCGTGATGCTATTCTACTTGCCGACCAACTCAACAATAATGGTACTAATCAATGCCTGATTTGGCGTGGCTTTGCCAATCGTGGTTTAGGTTTTGGAGCAACTGCTATTAATGGCAGTAGCACACGTGTACATCAAGCTTTTGATCTTCCTCCTTATTGTCAGCGCACTGGTGCGCTTAGTTTTGACCGCAAAGGATACTTGAATGGTGACAAGCTTAAAGTAACCCTTGGCGATCTAGATTTGATTGGTCGTGAAAGCGCGATTGTTACACTCACCAGTTTGGCTACAGGAGATCGTGAAACCATCACACTAAGCGCCAACACAAAACTTGCTGGGCAGTTTCAAGGAACAGTAACGATCGACTTTAGTGCTGCTCTAGCTGGTGATGGCAAACTACAATCTGCTCTGGGCGATACGATTACAGCAGCCTATGCTGATGAGCAGACCGAAGAGAGACAACCGGCTCAAGCCACTGCAACTGCACGTGGAGTGAGAACGAAGATACTGCTTAGTGACAGTATAGAGAATGGTCCAAATAACTTCACACCTGACAGCAAGTGGCAGATCACAACACTCTTCTCACACAGCCTAACCCGTTCCTGGACCGATAGTCCAAAAGGAGATTATCAAGATAACATCAACGCTACGTTAAAAGTGCGTAAAGTAGATTTGAGCCGACTAGTAGATAGTAGGCTTGTCTTTTGGCATCGCTTTGATCTTGAACAAGACTTCGATTTTGCTTTTGTTGAAGTGAAGATAGCTGATCAAGCTTGGCTACCAATTGCCTCTTTCACTGGTACTCAGCGTGAGTTCCGTGAGACAATCTTGGATCTCAGCCGTTTTGATGGCAAAGCCGGTGTGAAGCTGCGCTTCCGGCTACTTTCCGATGGCAACACAAACGCCGATGGTTGGTATATTGATGATGTACAGATTATCAGTGGCGCGACCAATTAGCTCAGATATCTGTTCTGATGATCTGTCGAAGTAGCGCGATAATTAAGATAACCAACTAAGAGACCCAAATAGACACTAGCGAAGATAAGGCTGAAGACCAGTATGGTGCCAGTATAGAAGAGCCTGTCATACCATGACACACCACACATTCCCCATAAAGTGAAATCTTCACCTCCCTCACCATAATCAATAGGAGGTTCTAGCTCCAGATTGGTTGGCATCATATCCCAAACTTCAGGCAAAAGATAAAAACTGGCGATTATGATAATAAGTATAGCCAAGCTGATATTGATCACTCTGGCATAGTGTCTAGTAGTTATATTCTGCCAAGCAAAACCGCGTAACACTGGCCCAACAAAGATACCTTGAGTCGCTTGAATTCTGTGGTGCAACAACTCTAATCTACTCACCTCTATACAACGAGAGCAGTGATTGGATTGTGCATCGAAGCAATCTGCTTGGTGGCAGACCTCGCAACGTACGGGCAGTGATTCTACTTTTACCTTCAAGCTCACAGGACTATTATTCATAGTGAATAGAGAGACACTAACCATTGTTATTTTGTTCCCAAGAAAAATTTATAGGAGGGAAGCATGATTAGTCAGGCACAAAGGCGGGTTGCAATTATTGCAGGTTGTCGTACACCATTTTTAAAATCAGGCACACTCTACAAAAATATTACCGCGATAGAGCTAGGTCGAGCAGTGGTTAGTGAACTGGTCAATCGCACTGAACTGGATCTACGTGAAATAGAGCAAGTAATATTCGGCACTGTTGTGCCTTCAATCAAGGCACCCAATATTGCCCGTGAGGTAACCTTAGGCGCGGGTCTGCCAGCCAGTATACCTGCACATAGTGTGTCGCGTGCCTGTGCCACTGCTACTCAAGCGATTAGTGATGCCGCAGAAAAGATTCTCACCCGACAGGCAGATACTGTGATCGCCGGTGGTGCCGAATCACTCTCCGATCCACCTATCTTAGTTGGAAAACATCTACGTGGTGCACTACTAGAAGCCAACAAGGCAAAATCGTTGAGCGGAAAATTTAAACCTTTCCTTAAGCTTCGTCTCAAGGATCTTGCCCCCGATATTCCTGCTATTGCCGAACCCTCTACTGGCCTTACGATGGGCCAATCAGCCGAGCAGATGGCAAAAGAGAATCATATTTCTAGGCAAGCTCAAGATCAGTTTGCCTGCCGTAGCCATCAGCGTGCAACAACAGCATTGTCAACAGGTATCTTTGCTTCAGAGGTGATTCATGTACTTATCCCGCCAAAATTCCAGCTCGCTGCCAGCTACGATAATGGTATACGTAAAGATGCTTCAATAGAAGCGCTGGCAAAATTGCCACCCGTCTTTGATCGTAAATACGGCACAGTAACCGCAGGCAACTCTTCGCCGCTTACAGATGGTGCTGCTGCTGTACTGCTGATGTCAGAAGAGAAGGCAAAAGCTGTTGGCTATCAACCACTAGGTTATCTACGCGCCTATGCCTATGCTGCTCTGGCACCTTGGGAACAGCTTTTAATGGGTCCTGCCTATGCTGCACCAAAGGCCCTCGAACAAGCTCGACTTACCCTTAAAGATATCGATCTGATCGAGATGCATGAGGCATTTGCTGCTCAAGTGCTATCCAACATTCAGGCATTCGAGTCTCGCAAGTTTGCACAAGAGAAACTAGGACGCGAAGAGCCACTCGGTGAAGTAGACTGGGAGAAACTCAATGTCTATGGTGGCTCTATCGCAATCGGTCACCCCTTCGGTGCAACTGGTGCACGATTAGTAATAACGCTGCTCAATGAACTAAAGCGACGCAATAAACAGTATGGTCTTGTCACCGTGTGTGCCGCTGGCGCGATGGGCGCGGCTATGGTGCTTGAACGTGAATAGGCAGCGATTATCACTTGGGATAACTAACACCGCCTACTTTTGCGCTCACCAGTTCGCTGATTAATGGTCCGCCAATAGTAGTTTCCGTCTGCTTAACAAGCCCTACATTGAGTGCAAACCATTGTTCAACAATTCCAGCATCTGCACAATTAGTAGAGAACTCTAACTTCAGACAAGTGGTAAATGTGCCCGCAGGCACCTCAACAGTCTCTGTACGGCTTACGATCTTAACCCGTGCGCCACTTACACAAGGTGGTCCTTCTACAGCGAGTTGGAGAGTCCACTCATTCTTTGTTATATTACCAAATTTATACCAGATAAAAGGTCTACCTGTTTGTGTGCCACGCTCAACAACAGTACCTTTCTTGTTGACAGCTACCCAACGTGCCACATCATCACCCCAATAATTGGAATGTTGAAAGAAACGGCCTTCTTGCCGTGTCACTCTGTCAGTCCAACCAGCGCCTTCACCGGCTAAACGCCCCGTCTTACGGTAGACATGTTCATCACCAATACTTTGGGGAAAGTAAGGACTGCCTGGTTGCTGGTCACTCCCTTGCCAACCAGCAGCAGAAAGTGAGAAGCAGAGCATCAAGAGGAACGTGAAAACCGATCTCAACATTAGCTAACCTCCACAAAAGTCTCTTAGAACTGAGAGAAAAACAACCTGAAGAGGGTTGCTCCGCAACTATCATTAGTATACCGGGCCTGCGTATATGCAGCATTGCAAAAGCGTCTAGGCTATGCCATAGTAATTTTGGGATGCCTAAGAGAAATTCGCGGCGCCCAGGAGGCCATATGAGTTATAGATTCGAGCGTTATGACCCTATGTCGCGTATACGAGGCGCTTCAGCAGTAAAAGTGCTCATTATTGTTAATGTCGCCATCTTCATCTTACAAAAAATACTGCAACTAAGCCACCTGCTCGAACCTTTCGACCACCTTTTTGGACTTGTTCCAGAACTAATTACCACAAAATTTTACCTGTGGCAGTTTGCTACCTCAATGTTTCTACATGGAGGCCTCTGGCACATTCTTATGAATATGCTCGGTCTATTCTTCTTCGGTCCAGAACTAGAATGGCTGTGGGGTAAACGCCGTTTTCTGCTCTTCTACTTCGGTATTGGGATGCTTGCCAGCCTATTTGCTTATTTGCTTAATATCCACTCAGTAATCCCTACAATTGGGGCTTCGGGTGCTGTCTTTGGTGTTATAAGTGCTTATGCTATGCTCTATCCTGATCGTCAGATTATTGTTTATATCTTTCCTATGAAGGTCAAATACTTTGTGATCTTCTTCTTTATCTTCTCTTTCTTAGGCACGCTTGGTTTAGAAGGCGACGTGGGCACCTCACACGCATCCCACTTGGCGGGAATTATATTTGGCGCTCTTTACATTAAATTATCAAGGCTGCGAGCCTTCGATCAACTACGCGATAATTTCAAAGAGAAGCTACGTTTGTGGCGACTGCGCCGTAAATATCGCAATTTCCGTGTTGTCGATCGTGATGTCAAGAAGATGTGGGATGATCTAGAAGATCGTATCAACGATGACAAACGTAACTCACGCATTAATTAAATCACCGAGCAGATCTGTTGACTTGCTAACTTGAAGGAGAATTTCTTCTTCATCAGTAAGCTATTATGGTGATCTGCGATCCGCAATTGAATATTGCGCCATTTGCAATCTACAATCCCCAATCTACAATCTAAATACGCAATCGGAAAGGGGGCGCGATGACCAAAAGGATCATCTCCGAAAAAGCGGCGCGTTTCACCGAATCGGTCATACGAGAGATGACCAGACAGGCAAATAAATACGGGGCGATCAATCTTTCTCAAGGCTTTCCTGACTTCGCGGCTCCAGCAGAGATAAAGCGAGCCGCAATGGCAGCTATTGAAAATGATATCAACCAATATGCAATCACTTGGGGGGCAAAGAAATTCCGTGATGCGATTGCTGCCAAGGCGAAGAGTTATTTAGGCCTGGAGGTGGATCCAGAGCGAGAAGTCTGTGTCACTTGTGGCTCGACAGAAGCAATGATTGCTGCAATGATGGCAATCACCAATCCATTTGATGAAGTGATTATTTTCTCTCCTTTCTATGAGAACTATTGGCCTGATGCAGTGCTTTCTGGCGCCACACCAAGATTTGTGGAACTACAACCACCAGATTGGTCCTTTGATCGTGAGCAACTGGTCGCTGCTTTTAATGACAAAACTAAAGCAATTATTATCTGTAATCCCAATAATCCTACAGGTAAAGTCTTTACTCGTGAAGAACTCTCATTTATTGCCGATCTATGTCAACAATGGGATGTGATTGCCGTCACTGATGAGATCTATGAACATATTATTTATGATGGCGCCCAGCATATTGCGATTGCTACTTTACCTGGTATGCAAGAGCGCACCATTACCATCAATGGTCTGTCAAAAACCTATTCAGTAACAGGTTGGCGGGTTGGCTACACGATCGCTCAAGCAGAAATCACCAATGCGATTCGCAAGGTACATGATTTTCTTACTGTCGGTGCCGCCGCACCACTACAGGAAGCCGGTGCTGTAGCGCTAGCACTACCACAAAGTTATTATGATAAACTGGCTGCGCAATATCAGCAGCGACGAGACTTTCTTGTCAGTGCGCTAGCAGAGGCTGGTTTCAAAGTTTTTATTCCTACAGGCGCCTACTACATAATGACCGATATTAGTGTCTTTGGCTTTGCCAACGATCTAGAATTTTCACATTTTCTTGTCAAAGACATTGGTGTTGCAGTCGTGCCAGGTAGCTCCTTCTATACAGATCCAGAACAAGGCAGCCAACAGGTGCGATTTACTTTCTGTAAACGTGATGAGACGTTACAAGCAGCAAGTGAGCGATTATTGAAATTGCGCGAGCGGCTTAAGAGCTAGCTCTGCACTCTTGTTTAGCACAACAACCAGCTAGCAAAGTGGCCAAACTGTTGGTGGCAGGCACAGGGTTTGCTGCATCATTTCCTAATTAAGCAAAAATGAATGATGGAGTAGACCTATGTTTGAATCAATCTCCATACTGGTAGGGCGATTTGATCCCAAAGTATTGGAATCAACGATCGAGCTGGCGGTAGAGATTGCGCGTGAAGGTCGTGAGGGGCGCCGCATCGGAACAATATTTATCATTGGTGATGAGGAGAACGTACTTGGACACTCTCGTCTGTTAATACTTGATCCATTATTTGGTCATCCTGATGATGTCAAATATATCGATGATGGGAATCTACGCGGGACAATAAAAGAGTTGGCTCAACTTGATGGCGCATTCGTGATTTCGGCGCGTGGTATTGTGCTCTCAGCTTGCCGTTATATAGACACTGCGGCGGCTACAGTAGAGTTACCGTTAGGGATGGGCAGCCGTCATCTAGCCGGCGCTTCTATTACCAAGATCACACGGGCTATCTCTGTAGTTGTTTCGGAAAGCTCAATGGTACGTGTCTTCGATGGTGGTACATTGATCGCGGAGATCATACCAGAATTGTGGCTGCTTAACCGCCGCAACGTGCATCTACCTACACCTTACAACGAACAAGACATTCAAGACTTGGCCGTACTTACTCGTGTCAAAAAGGCGAGCTAAACGGCTACTTAATTCGGGTTGATAGGCAGCAAGACATTGACTTCAGTACCGCTCCCTTTTGCGCTCTTGACGGTTAAGCTACCGCCATGCATCTCAATACTTCGTTTGGCGATCGACATACCTAATCCTGTGCCGTTGGTCTTAGAAGAGTAGAAAGGCTCAAATAGGCGTGCTAAGGTCTCCTTACTCATTCCCACTCCATGATCGACGATACGCACACAAAGCCGACTATCTTGTTGGTCTGTAAACAACTCGATCTGTTTGCCATCAGAAGAGGCATCAATAGCATTAATCAGAAGATTAATAAAAGCTTTTGAGAGTTCATGGGCATCGAACTTAACTGTGGGCAGATCGGGTTGGTAATGCTTAACCACAGCGATCTTCTGCTGCTGCAGCTTATCAGCGACTAGTGCCAATTGTTCATCAAGCAGTTGGTTGAGATCCAAAGGTGTCAATACTAACTCACGTGGACGGGCAAATTGATTCAATTCTGAAACGATCTTGTTAAGACGATCGATACCAGCGCTAAATTCTCCTAATATCTCCTGAACCTCCTCATTATCTTTAGGAATATTGCGTTGTAAATAGGAGAGATTAAGCTTGATACCACCAAGCGGGTTCTTCACTTCGTGTGCGACTTGGGCAGTGATCTGGCCAATTGCTGCCAGTGCTTGATTGCGTCGTATCTCCTCTTGTGCACGCTCGGTTTCTGTTACGTCAACTAGGATTCCAATCAGACCCTGGGGTGATTCATCAATAAATAATGGAGAAATATATAGATCAACTCGACGTGGATCTTCACTAATCTCTATACGGCCACGATAACGGCGCCGACTAGCAATATCAGCACGCGCATCCTCAACAAGCCCAAATAACTTTGGCTCACTTTTAAAGACTTCGCTATATGGTAGACCTAAGCAGGCGCGGCTAGTATTGAGCAATCGATAGAAGGCGACATTAGCGCTAGTAACTTCACCCGCATCATTAAGCGTAAAGATCGCGTTGATACTACTGTTGATGATAGTACGGGCAAATTCACGCGCCTCTGCAATGGCACGATAGGAATTCTGCAACTCGCGAAAGCGTAGATAGATTTCACGTACGGAGAGGCTAGCAACAATAATTCCCAGCCCTAAGCTAATAATTGTTGTGACCCATATATCACGCTGTGCCGTACGCTCCCAACCAAGGCCAGCTACTTGTGCAATCTCACTACGTTCACGGCGTAGACGCGCCACTACATTGTTTAAGGAATCGATGGCACGGTTTTGGCTTTTAAAACCATGTATTCCCACACGTATCGGTTGTAATACATCATCCAAGAATGTCTGTAGATCGACTTCAAATTGTCGCCATTCCGGGGTATCAGCAAGACTGGTATTGCGTATGATAGCTAACTGCTGCTCAAGCGAGACACGTAGAGCTTCAGGTAACTCTTTGAATTCCGGTAGCTCTGGGTTAATACGTCGAGCTGGACCGCGCTGTATAGCCTGTATATAGGCTTGAGAGATGATATCGCGCAGATTTAGAACCGCATCGAGTCGCTTAAGATGTTCTCGCTCCAAATCATCAAATACTTTGCCACGTAATGCCTCGACCCGTTTTGCGCTGATGATGCCCGAGATCAGAATAAGCACAATCAGCATAGGGAAACCTATTATCAGTCCACGCCAAATTGGTCCACGCAAATTAGGCTTATTTGCTTCGGTTCTCATTGGGCTAATGCTACCACGTCGGCCTGCTGTCGTCAGCAGCAGTAGTCTGGACTCGCTCCTTTGCCGATAAATGTTAAAATAGCGGAGCGATACTTTTCACTAGATGGAGATTGCCAATATGATTACTCCGACTCCCGCAACGAAATTGTTACTATTGCTATTACTATTGCTTGCACCCAGCCAAATGGCAACTGCTCAACAACCCCTGCAAGACGCTGCCTTAGCACCACATTGGGCGATAGGTAACAGCGACGTGCTAGCACGTGAGGAGCGCACTGGCAATCTCGCAAAGTTAACTGCAGAGGGTACAACCGCTCGGCTTAATATGGCTGACAACCAACCGCCTAACTTTACCATTTCGCCAGAAACACGCACCATGCGAGTTGGCGAGCGAATCATTTTCAACTTTGCCTTTGGCGATCCAGAAAGAGACCCTTATTTCGCTGGGGTTATTGCAGTCACACCCAGTATTAAGCTTGAGGGAACACCAGAAAAACCCAAACAGGCACAGCGCCGTGCGGCGGTAAAAATTAATGTGCTTACACCTAATGATCCTTCTGTAGTAGTTTGGGAAGTTACTGCGCAAACTCCTGGAGTAGCAGTATTCTTTGTAAGCATTGCAGAACTCTTCTCCACCATAGAGAATGGTCAATTAAAACTCTTCTCTGGCCAGATTACTCATGTAGTCTACACTTTACGTGTAATTGGTGATAAAGAGGATAGTAGCGCCCCACCAACATTTATCAACCGTTTGAGCGATCTCAATCTGAGGTTGGGCGAACGTATGCAAATGACCTTTGCTGCTGAATCGCCTGAGAAGCGCCCGATTGTCTACAGTTTCCTCTTCTTAGCTTATGCCTCAAGATTGGTTAATGGTCGCTTTGGTGCCAATATCGCTAATCTTAGAGCGATTGAACCAGGTCGAGGCATTATGGTGGCTTATGCTACAGATGGAAATAAGGCGGATCTGCAATCCTTCCTAGTAAGCGTTACTGATCCAAAGTCGCCGCCAGAAACCGCCTTGAAACTACGCGCACTCTCTGCTAATGCGCTAATAGGACGTGGTCGAGCCGTCACATTAGATCTCTATGGTAACAATTTCACTGCTGCTTCACAGGTAATAATGGCTACACTTGCCGGGGAAGAGCGGTTACCTACTAACTTTATCAGCGATACACTGCTACGTGTTACCTTGCCGATTGAGTTTCGCGATATGGCAACCCTACGAGTTGAGGATGGTACTGTTAGTACAGCATCGCTTAGCTTTCATCTCTTCGGTCCAATCATTACTGAGATCAAGCGTCTGCGTAATGAGGCAGGAAAAGTTAATGAGCTGCGCCTGTTAGGGCTTGGGCTCAATGCTAAAGTTCAAGTAACAGCAAATGGCCAACTACTTAAGGTAATAAAGGAACGCACCATACACACTAAGCTGCTAGATCGATTGATTGTTGCGCTGCCTTCTCAACTACGTCAGCAAGAACGTATAGAGATCCGTTTACAGAGCAACTTTAGCGAGGGTCCCGTACTAGCAGGTACGCCTATTATTCTACCGCTAAAATAGTATTTTATTTGGCGGGTGCAGGACGCGTACGAGGTGTAAGCAATCCATAGCGCAGCTTCACCCAGAATGAGTCTCGCTTCTTCTCAACTAGATCCCAAGCTGCCGGCATCGCTTGACGCATGGCCCGCTCGCCAGCGTCAAGTAGATCAGTTGCTCGCTCTAGTTCATCAAAGCGTACTCGGCCAGCGTTTGGTTGTACCAGCAGGTGTGCACGTAATGCCTGATGTGCACTAGAAGCACGTCCAATTACCATAAGCGACTGCATCATTATTTGAAACATATTAGTGGGAGGCGATTCCATCTCAATACTCGAATTGACATCGACAGCAATAACCCGATCGGCGCCCATCTGTAATGGTATGCTGGCAGGAAGGTTCTGCGCTAATCCACCATCAACCAACATACGACCCTGTTTATCAATTACAGGGGTAAAGAAACCTGGTACAGTACAACTGATACGGATCGCATGTGCGGCATCACCTTCACTAAATATTACTGGCTGGCCGGTCTGAATATCGGCTGCCACCACCGACAGCGGTATACGCATCTTGGCAAAGTCTGTCACTGGCAAAATGCGTCGTAACATCTGTTCGAGAGGCTCGCTCGACATTAGACCAAGTTTTGAAAAATTGACTCGGGTAACATCTCGCCAACGCACGCTACGTGCGATCTCTTCAAGCTGAGAGATGCTTAATCCGGCTGCATAAGCACCTGCGATAATTGCTCCCATGCTGGTGCCAGCAATAAAATCTATTGGATAATTATTCTCCTCAAGTACTTTGAGTACACCTATATGTGCGATACCACGTGCTGCCCCACCAGAAAGCGCCAAACCTATCTTAGGACGCATAGACTTCTTTTACCCTCCATGATCCGCTATACTCGAAATTGACCGGCAGCGGACAATTGTATGTTCCCTGATCGGATTGCGAAGATCAAGTAAATCTATGGCTATGATGCTTATTTATGAAGATTCGTTTCATTTTTCTACTCTTTCTGGTTATTTTCTCTCTTGTTGATAGTGCACGATCATCTGCAGAGACAGATCTCAAACGTCTTATTGAGGGGCTACAAAACCGTTACGGACGTATGAAAGGGCTGACAGCCGATTTCCTACAAGTCTATCAGGATCGTGCTGGCCGCTCGCTACGTGAACAGGGTATACTAATATTGAAGCGGCCTGGTAAGATGCGATGGGAGTATCGTGAGCCAAAAGAGAAGCTCTTCATTATAGATGACAAAAAAGTCTACTTCTATGTGCCTTCAGATCATCAAGTGACGATTACTACACTTAAAGAGGTTAATGATCCACGTGTGCCATTCCTCTTTCTGTTAGGACGTGGCAACTTGCAGCGTGATTTTGCTAAGATCGAGATCTCTCAAACCGAATCACCTACAGCGGCTGGCCATGTTGTTTTGGAGCTTGTGCCAAAGCGTTCGGTGAGCAATCTCAAACGCATCTTTGCAGAAGTGAATGAACAGACCTTGCAACTGCGTCGGCTTGCCTTTATTGACAATACCGATGCCCGCTCAGATTTTCTACTCTCAAATTATCAAGAAAATTATCAGGCGAATGATGATCTATTTACCTTTACGCCTCCACCTGGTGTACGCATACTGAAATAGAGGAAGAGGCCTTATACTGATCTTTTTGCTTTGACAACTTCTACTCAAGATTCTCCTTCGCAGGTTTCCGCAATGCATTATGTAATCGCATTTGATCATCGGATACATGAGGAGAAGCTATAACCCGATGAAGGTGTGCGTACTGACCATCCGACAAGTGATCTGTGTATATGCTCAATGGATAGGACTCGGCCAACAATAAAGCACTCTTGATCGCGTTGTGATACTCCCAGCTATAATAGAATCGATCTCTTTGTACCAGTCGTGCTACACCTTCATCTGCGTAGAGCTTGAAGGCTGCTTCTTCACCAACAGGAATGGGAGTGACTTTCACTCGCACAACGTTCGATTCTAACTCCTGTATTTGCTCGCCTCGCTTGTCCAGGTAAACAACCTTGAACTCATACTCTCCTGCTTTGTCCAACACCAATCGCTTTTTATTAGTATCAAACACGATTACTACTATGTCGCTAGCCCCCCCCCCGCCGACAATTTTATAGGTAGTCCTATACCGACAGGACGTTCTTGCGCTCCACAGCTATACTTTTCGAATTGTTCTCCTACCCGACGGTAGTATATTCGCAATTTAAAATTGCTTAGACTTAAACTATATTCTCCAACAATTGTCTCCTTACTCACATTATGGACTTCCATAGTCAAGCGAACTGGTTGACCTACGTGGTAAACATCCCGATCTGTTATAAGAACCAAATCTAGTTCTTTAGATGAAGTCATTGCTTGATTGGTCATAATCCCCAATGTTGCAAAGAAAAGCATGACCGTTAAGCAAACCCTAACAATATTCCGTTTAGTCATTATGAAACCTCCTTTAATCGATTACGGCTTTACTCTTCTGCGTATCTGCTTTTGATCTGCAGGAATAAAGAAAGTAAAGCTAGTTATGTTCTGCCAGCGATTGAGCGCAGCATACTCAAATGGTATTGAGCTATCTATTTCATAGGGTTTGCAGAAATACTAAGATACCATTGGCGAATTATTTAACTTCTGAATGCAGCCAATGCTTCACACCTAGAAGTTAAGCAACTCGTCAATGGTATATCTGTGATGATCGAAATCTCTACTCAAGATTCTCCTTCGTAGGCTTCCGTAGCATATTATGTAATCGCATTTGATCATCAGATACATAAGGAGAGGTTATAACCTGATTGAGTTGCGGGAGTTGACCATTTGACAAGTAATCTGTGTATATACTCAATGGATAGGACTCGGCGAGTAATAAAGCACTCTTGATCGCATTATTATACTCCCAATTATAATAAATCGAGTCTCCTTGTGCCAGTCGTGCTACACCTTCATCTGCATATAGCTTGAAGGCTGCTTCTTCACCAGCAGGAATGGGAGTGACTTTAACTCGCACAATGTTCGATTCTATCTCCTCTATCTGTTCACCTCGCTTGTCCCGGTAAACTACCTTGAATTCATACTCTCCTGCTTTGTCTAACACCAATCGCTTTTTATTAGTATCAAACACGATTACTGCTATGCCACTAGAAGCCTCTCCTGGCAATAATTTTGTAGGTAGCGCTATACCGACAGGGTGCTCTTGCGCTCCACAGCTATACTTTTCGAATTGTTCTCCTACCCGACGGTAGTATATTCGCAATTTAAAATCGCTTAGACTTAAACCAAATGCTCCAATAATTGTTTCCTTACTGACATTATGGACTTCCATAGTCAAGCGAACTGGTTGACCTACGTGGTAAACATCCCGATCTGTTATAAGAACCAAATCTAGTTCTTTAGATGAAGTCATTGCTTGATTGGTCATAATCCCCAATGTTGCAAAGAAAAGCATGACCGTTAAGCAAACCCTAACAATATTCCGTTTAGTCATTATGAAACCTCCTTTAATCGATTACGGCTTTACTCTTCTGCGTATCTGCTTTTGATCTGCAGGAATAAAGAAAGTAAAGCTGGTTATATTCTGCCAGCGAGGGTCAACCAACTCTATATATTCCATAATGCCCCCTTGAGCATCTCTATCAGGTATATTAAACATATGGCCTACTTCATGAACTACAGTAGTTTTCGTTACTAAGCTCTTATTAATATGGGGATATCCTGCGTTCACAGTAAGCAGTGCAGCATCACGTATTGCTTCAACAAAGATAAAAGAGCCTTCCGTCAGACGTGTTATTCCAGCAACCAATCTATGATCTACATCTATATCAGGATCCTGATCTCGTATCTCTTGCTCTTGCCATCCCCCTTGAACATACACAACCCAGTAGTCTTTTGTACCAAACCAATCTCGACCACCAAATAGCTGAGTTGATATTTCAGCCCCAATTATATTTCTATTGAACTTTGGCTGCGTTGTGCTTTGCAGATCATATTTTGGCTTGATATAAGTTGATGCAAAAAGATTTTCACTCACAATATCACTATCTTGCATTAACGCAAAGTCTCTTGGATATACTAACTCTGGCTCATTGGCTTGATCGTCATCGTTTAAAACAACCGGCAGTTGAAAAGGTGGTTGATTAACATTACTGGCTAATTCCACATCAGTGTTATTATTTATCTGATCGATCACAAAACTAACTCCAGAAACAACTATATTCCCTCCGCTATATAGCCCAGGATCACTTACAGGCTGCCTGAGTATAAATTTATGAG
>JBFLVQ010000113.1:0-17923 GCA_040758525.1 Acidobacteriota bacterium
CAACCATTCCGTAAAAATCTGCGCTTCCTCTTTTTTCCCTGACCAACGTGCTCGGTTGCGCCCGGTTAGCGCCAGCACCTGGGCATGATGCTGACCAGCACGATCACCCAACCGTTCAAAATAACGATAAAGATTATCGAGTCGTTCCACCGATTCACGCGCTGCCTCAGGAGTCTTGAAGCTCAGCACGTTACGAAAGAATTTGCTGTAAAGGTTCTGATCCTGTGATGTAGTAGTGTATAGGTCAAAGTACCCCTGTAATAGGCCTGCCTGTTGTAATACCGTAGCTACATAGCTAGGCTTGCTCTGTACCGCCTGTGCAATCTGGGCAATATCATTAGTGCCTGTGCGATAGAGCTTTAAGATAGCTTCCTTTTTGCTGTAACGCAGTCTCTTAAAGGGTTGAGGCGGCTTTTGCGGTGGGGATGGTATTGCCTCTGCTAACTCTTCAAACTCTTCAAAGAGGTTACCTGTGTAAGGCTGCGCCAATGTTTGTTCTCTAACAAAATTCCTCTGTTGCATAATTACCCCCTAATAATCGCCTATAACTAACTTACTCGGCGCACTTCACCCACCTGCCTTGTCTTCAAGTGATCTATAAAGGCTGAGGCGGCGCGTCGGCTCAATTCTTCTGGACGACAGTTGAGCAGTTCAAAACATTCTGCCTGTGCATCAATCCCCTGGGCATTGGCGATTGCACGTATTGCTGCTAATTGTTTGGCAGTTGCAGTATCAGCAACATTTTTGGCCACAGGGTCGCGAGGAAAGCGCACTACTGGCTGTGTAGTGTTGTTGTTATCGTCATCATCATCTTTCTTGTAGAGTTCACGAGCAATGCCAAACTTCACGGCAGCACGCTTAAGCGCATCATGTTCAGCCTTCTTAATGCCTTTCTCATCATAGGCCGAACCTGTACCTATACCTTCACGGGTTACCCCCATAATTGTGATGGAGGTTGTTACTGCTACTAGATCACCTATATGGCGTATATCTTTTACCGTATGTGACCACTCTGGATAGATACGATCAAGCAGATCCGCAACCGTATGCCACTCAATATAGTCTATCTCATGCTCTATCCCAGAACTGTCGGTCCAGCCTACCCGTTGGCGTACCAGATCACGTGGGATAGGTGTAGAAAGCTGCTTAAGTACATTGGGAAACTGTTCTGTAGGACTGTTTTCTGCCGCCACCTCTACAGTAGATTCAACCGTGGCGGGCTCAATTTTAATTGGTGTGGCTGCTTTGGTTGTTACTGGCTTAGGTGTTTCATCCTCCTCAGTCTCCTCTTGCATAGGTACACGCTGCATGGCAGGATCTTCCGTGGGTGGTTCTAGGTGAAACTTTACTGCTAGTATATGTTCGCAACGAAAATGCATATCCTCTTGCCATTGCTCCTCAAATTCGCTGCAGGAACAACGTACACGCCCTTTATCATCACGCCAGACACGCGAGATCTCCTTATTGCGACTTGGCGACTTGACATGGAAACCATTATCCTCACGACTCACTAATCCCATCGCGGCGATTAACTTGGCGCGCTTGGTACGCGCCGGCAAACTCTTTATTGCTGCACTCATTGCCATTCTCCTTAACCTTAGTTTGGCTGGGACTGATCGCCCCCGCTCTTTCTAACTCAAGTAGTCTTGCTTCTAATTCGTTTAGCCTGCTTACCAACCTGTCATAGGCTTGCCAGAGCGCGTCATTGCTTTCCCAAATCTCTTGCATTGTTGCATCCATTAAATGCTAATACTAATTTCGCATCCTTCTGTCTGCCTTGTCAGGCTTTGCGAGGCTGCCCCTTACAGTCTTTTCAATCACTACCCGTGTTGTTTCTTACGTGAAACACAATATCATTGTTTCAATTTTGTTGCAAGTGTAAAATGTTGCAAATGTAAAATGCAGTATTGTAAATTAAACATGAGTATGATAATCTAGCGGTAGAGAAGGAGGACTTGGATATGACCGAGCCTATGATTAATGTTATAGAGTTAGCAGAGTATATAAAGAGAAAACGCCAAGATGAGCGGCTAAGTTTACGTGAAGCAGCCGAGGAGACCAATGTTAGTGCGGCAACACTTTCCCGTATCGAGAATGGTATAGGCGTGCCAGATAGCAAGACGCTGGCGCGACTAGCAGGCTGGTTAGGGATACCGCTCGATCGGCTTATGAAAGGATCACTTATGACGCGCACGGCAGAAGGAAATGAGCCAATAATCTACTACCCGAGCGAATCGACTCCTGCTATTATTGAAGCGCATTTACGCGCCGATCCAAATTTGAAACCGGATACGGCGAAGGCGCTAGCGGAGCTATTCCGGGTTGCTTATCATCAATTTACTGGCCCCGCAAAAGAGCCCTCCGCCGATAAGAATAAAGGCGCCAAGGCAAGTAAAAAAAAGGGCTCGAAGGCCAATAAAAACAGAGGTCGGAAAGCCAACAAAGGTTGGAAGGCATGAGTAGTGAAAGCGAGCAGAGTTCCCCACCGGCGGACCAATTGTTGCCCCCTACGGCCAAGCGTCGGGTTTACGAACGTATTGCCTTAAAGATACGGGAGTTTGCTGGAGTGCCGCTTGATCAAGCTCTCGATCCTTGGCAATTGACTGAACACGTCAAGTTAAAAGTAGTTGATATCAATCAGGTTGAGGGATTATCGGAAGAAGCGCGCAAGGCGCTGCTAGCGGATAATTCCAAAACTTGGTCAGGCGCAACGACAATGCCGCTACCAAATGGGTGGCGGCTGGTGTTTCTCAATCCCAATCATAGTCGTGAACGTCAGACTGCTACACTGATGGAAGAGGTCTGTCACATTATTCTAGGCCATTCTCCCAGCCAATTGATCTTACCGGTGGAGGGACAATCACAGGCGCGATTTCGCAACTTTAATAAAGCGCAAGAAGAGGCTGCTTATGCGATTGGTGCTGCAGCGCTGATCCCTTATTACATACTGCGCCTGGCTGTCGAGCGAGGTATCCCAGGGGAGCGAATTGCACAAAAATTTCGTGTTAGTAAGGAACTGGTGATCTATCGTATCAAGGTCTGTCGTCTTTGGGATGTGTATAAACAGCGCCAGCCACGCGTTGCTAAATGAATGAAGGAGATTACTTCAATCATTTTCCGGTCGGTAAATCACAATTGAGATGGCAAGTAAGAGCAGAAAGCCGACCACTACGACGGTGGCACCATAGCCAAAATCTAGATAGCGGAAATAGTTTGTGTAAGCATAAAGAGAGACTGTCTCGGTAGCACCTCCCGGTCCACCTCCTGTAAGAATAAAGACTAGATCAAAGACGCCAAATGCAGCAATAGTACGAAACAACAGTGCTAGTAGTAATGCTGGTCGCAACAGTGGCAAAGTGATAAGACGAAACTCCTGCCACCAGCTTGCTCCATCCAGTCTTATTGCCTCATAAAGATCTTCTGGAATTGTCTGCAAGCCAGCCAGCATAATAATCATCATAAAAGGAGCCGTCTTCCAGACATCAGCAATAATCATTGCAACCATTGCTGTATTAGGCTGTCCTAGCCAAGCGATCGCCTCTTTAATCAATCCTAAACGTAGCAGGATATCATTAAGCACGCCAAAAGCATCATTGAAGATCCAACTCCAGGCCAATGCCATTACTGCTGTTGGCAATGCCCAAGGCAGCATTGCTACTGCACGTATCGTTCCTCGTCCACGAAAACGCTGATGTAGAATAAGCGCGCCAGCCAATCCCATAATGAATTCGAGTGTCACGGAAGAGAAGGTAAAGATCGCGGTATTACGCAGACTCTGCCATAGGCGCGAATCTGAAAGCGCACGGTCATAATTAGCCAAGCCAATAAATTCGGTCTCAAATCTGGTTGCTAAGCTAATTTTGAAAAGGCTAAGCGCGAGTGTGCGCACAATGGGATAACAAGCAATGGTAACCAGCACAAATAGTGCAGGCAAGAGCATTATTATCGCGCGGCGTCTGGTATTCATCGAAGTATCTTTGTCGTTTCACGGGTAGCCTGCTTAAGGGCTTCATTAACAGTTAAGCGATCCGAGATTGCAGCACTGACATAGCGCTGTAGGATATCTGATACAACAGCATATTGAGGCACAGGTGGGCGTGGTACGCCTGCTTGCTCGATTGTATATAGATCTCGATAAAGCGGGAAAGTCTCTAGTATCTCCTCATCATGAAAGAGACTATGGCGACTTGGTACAAAACCTTTGGCAAGAATTAATCGTTTCTGCACTTCGGCTTGTGCTGTATAGCGTAGAAAGCGACGTGCCTCTTCTGGATAGCGTGAGAAACGCGAAATTGCTAATCCCCAACCGCCCTGTGTAGCTGCCGAGTGTGCTCCATAGGCATGTACCATTGGTTGTACGCCTACTCTGCCCTTTACCGGTGAGTCCTCACTCTGAAACAGTTTCCAGGCATAAGGCCAGTTACGATGAAAGATCGCGCCGCCTTGCTGAAAGAGTCGCCGTCCCTCCTCTTCTTGATAAGTGGTGACACCGGGTGGTGAGATCTGATGTACCAGCACAGCATCATGAAGAAAATTGAGGGCAGCATGAGCTTCTGGTCCATCCAGACCTACATTACCAGTATGTGAATCGATCCAGTAGCCGCCCATTCCAACCAATACTTCTAGAAAATTGCAGACCAGCCCTTCATACTGTTTACCTTGCCATACATAACCCCATAGACGCGGTGGCGCTTGCAGTCTACGTGCGATCTCGATCATCTGTGAAAATGTTTCTGGTGGGGCAAGACCAGCCTCTGCTAATAGATCTTTGCGATAATAGAGTAGACCAGTATCTGAGCGTATTGGCAATCGATAAATATGATCGCGATAGGTGCTTGCCGACAACCCGCCAGGCAGATAATCCTGCCATTCTGCAGCGCTGAGCAGATCGTTAATCTCCAATAGCCAACCAGCGGCGGCAAATTTTGGTGTCCAGACAATATCTAGATAGAGCAGATCGTGGGTAGGCTCACCGGCTAGCAAAGAGGTAGTATAGAGCGTTTCGCGTGCATCTGATGCCTGTGGCGCCTCTGTTACATTGATACGCACATCTGGGTTGGTACGCTCGAACTCTTTACTAATCTCACGCCAGATCGCCACCTCATCTGGCGCCATTGATACTGAGAGGATCTTTACATCACGCTCATTGGTATAGTGGGTACAGCTAAACAGTAATAGGCTAGTAGCCAGCGCCAGTAGAGCAGACTGTAAGCAGAGAGAAGGTCTTGACATAAAATTAATTATTGATCAGTTGCTCAGTCGTTGTATCAAAGAGCAACAACTGGCTGGGATTGAAATCGAGCCAGACCGGCTGTTGAAGTTTTAGGGTTGGATCATTGCTAAGCGCACTTAAGGTCTCTGTGCCAACCTGTACAACAACTTTGGTATGTAGACCAAGCGGCTCAAGCAGTTCAACTCTTCCTGCTATTGCGCCTGTGCGTGCTTCGCTAGCTACAGTAATATGTTCTGGCCTTACGCCAAGCAAGACATTTTCATGTGTTGATCTGCCAATTGGTAATGTAAAACTTGTACCAACAAACTGGCCTGCTGCTAGCCTACCTGGTATTAGATTGATACGTGGGCTGCCAAGAAAGCCTGCTACAAACAGATTAGCAGGCGCGCGGTAGATCTCACTAGGAGTATCTTGTTGTTGCAGTACACCATCTTTCAACATCACGATCGTATTCGACATAGACATTGCTTCAGATTGATCATGAGTTACATAGATCACAGTGGCACCCATTTCAATAAAGAGCCGTTTCAGTTCTGTACGCATACGCTCACGTAACTGAGCATCTAGATTTGAGAGTGGCTCATCAAGCAGCATTACTTTAGGTTGCCTTACAATCGCACGGCCCAGGGCAATACGCTGACGCTGCCCACCAGAGAGCTGTTTAGGCTTGCGCGCCAGCAGTTCAGCAATTCCCAATAGTTCGGCAGTAGTTTCTACACGTCGTTTAATCTCACTTGCTGGTAAGCGGCGTAGCCGTAGGCTTACAGCAATATTCTCATAGCAGGTCATATGTGGATAGAGGGCGTAGCTCTGAAAGACCATTGCGATATCACGCTCGGCAGGTGGTCGATCATTGACACGTTGACCGTCAATACGTATCTCACCGCTGCTGATCTCTTCCAGACCAGCAATAAGGCGCAAGATCGTGGATTTGCCACAACCTGATGGACCCAACAAGGTAAGAAAACAGCCATCGTTGACTGTGAAACTTACGTCGCGAACAATATCGGTATGGGTGAAACTCTTACTGAGGCGCTCAACAGTTACTGTCGCCATTTAACAGATCGCTCAATTTGCTGGAGTAGTTTTATCATTCAATTCGAAGACAAGTTGTAACTCGTCATGTACCATAAAGGTCTCAAACCCACAGGTCCGGTAAAACTCAAAGAGATTATCTTCTGCTGGTACGTAAAAGCAGAAGAGAGGTTTGCCTTTTACCATTTCTGAGATATGCGCCAGCGCGGCACGGCCTAATTCGATCCGTTCTGATGGATAGCGCAATTCTGTGATAATCGCAGTTGTCTCTGTCTCGTTGAGCAATATATACCCAACCGTCTGATCACCATCAAGGAGGAGAAACTTTTTCAGCTCATCCTGATAAGAATGTAGTTGTGCGCAACGTTTTACCCAAGGCGGTTCGGTAGCACGAAAATTTTCCAGAATCGGCTCGATATCTGCCAGTTCACAAGGGCGTAATTGTACACTAGTAGCATCACCTTGGTAAGTATTTAGGCGTAGAGAGTGTAATTCGCGCGTCTTACGAAACCCTAGCTTCTGCCAGAGCGCATGGTCGCTTTCACGCACAATTTCGCAGATCACACGCTTAAATTTTCGCTTCTTGATATGGTCAAGGGCAAAACGCGTGAGATCAGTAACCGTGCGTGTCCCCGATAACTCAGGAGAGATTGCCCACACATAGGTGTATAGATCCTGTTCTTTAGTATTGCCACAATTGAGCACCGCGCCAATTGCTTTACCGCCACGATAGCCTATAAAGGAGTGCTGGAAAGAAATATTATAAGCTTTGACATGGCGGAAGAAGGTGAAGAAGTTGAAATTGATCGGATAGGGATAGATTAGTCCAGCCGAATTGATGATCTTAATGGCGTCAGAGACGTTCTCCAGTTTGAGTTGCTTCAGAAGTAAGTTCATAACGAGCGAAATTCGTTTCAGGCAAAGATGAAGCTGTAGGCGATAACGATAAAAGTTACGACAGACAAAAAAAGTACCGCGATAATGAATATCTCCCGCAAAGTAATATCTCCATATACTACATGGCTAAGATCAAGGATAGGTTTTGCGGGAGCTTTCTCTTTATCCGATCTCTCTGTAACAGAGGCTGGTGATGCTGCTTCGGCAGTCGGTTCAGTATTAGCAGTGGCGGCTGCCGCCGCTTCGTTCTCTTTTACGGAATTGTTTGCCGGCATAGTTGCCGTAGGCGCAACCTCGGTGGCTGTGGCTGTCGCCGTAGCAGCTTTTTCTGGCGTGGTAGGATTATCTTTCTTATTATCCTTTTTGTTATCTTTGGTGGGATCAACAGGAGGTGGCAGACCATACCAGTTATCACCTGAGATCGAGTTACGATCATAAAGGATTAACTTTACCCCACCCATACTAACTGGTACACCAAATGAGATCTCATCACCATTATGTAGTTTACGACTGCTGTTGATACGTACACCATTGATAAAGACACCAGTCTGGCTATTAAGGTCATAAACTGTGATACCAGCCCAGTCTAGGCGAATTTTGGCATGCATCTGCCCAATCGACTGATGTGGGATCTGTACATGACAGTTAGGCGCACGACCAATATAGATTTCACTAGTACTACCACGTAATTCGATTCGCTGCCCATCTTTGCTACCACCCATATAGACTAAATATGAGACATCCTCACCAGGTTCCAGATTGTTTATCACATCTTGAACACTGGTAGGAGCATAAGGCAGCAGAGTGTCCGCCGGATCGACATTTGGATCAGCAAAGGGATCCTGGGCAAAAGGATCAAAAGCAGGTGCAGCGGCCTTGGCTGGTTCAGCCAAGCTTACTTTGGCTGGTTCAGGTATGCTTGCTTTGACTGCCTCTACGGGAGTGTCTTTATCAATGGCAAAGACAATACGGTACTCGCCAATTGTAATGACATCGCCAGTCTTAAGTTGGTTGCGTTTATCCCTCTCCACACGTACTTGGTTAAGTACTGTGCCATTAGTGCTTTTGTCAACTAGATAGAAGGTATCATACTCACGTATGATAAGCGCATGTTCTTTTGAGACATGTGCTGAAGTTAGATATACATAACTGGAAGGATGACGTCCAATAGTAAGAATCTCAATTTCAGGGGGAAGAATCTTTTCAAACTCACCCTCTTTAGAATTGAGATTAGTAATAAGCAGCTTAGCCTTCATTTGCTACCCAGCAATAAATCATCCCGCCATTTATGCCATCACATACTATTTAACTGGCCAATAACCGGGATGTCTAGAATTAATTTTCACATTGAATGATATTGAGCCCGTGGTTCATTGTGATAAAACTGCTAGATGGTGTCAAGCCCTTAAATTGGGTAAGCCTCGATAACGACCATTAGCCTATCGAGGCTTGCTTGTATAGGTAAGCTAGTTACGGTAAGTGACCCTCAGACTATTCAGTTGGATAACTGACCAGATCGACTATCTCATTCTGTTGCACCTCACTAGGTAGTTGAACTAGTGGACAGAATTCAGCCTTGCCCTGCCGTACTATCTTTATGCTTGGTGAAGATATTGGGTTTAATACCTGTTCCCAACTGGGGATATTACTTTCACCTAGACCGCTGCCTGTAAGTGCTAAAAAGAGTGAGAAGGTTAACGTAAAATTTTTCATGATTGCTCCTTGAGTAGATTGCTATGAACTAGCAGCAAAGAGAGTGCCATTGTTAAGAGAATCCTCTAGCAGTATTTGGCAACTACTGTCAAATATTTGTTGATTCAGAACTTAACTGTTAGATGCGAAAATTTACAAAAATTATCTCGATTTTTCTCTGTATAGTCACTATACAGCAGATTAGTAATCTATTATGGATGTTGAGTTAAGTAATTGAGTTAGCGATACCGACAAGCAAGTTGACAGTGCGTCAACTTGCTTAAAACTGATCAGCAATCCTGCCTAGCGGTTGTTGATAGTGAAATATAGACGAAATACCCAGTGCCATTAAGAGTTTTTTGGGCAAATTCAGGAGGGCTATTTTTTCCAGCGATTAAGAAGTCCACCCAAGCCTGTTTTCCAGGAAGAGCCACCAGTTAAATCGTTCAGTTTTCGTTTCGCAGTTTCATGATTTGAATCGATATTGAGTACACTCTTAAGCATTGTCTCAGCTTTGGCATTCATACCCAACGATTCATAAAGGTCGGCCAGTACCATACGTGGCTCGACAGCAAAGGGATCATTACCACAGGCTTTCAGTAAGAATCCTTCTGCTTCCCGCTGTCGCTTAGCTGATTTAGCCAGCAAGCGACCAAGCGCAAGTAGATAGGGTTGATGTTCGGGAGCAAGCGAAACCGCTTTACGTAGCAACGCCTCAGCGCCGGCCATATTACCCATATTGAGTGCGCTACGGGCTTGGCGAAAGAAGTTTTCCGATTCTGTATTCGCCTCGCCAGCCGCATCGTTTCTACCACCGGAAGATCTTATTTTGACTCCAGCAAGCGCTTCCAATTTACCAGTATTGATCTTGGAATTACGTGTCTGTTCACGGAAGGCGCTCTCTGACTTAGCGCTGGGTGTGGGCACTGGACTAGCACGAAATGCTTGGACAGCTTGGGCCGGTGGTGGCACAGGTTGGGCTAAGGGAGGTCGCTCAACTGAACTGACAGGTGTGGCAACAAAACTTTTCTCCACCTCTTCGCTGGCTGCAGGTGGCTGTGGCGACTCGATAATACCAGCCGCACGTAAGGCATAGAGCGAGCGTCGGACAACTTCAAGAGGGAAGCCAGAATGTGTTATCAACTGTTTTATAGGGATTGGCTGCTCCATCTCATTAAGAATTGCGACCTCTTCTTGAGTTAGTAAGAGGCCATGAGTGCGTTCCTCAATATTGAAGACTGGTTGTAGTACATAACGTAGATCACCAAACTCTTCGTGCCAGATCGCCTCATCTTCGGTTTTGCGGGCTGCCTCTAAGATAAGTTCAAGCGCACGTATCTGCCAATCACGCCTTTGTGGTGGCTGAGCAGCCGTATCAAAGCGCATCATCCCATCCACCAGTCGTCCTAATTGCAGCACCTGTCGGCGGTTCAGTTCTATTGCCCTTTGCCCACCTGGTAAGGCTTCAAAGGCACATATCACTTTACCGGTCTGAAAGTAAATATAGAACGTGTCGTTGCCAGTATTAAGCATCAGCACGCCGCTCATCTCTGCTTGATCTATCTCTCGCAGAGTCTCAAAGAGTATTTTTTGATTAAATTGCGCATCCATTCTCTTTCTCCTACTCTCGTTAGCTGATAAGGAGGGGCAGCGTAATGAGGATTATTGAGCCATTAAGGTTAATGGCCAGCATACTACAGTTGACTTGGTAGTTCAAGCACAGAGAAAAAGATGGCAATAATATTTATCCTGGATAAGTATGTGATATCTACCTATACCATATTGGCGCGCTAGCGCCTTGGCCGCTTTCTACGCGCTATGATAGACTGCGCGTTGTTAAAACCGCAAAGCGAGGCATTTATGTCTTGGTTCAAGAGGAAAAAGAACGATAATACAGAGACTCGTGAAGAGACTGAAGAAGAGCGTAAAGTAAAGACAGAAGGGCTCTTTACAAAATGCCCAGAATGTAATCAGACACTCTTCAAAGGACAGCTAGAAGAGAGCCTACACGTCTGTCCAAAGTGCGATTACCATTTCAAGATCGACGCTCGTATGCGGCTAAAATTGTTGTTTGATGAGGGTCAGTATGAGGAGTTCGATAGTGAAATCGCTTCCACCGATCCATTGAATTTTGTTGATACCAAGAAGTACAAGGAACGATTGGAGAAGATGCAACAGACCACTGGGGTACTAGATGCCGTTATTTCTACTTCTGGACAAGTGGGCAGCTACCCTGTCATTGTCTGTGCAATGGTTTATGACTTTATTGGCGGTTCAATGGGCTCGGTAGTAGGTGAGAAGATTACCCGTGCGATTGAGCGTGCAGTTATAGAAAAACGCGCACTAATAATTATTTCTGCTTCGGGCGGCGCACGTATGATGGAAGGCGCCCTATCACTAATGCAGATGGCAAAGATCAGCGCGGCTTTGGCGCGTCTAGATGAGGCGCGTCTTCCCTATATCTCTATACTTACCGATCCTACCACAGGGGGGGTAACAGCCAGCTTTGCTATGCTAGGCGATCTAAACATTGCTGAACCAGGCGCCTTGATAGGTTTTGCTGGCCCACGTGTAATTGAGCAAACAATTCGAGAGAAGTTGCCACCAGGATTCCAACGCGCTGAATTTCTCCTTGAACATGGTATGTTGGACGGTATTGTTAAGCGTAAAGACCTGCGCAATTACATAATTCAAGCACTCGATTTCATGATTAACCAATAGTGTTTGCGTGAACTATCAGGCAGCGATAGATTATCTGTACGGTCTTGGCCACGAAACGCTGGCGATGAAGTTCGGCCTTGAGAACATCACACAGTTGGTCGAATGCCTGGGCCATCCCCAACAGACCTATCAGACAGTTCATGTTGCTGGCACCAACGGTAAAGGATCCTTCTCGGCAATGCTCGCTACGATCCTTGCACAGGCCGCTATTCCTGTAGGACTCTACACCTCGCCACATCTTATCAAGATTGAAGAGCGTTTCCGCTTCAACCTTACCCCAATCCAACCTGACCACTTCTGTCAACTAATGGAGCGAGTCAAAAGCAGTATAGATAGACTACTGGCGGAGGGTAGCCTGACGGCGCGGCCTACCTTCTTTGAGCATGTTACAGCACTTGGTTTTGAATACTTTCGTGAGTCTAGAGCCAAACTTGCTGTTATAGAAGTAGGCTTAGGTGGGCGACTAGACGCGACCAATATTGTGACACCAGCACTTTCTGTCATTACTAAGATAGATTATGATCACCAGCAATACTTAGGCGAGACATTGACGGCAATTGCCAGCGAGAAGGCTGGTATTCTTAAGCCAGGTGTACCGGCGTTTATTGCCCCACAAGTGCCTGCTGCTGCCCAAGCCATTGCTGAGACCGCCGCACAGGTTGGCACCCCTTTGCATTGGCTAGATCCAGCACAGCTACGTTATCGTGAACCTATTGATGGGCATTGGCGTTTTGATCTTCTCAGTAAACAGCAGCATTATCAGAATATAAGTGTGGGACTGCGTGGACGCCATCAAGTCGAGACCGCCGCACTGGCTATTCTTGCTGCTGAATATCTCGCTACAGTCGGTTTTCCAATTGGCCCAGAACAGATCCGTAGAGGTATCGCAACCGTTCAGTGGCCAGGGCGACTGGAACTTGTGCCTACCACGCCGCCATTGCTACTGGATGGTGCGCATAATCCTGGTGGCACAACTGTGTTACGTAGATTCCTTGACGAATGGCTACCAACACAACCGTCAAGGCAGCCACTTATATTGATCTTTAGTGCCATGCGTGATAAGGACCTGCTGGCTATGGCGGAAATACTCTTTGGTCTATTTGATAAAGTTATTTTAGTAGAGCGTGATGATCCACGTGCAGCAGATTTTCGCTCCCTACAAGGGCAGCTTGCCTCACTTACTAGTAATTTTAGCCAAGTGCCTGGCGTGGCGGCGGCCTGGGCTGAGGCCTGTGCGGCCACAGCTTCTACTGGATTGATTGTTGCGACAGGATCTCTACACCTTATAGGTGATCTGAAAAAGTTGTTACAGGATGGGACTTATGCCATATGAACTGTTAAGCCGCGAGATGATCTATCGCGGACGAATTTTTGAACTATCAAAAGATTATGTGCAATACAAATCCGGCGCTGCTGTGCAGATCGATGTTATACATCATCATGGTGGCGCTGCTGTGGTTGCCCTTACTGCTACTAATGAGGTGGTGTTAGTAAAACAGTACCGCCATCCCATCGGTGAATATCTGCTAGAGCTACCGGCTGGTAAATTAGAGGTAGGCGATAGCCCTGATCGCGCGGCAATACGCGAGCTATCAGAAGAGGCTGGCTTTGAGGCATGTGATTGGCGTCTGCTAACAACCGCTTATCCTGCTCCTGGCTACTGTGGCGAGAAGCTCTATATCTACTTGGCGCGAGAGTTGCGGGCAGTAGAGCGGCAGCCCGATTTTGACGAAGAGATAGAAGTTGTGTATCTTCCCTTTAAGCAAGCTTGCGAGATGGTTTATAGTGGTGAGATATGTGATGCCAAGACGATCATAGGACTATTGGCGACAGATCGTATGCTACGTGAAACGGAAAGAGAATCATCAACTCGATGACCATTAGTTACGAGTACAAATGCCCCAATTGCGGGACGCCACTGGTGGCGTTACCACCATCCGTGTGTAGTAATTGTGGCGCACAATTTCCTGCCCCTAGTCAACCCCAGAGTCCTAATAAATCTTACAATCCAGATTTGCCTGCTTGGGGTGTAGGTGCAGCGATCGGCATGTGGGCGCTTTCTGTACTATTGATCATTGTTTTGCCAGTTTTTGCCAACCTTATCTGGTATGCTTGGCTACGTGCACAGGGGGTCGTCTTGACACCCGAAACACTAGCTCGCAACCTTAATATTCCCCTCTTTGTCTTTGCCACTTTTAGCGCACATATTTTTACCTTGTTAGGCACTTACCAGCTAGTGGTAGCAAGTGGTGCAGAGAATTTTCTCGCTGCGCTAGGATGGCATTGGCATCCACGTTTCCGTTTTCTCCAGGCATTACTCAGTACCGTGCTGATGTTCGGTTTAGCAATTCTGATTTCCCGTGTGATCTCCCAACTAATACCACATCAGGAGACTGATCTTGAGCGCTTGCTAAAGGCTTCGCCATGGGCGCCCTACCTTATTGCTGGACTAGCTGTCATCACTGCCCCACTAGTTGAGGAGATAATCTACCGAGGAGTGCTCTACTCAGCATTGCGACGGCGCTTTGGTGTACGTATCGCAGTGGCAAGTGTCTCATTACTCTTCCTGTTAGTACATGTGCCTCAATATTTGGGTGGTTGGGATGCGTTGTTATCACTCGGTCTGCTCAGTTTTGGTCTCACGTTGGTACGCGCTTATACAGGTTCATTGCTGCCTAGCTACACTATACACTTGCTCTTTAATGGTGTGCAGGCGATCGCTATCATCGTAACAAGTCTAGTGGAGAAGTGATCGCTATGAGATTTAATTTCTCTTTGCCCACCACACGACCTTTTGATGTGGTTGGATTTGGCCTTAACGCCGTTGATCACGTTATCGTTGTACCACATTATCCAGAATTCAATAGCAAAATCCGTTTACGTGAACATAGTCGCCAGCCTGGTGGACAGGTTGCCAGTGCGCTTACTGCGCTAGCACGATTAGGCTGCCGTACTCGCTATATAGGTAAAGTGGGTGATGATGATGCTGGGGCATTGCAGTTTGCCCGGCTTGCCAGTGAAGGCATAGAGCATAGCTATGTACAGCGTGTTGCCGGCGCTACTAATCAGATCGCCTTTATTATCATAGATGCCAATAGCGGTGAGCGTACAATTCTTTGGGATCGTGATGAACGGCTTGCTTTTATGCCAGAGGAAGTGAATGCATCGGCAATCGCGACAGGAAAGATTCTGCATATCGATGGTCATGATGTTGATGCTGATATAGCGGCTGCGCAAGCTGCCCATGCCGCCGGTATGGCAGTAGTAATTGATGTAGATAATTTTTATCCAGGGGCAGATAGACTCTTACCTTTAGTAGACTTTCTTATTACTTCATCTGATTTTCCTCGTCGTGCTACTGGTGTCACAGAGCCACGTGAGGCATTAAAAAGGCTCAAAGAGATAAGCGGTTCATACTTCGTTGCCATGACGCTAGGCCGTGAGGGTGTGCTCGCCTATCACGAACAAGAGTATCTACATGTGCCCGGCTTCGCGGTTGAATGTCGTGACACTACCGGCGCCGGCGATGCTTTTCATGGAGGCTTTATCTACGGGCTATTACAGGGTATGAGTATTATAGAGACGCTACGTTTTGCTAACGCCGTGGCGGCTTTGAAATGTAAACAGCTAGGCGCGCAGTCTGGCTTGCCAACGCGCGCGCAGGTAGAATCATTTTTAAAACAGCAACCAGAGATTGAGAGTTGATATGACCAATGAGGCAAATAATGAGATAGATATTAGCGAACTTTTACAGATCGTACTGATGATGCAGGGCGAGTTAGGAGTTGTCTCTGATATCCTACTAGACACTCTTAAGACCGGTGATATTGACAAGCAGGAACTGATACGCGCGCTGCATAACATTGGGCAGTTGAGTATTGATTCGCTCTCAATGATCTCAGGAGAGGATGTCTCCCTCTCAGAAAACGAGATTATCGAGCACGATAGTAATATTCCACCTCATAATGTGCATTAAATGACAAGATCTGTTTGGCAGCTTCCTTATGGAGCAGAGTTCTTTAATGTAGAGCAACGTGGCACGCGCTTCCGTGTCGCGGCAGTTGGTAAAACTAAAGTCGAGGTAGCACTGGCAGAAGGCGATAGCTATCGCTTTGTCCCACTGGATCCAGAAGGCGATGGCAATTTCTCGTGCTGGTTGCCAGAAGTACAGGCGGGTACGCGTTATAAGTTTCGTATTGATGGCGATCTAGTTGTGCCAGATCCTTACACTCGTTGGCAGCCTGACGATGTGCATGGCAATTCGGTTGTTGTCGATCCAACGGCTTATCAATGGCAAGATGATGGCTGGCAGGGTCGGCGACTTGCCGAAATGATCATCTATGAATTGCATGTTGGCGCCTTTACCTATGCTGGCACTTTCGCAGCTATTATTGATCAGTTTGACTATCTGCTTAAATTGGGTATCAATACCATTGAGTTGATGCCATTGGGCGACTTTCCTGGTAGACGCAATTGGGGCTATGATGGGGTACAATACTTTGCTCCAGATGCTGCTTATGGTAATCCTGAGGACTTGAAGCGACTTATTGATATTGCCCATCAGCATGGTCTTGCCGTTATTATTGATGTTGTCTACAACCACTTTGGTCCTGACGGTAATTATCTTTGGTCTTATTCACGCAACTATTTTACACCACATCATAAGACACCTTGGGGCGATGCGCTCAATTATGATGGTGCGCACAAGGGGTTAATGCGCACCTATGTACTGAACAATGCCTGTTATTGGATACATGAATATCATGCCGATGGGCTGCGTCTAGATGCCTCTTTTGCCATGATTGATGAGAGCGAGCGACATATTCTCCAAGAGATCGTTGATCGATTGCAGACACAGCCACGTGCAGGCCTACCTGTCACCATCATTGCAGAGGATCATCGCAATCTTGCTATGCTGCACTGGCCACCGCCAGAAGGTTATGGCATAGATGGCCAATGGGTTGATGATTTTCATCATGCCATTCACTGTTATTTTACAGGTGAGCACGATGGTTACTATCAAAACTATCAGGGCAATTTGGCAGAGATAATAAAATCTTATAATGATGGTTTTATCTTTCAAGGTGAGCACTACCATTTTGGTGAGTGGAATGGGCCACGTGGCACAGCACCAACACGATTGCGTGGTGAAGAGATGGTTATCTGTATACAGAACCATGATCAAGTAGGCAATCGCGCCTTTGGTGAGAGACTCAATCATCTAGTAGATCGCGACACTTACCATCTTGCTACCGCTTTATTGTTGCTAGCTCCTTACACACCACTTCTTTTTATGGGACAGGAGTATGCAGCAAAAGAACCATTCCTCTTTTTCACTGATCACCATGAAGAATTAGGACGAGCCGTTACTACAGGACGACGCAAGGAATTCCAGAACTTTGCTGCCTTCGCCGATCCAGCACGGCTTGCCGAGATTCCTGACCCACAAGATGAGACTACTTTTCGTAATAGCCAACTCGATCTAACCGATCACCAAAGACCGCCTTATTCAGCAACCTTTCTTCTTTATCAGCGCTTATTGAGATTGATAGGCGAGAAGCCAGCACTAATGCGTCGTGAGCGTAGATTATCAGTTACTTCCAGTCCTGGTCCTGATCTGCTGGTATTACTGCGGCGTGGCGAAGGAGATGAAGAGAGTTATTTGATATTGGCAAATCTTGCTGCTCAAGAAAGATCATTTTTGTTAGCGGCACTTACGCCACAGTTACAAGGTCTACGTTGGCCAGATTGGTGCGCGCCAATCTTTAGCACTTTGGCAACCGACTTTGCTGGCACTGGTAGCCTGCCTGATGAGCGTAGTACGGAATTGATATTGCCTTCACGCAGCCTCTTTCTCTACTCTTGTTAAGTTATAAACACCATTGTGTAAGCTAATGGTTTAGTCAATTAAAACTAGACGTAGGTCAAAAAGATAGTGTTTAGAGAACATCAGCCGTTTCTTATCTGCTGCGTGACATCCTCCCTCAACTAGAAGTCGAGGGCATCCCTGGTGCAGCACTTAAGCAGCCCCAACCGAGCAGGAAACAACAGTAGCAATAGGGATGGTATAAGGAACCGATTTGTAGACCATATGACGACCCAAACGCATCGGCAAGACTACGGGCTGTGCCACACAGCCACTACTCCTTATCGGAGATACTTTGTAATGAGATTCAAAGATATTAGCCGCGCCATTAATATCAGCCTGTACTGTCCAACCACATTGGCATTGATAAAAGCCTCTGTGCTTGCGATTCGACTCTTTCACTACTTTACACGCATGGCATGTCTTGGAAGTGTAGGCTTCCGAGACTTCATCAACTTTAATGCCAAACAGGGCTGCTT
>JBFLVQ010000114.1:0-17916 GCA_040758525.1 Acidobacteriota bacterium
GTTTTGAAAATCTAATGACAACGCTGACTGCATTGCTGCGCGTGTTGGTGTTCTATGTACAAGAGGGCGAGCAGACAATTCCCCGACCTCCTATACCAACACTGCCAGGTTTAGAGAAGTTTGCGCAAACTGGCAATATTAGCTTCCTCTATAACCTAGACAGTTTCGACATTGTTATTATCTCACTCTATTTTGGCATCCTATTCGTACTCTCTCTCTACGGCATATACCGATTGCGACTAGTCTATATCTTTTTCCGCTATCTACCTTGCCGGCCAAAACCGAAAGCGCAATTTAGCCAATTGCCACATATCACCGTACAATTGCCTTTCTTTAATGAAATGTATGTGGCAGAAAGACTAATTGCTGCTATCACAGCACTAGACTACCCACGTGACCGCCTAGAGATTCAAGTGCTTGATGACTCTACCGATGAGACAGTTGAGATTGCCAAACGTGCAGTAGCACGTTATCGTGCCCAAGGCTTTGATATCTCCTACCATCATCGAGAGGATCGCACTGGTTTTAAGGCGGGCGCTTTAGAAGCAGGTCTAAGGCTTGCCAAGGGCGAGTTTATCACCGTCTTTGATGCTGACTTTATTCCCCGTCCAGACTGTCTGCACAAGATGATCGATTACTTCACGGATGAGAAGATCGGCATGGTGCAGATGCGTTGGAGCCATATTAACGGTGATTACAGCCTGCTTACTAAGATCCAATCTATTATGCTTGATGGCCATTTTGTAATTGAGCAGATGGCACGTAATCGTTCCGGTGGTTTCTTTAATTTCAATGGCACAGCGGGTATGTGGCGCCGTATCGCGATCGAGGGTTCGGGGGGCTGGCAGCATGATACGCTCACAGAAGATACCGATCTCAGTTATCGTGCACAACTGATGGGTTGGCGTTTTGTCTACCTGCTTGATGATGATGTGCCAGCAGAGATACCAGTCGAGATCAATGCCTTCAAAGCACAACAACGCCGTTGGGCAAAAGGGCTAATACAGGTTGGTCTGAAGCTACTGCCACGCATACTACGCAACCCACAACTACCATTTTCTGTAAAAGTGGAGCTGTTCTTTCGCCTTACTAGTAATATTGCTGCACCATTGATGATTGTGTTGGCAGTGCTACATCTGCCAGTGTTGATCGTACGCTACAATCAAGGTTTCTTTCATCTATTGCTCTTTGATACTCCTATACTGCTCTTCTCCACTGTCTCTGTTATTACCTTTTATGGAGCAGCACAGTACTATCTACATCCTCAAAACTGGAAGCAGCGACTAAAATATCTACCACTGGTAATGGCGATGGGTATAGGTCTCACCTTTAGTAATGCCCGTGCAGTATTGGAAGCGCTTCTTGGTATTAAGTCCTCGTTTGTACGAACACCAAAATATCGAGTAGAGAGTGTACGTGATAGTTGGTTGACGCAAGCCATCAAGTATCGCCGCCGCAGTGGCCTGATCCCATTACTAGAAGTGCTCTCGGCTGGCTATTTTGCCTTTACAATCTACTATGCCGTCACACGTTCGATCTTCGGCACTATCCCATTTCTCTTTATATTCCTTTTTGGCTATGGCTACACTGGCGCGATGTCTATATTTCAAGCTGTCTGGCAGAAACTGATAAAGAGTGTCAAGTTGACTTGAAGGGTGGCTTATTGGTCGCGTTTCTCTACTAATCTATTGGCCGATTTAAAGCTCTCGTTGGCAAAATTTGGGTCGTCTATGAACTACTGGTTGTGATAAATTATTTACTTATGAATAGACGTCTTATCCTTTATCTGATAGTAGCAATTCTGCTATTGAATGTAGCCTGGACAGTTGACCCACCACCTACGCGTGCTGATGATACTGCTCAGCTTGCCGATCAACCGCCTAGCCAATATAAGCTACGTCGTCAACGTCTAATGGAGAAGACGTCAGATGGCATAGTAGTAGTACTTGGCAATATCTCTGACGAGACGCTCGGTGTTGATGCAAAATTCCGTCAAAACGACGATTTTATGTATTTGACTGGGGTCAGTGCGCCAGACAGCTTTTTACTATTGGTGCCAGACGGTTATCAGGGAGCAAAAGAATGGCTCTTCCTCCCTACTCGTAGCACTTTTCAAAACCGTTGGGAGGGTCCACAACCAGAACCTGGACCACAATCTGAGCGCCTCTTTGGCAGCGAACGTGTGGTAGCTACACAGCAGTTCCATACCATGCTCTTCGAAATCCTCAATAGTGAGGCGCGTAAGAAGAGTGGTATTACCCTCTACACGATTATCCCCACTGGTAATAAACCACATCTTACTCAGCAACACGAATTCATTGAGAATGTGCGTAAAAGCGCGCCCCATGTTCGTATTCAACCACTCGGACCATTAACTGCTGAGTTGCGTGTGATCAAAAGTAGATCAGAACTTACGCTTATACAGCGTGCTATTGATATTACTGTGAATGCACAGTTAGATGTACTCAATAATGTTAAGCCAACTATGTTTGAATATGAACTAGAAGGTATCATACTGGGCCGTTTTTACAGTAGTGGCGCACAGCGCGCGGCTTTTCCTTGTATCGTTGGTTCAGGTGTTAATTCCACTATTCTGCACTACAATAACAATCGCAAAAAGATTGAGGAAGGGGATCTGATCGTTGTTGATATTGGCGCCGAATATAGCTATTACGCTGCCGATATTACCCGTACCTATCCCGCCAATGGTAAATTCACTGCACGTCAGAAAGAGATCTACAAGCTTGTATTAGAAGCACAAACAGCAGCAGTAAAAGCCTTCAAGCCAGGTCGTTCAACCATATATGATCTTCATGAAGCGGCTGAACAGACTATGCGCAGTAGCCGACTGCGAGATTCCCAAGCACGGACTTTGGATATCTCATTTGTTCATGGTCTAGGACATTTCCTAGGTATGTATGTACATGATGTGGGTGATTACAATCGCCCCTTACAACCTGGTATGGTTATTACTATTGAGCCAGGAATCTATCTATCGGATGAAAAGATCGGTGTACGTATAGAAGATGACTATCTAGTAACAGAGACCAGCTTAGTGAAATTATCACAACACTGCCCTAGTGATCCGGATGAGATTGAGCGACTGATGGCTAACCGCAACTTAACTAAATAACCCGCCAATTTATAATTTTGGAACGAATATAAGAACAGCGCGTCTAAAAGTCATAAACATACCTGCTGACAGGAGTGATTAAGATGACCAAGAGACGTGCAATAATTATTGGGATAGTAACTGGCACAATCACATTTGGCATTGCTGCCGCCATAGTAATTCCAAATCTATTAAGTAGCAGAAGGTCTGGACAACACTTGGAGGAACAGTTCTCTGTTGCTACTGAATCCTCTGATGCTTATATGGCTTCGCCTAGTCCTACACCGATGAGTGCACAACCAAAGACTCCTGCTCAAGAGGCTGAACCTAATACAGAGAGCTATACCAGTTATGGTGTTAACTGGATGACAGAAGCTGCCCATGATCCAGTATCAACTTTCGCTATTGATGTCGATACCGCTTCCTATACAATAACACGACGAAAGCTTACCGAAGGAACACTACCACCCGAAGCCGCGGTACGAGTAGAAGAGTTCCTCAACTATTTCAAATATCGGTATCCACAACCGAACGGTCTACATCCCTTCTCTGTGCATACAGAGGCAGTAGGTTCGCCTTTTAACAATCGTCGCCATCTGCTGCTAGTCGGTTTACAGGGTCGTCAGATCGCGGCTGTACAACGACCCAAAGCCCACTTAATCTTCCTGGTAGATACCAGTGGCTCAATGCAATCTTATGACAAGATTGGTCTGGTAAAGCAGAGTCTGCGTATCCTCGTTAATAATCTACAGCCCGGCGATACGGTAGCATTAACCACCTATGCTGGTGGTGTAAAAACTGTCCTCACTCCTACTGGTATAGAAGATAAAGAAGAGATCCTTAATGCGATCGAACAACTTGAAGCTGGTGGTGGTACAGCAATGGCCTCTGGCATTCAACTGGCCTATCAGCAGGCACACGCTAACCTAGAGACGGACGCAATCAACCGTATCATTATCTGTTCAGATGGAGATGCCAACATAGGTAATACCAGCCCCAATGAGATTCTTAAGGATATTGAAGGTTATGCCAAACAGGGCATTACCGTAAGTACAATAGGGTTTGGTATGGGCAACTATAAGGACACAATGATGGAGCAGTTTGCTGATAAAGGCAATGGTAATTACTATTACATAGATAATCTTGCACAAGCCAAGCGGATCTTTACTGAACAACTCACCGGTACTCTCCAAGTGATTGCCAAAGATGTCAAAGTTCAAGTCGAATTTAACCCTGCAGTAGTAGCTCGTTATCGTCTAATTGGATATGAGAACCGTAATGTTGCAGATGAGGATTTCCGTAATGATCAGGTTGATGGTGGTGAAATCGGCGCAGGTCATACGGTTACTGCACTCTATGAATTAGAGCTACAATCCAATGCTCAGACCAGTGAGTTTGCCACTGTGCGATTACGCTACAAAGCCCCTGCCGAGGAACAGTCTCAAGAATTCTCATCTTCCATTTCAATGGCACAAATAAAGAAGGACTTTGCCAAGACCTCAAATGATTTCCGCTTTGCCGTAGCTGTGGCTGCTTTTGCTGAAGTATTACGTGATAGTCAAGAGGCAAGAGATTGGTCACTAACACAGATTGAAGAGATTGCCCATACAACGGCAGCAGCAACCAATCCTGAGCGACAGGAGTTGGTCTCACTTATTGGCAAGGCCAAGGAATTGAAGTTACGTGCGCAATAGAGTAATCGATTAAAAACCTGTTGCTGTAGCAATCACATTAACTCTAGGCGCTCCACTGATAGGGTTGCGGTCAACCATTAAGCTAGTCTCAAAGACCTCTTCAAGCAGTTCACGTTGGAAGACCTCGCTAGGGGAACCGCAACCGGCTACTCGCCCTGCCTTTAGCAACATTATACGATTAGCAAATTCTGCCGCCAAATTCAGTTCATGAGTAATCAGTAGCACTGCTAATCCTCTCTCTCGTGTCAAACGTGTGAGTAGTGTTAATGTAGCAACCTGGTGTGAGATATCCAGATTCGAGGTGGGTTCATCAAGTAACAATAGTTTTGGTTGTTGTGCTAGTGCACGTGCTAAGAAGACACGTTGTCGCTCACCACCAGAAAGGGCATTTAATTGTCGATCAGCAAATTCAGCAGTGTGGGTAAGCACAAGCGCCTCACGCGCTGCAGCCAGATCATCCTCACTTTCAAACCCCAATCCACGGCCATGAGCAAAACGGCCTTGTAGTACAAATTCAAACACTACTAATGGAAACTGTACTCGTGACTCCTGAGCAACATAAGCAATCTGGCGTGCCAACTCTCGACGTGGCCACATTGTGAGTAGCTGTTCGTTGAATAGTACTGTGCCTGCCGCAGGTGTTAACAATCCTGCTAGTAGTCGTACCAGCGTCGATTTTCCTGAACCATTGGGGCCGATCACAGCCAGCATCTCACCGGCTGTTAGTCGCAATGAAACATCCTCTATTACTGGACGCTGATAATTAAAATAGAGCCCTTGCGCTTGTAACATACTTAACTAGATCATACTGTGCGACGCAGTAGATAGACAAAAAGTGGTGCACCAATGAGAGCGGTAATTGCGCCTACAGGCAGTTCACGGGGAGCAATCAGTATGCGCGCTAATGTATCAGCAAGCAACAACAGACTAGCACCCATTAGCGCCGCGGCAGGAATCAATAGTCTATGGTCGCTCGACCAAGCCATACGAATAATATGCGGTACAATTAGACCTATATAACCAATCGAGCCAACTACCGCAACAGTAGTACCAGTAAGCAGTGATGCCAACAAGTATAACGCTAACTTTACTCGCTCGACATTGACTCCAAGGCTGAGCGCGCTCTCCTCACCTACCATTAGTAGATTAAGGGTACGCGCCATTGAGTAGATCAGCGCAATTACCACACTTGTGGTAATCAAGGTAAAGGTGAGTAGCGTTGTTGTACCACCACTGAGGTCTCCCATTAGCCAAAAGGCAATACCCCGTAACCTGGAGGTACTAGCAACCGTGAGTATGAAGATAATTGCCGCCCAAAGAAAACTGGTTGTGATTACACCAGCCAAAATTAGCCTATCTGTCGATGTACCACTAGCGCCTTGACCAAGTATGTAAACAGTAAATATCGTGACAGCGGCGCCCGCAAATGCCCCTAATGGCTGGCTAAGAGGAAAAGTTTCAGCAAAGACGATTGCCAGCACTGCACCTACCGCGGCGCCACTAGATACTCCTAAAACATATGGCTCGGCAAGGGGATTACGAAGTAGCGCTTGTAGCGCTGCCCCTGCTACTGAGAGCGCAGCCCCAGCCGCCAGGGCAAAAAGCGCACGTGGTAGTCGCACTGTAAAAAGGATTGTCTCTACTTCTACAGAAAGCCCCGTTGGTCTACCTGATAATCTGTTTACAAACGCAGCAACACTAGCACGCCAAGCAAGCGATTCACTACCAAAGAGCAGGGCGATAGCAAAGGAGAAGATTAGCAATAGACTGAGCAGTGCAATTACCGTGAATAGATATGGCCGTGTGAGATGTGTACGCGCCCTCAAGGAGCGGCCTCCGGATGAAAGAGGCGGGCCATCTCTGCCAAACCATCAACAATACGTGGCCCAGGCCGTAGAATTAGATCAGGATTGATTGTATGAGTACGCCCATTACGTACGGCTGGTGTTACCTCTAGTCCTGGTGGCAGTTTTAATCCATTTTTTTCATCACTTGCTTGCTCATTAGCATGCCAACCAGGCACCAAGATAATGTCAGGCGCGCGCGCAATAACGGTCTCTGCACTGTAAGCAGGCCATTCTGCCGCTACATCAGCAGAGATCGAGTCGCCTCCAGCAAAATTGATTAGATCAGTAATGAAAGCATCTCGGCCAGCAGTAATAAGTGGCTCAGTACCGACGACAAAGAAGACTTTAGGACGTGGCTTGCCCGCTACTTTTTCTGCAATTGTAGCAAGCCGTCCACGCAATTGATTGACTAATGCTTTTGCTTGCGTCTCACGATTAGTCAATTGTCCTACCGTTACAATCGAGTGCAATGTCGCTTCCACAGATGGCGACTTAAGCACAAAGATAGGAATACCAGCTTCTGTGAGCTTAGCAAGAAACTGTTGAAGCTGGCTGGCCGTGCTAATAAGTACCAGATCCGGATGTAGAGCAATGATCTGTTCAAGGTTTGGCCGCAATGTGTCACCCACTTTATCAATGGTGGTAGCTTGAGGAGGATAGTTACAGTAGGTGGTGACTCCAACTATCCGCGGCCCTAGATCAAGAGCAAAAAGTATCTCAGTAATATTAGGAGCAAGAGAGATTATCCGTTTGGGCTCAGATACGATTGTAACCGTACGTCCTAGTTCATCAGTAACAGTACGGTGTGCACTTAAAGAAGCTTTATCTGTAGATATAGCATTAGGCGATGATGATGAAGACTGGCTACAACTGGTCAACATCATAGCAACTACTATTACTACAACTAAACGATAAGATTCTATTAAGCGATAATCACTCAAATCTAGTAAAGACTCCTTAATGCGATTGTAGAAGAATGGATAGTGAGGAGCACGATTTCTCGCTCTTGACAACCTTGGGTGGCAAAAAATGGCTTCTTTACACAACACGAAAACAGCTAACCTATCAAGCCTATCAGATAATTTAATCTGGTTGGCTGGGAGGCAGGGATTCGAACCCCGATAAGCGGCTCCAAAGACCGCTGTCCTACCTTTGGACGACCTCCCAATCAGCGTTATTATACCCAATTATTGTATGTTCGCTAGTTTAGTTTGCCGATTGTCACCGGTGCAGGAAGAAAAGGATGACTCAGAGAGCATTTTCCAGTAAGCTCTTGTTATATAACTGTCTGAAATTCTTCTAGCACAAGCCCAAGATCTATTCGTTGTAGGAGATTGCCATGCCATTTTCCCAAGGTACACCAATCGTTCTCACTGCACCATTAACAGAATCCATTGAACATGCTGGTTTCTTCATTCAAATGGCAATGGCTTCAATGCCTAGCTGGATGGAGAAGGTGCTCAATTGGAAATATCCAAATTGGAAAGATCTGCCTCGCGAGCAGGATAATTCAGCAAAAGTTGCCCCTTGTGGCTTACGAGTGGTAGAGGAGACCCTTAAGCGCATCTTTGGTCCTGATCAAGTAGTGGTGGCCGATCCTGAGATGGTAGATAGATTCATTGGGCCAGAGACACGTATTGTTGCTGTCTCTACTCATAATCCGCTTGGCACTACCTTTGCGGCAGGTGTTTATGCTTCCCTGTTTGGCTCGTCACGTGAGCCAATCAATGCCAAATATACTAAAGATCTACTTACCAAGATCCATAACCACCCTTGCCGCGCTAATTATAAAGTTATTTTGGGTGGCTCAGGCAGTTGGCAATTACCTGCGACCAATATGCTAGATCAGTTAGGCATTGATTGTGTGGTAGAAGGGCGCGCCGAATCCAAGGAGGTACAGGAACTCTTTCGCCATGCTTATGCTGGCCAAGCAATTCCCCGTACCATACATGCCCATCATCCCGCCAGCTATGCAGAGATGATCGTGCCGCAATCAAGAACCTCCTTTGGTGTGATAGAGATGACAACCGGCTGTGGCCGACGCTGCAGCTTCTGTGTGCCTGATCTCAATCCACGTGTCTCTTTTCCTAAAGAAGATATCATGAAGGCTGTAGAGGCAAACCTTGCTCAAGGCGGTAATCAGATCTCATTGGCCACTGAAGATATGTTTATTTGGGAGGCCGATACCTATGGACCATTCTTCAAACCTAATAATGAAGCGCTAATTGATCTCTATCATTCGATTGCGGAAAAAGAAGGGGTTAAACATATACTGCTTAGTCATAGCACTATTGCCCCTGCGGTATTAGAACCAGAGCTAATTCGAGAGCTGGCCGAGATACTCTTACCTAAGAGCCCTATACGTCTACCTAGAGTAAGCACACATCCAGAAAAGCGTGTGCTTAGCCCCTTGATCGGTATTGAGACCGGTTCTGCACGTATGGGCCAGCGTATTATGGCGGGTAAGGCGCTTCCCTTCCAAATCTCTGACTGGCCTAGCATTGTGATCAATGGACTAGAGATATTGAATCGCAATAATTGGTTTCCTGTGCTTACCTTAATTATTGGCGCTCCTGATGAGACAGACGATGATTGCCGAGCCACTTTAGATCTACTCTATGAGACAGAACGACGTGGACTACATGCCTTCTGGGTACCCTCTATCTTCACCCCCCTGGAAGGTACTCGTAATGCACACGACAAAGAACTGCAAGAGACCCGTCAGATCTCCAGATTGCAGTGGCAAGTGTTAATGAAAGCCTGGCAGCTTACCTCACATCTTGGTCTAGGCTCCAAGACCAGTATGCGTATGTGGGCAATTGGCTCTTTTATTATGTGGGGATTGAAACTACGCTGGACTAATGGGCCAAATTTCACTTGGCCACTCTTCCTCTTCTCTGGCGCGATCTCTGAAGACTGGATGCATCGTACTGGTAAACTCTATCAAGGACAACCTCTCAAAATTAAAACTCGTGAGGAATTGATCGCCAGTATTAGTTCTAAAAATCAGCAGGCAATCGCTACTGCAGCAGCTAAGACTAGCGGTCTTTATACCCTTTCTCGCCACCGTGCTTAGCCATTTAACACGCGCTTTCTCATTCCTGGTAAATAACAATGGAACGAAACTAGCTCGTTAAATCGATGGGGAGACTTAACAATGCGGCTCGTTCCATTGTCAATCACACACTACTCAGCTAGTTAATTTAACAGATCACAGAGCCACAACAAGGCTCATTAACCACTACCTCATAATATGGTGTGCTGTACCCAGATAGGGTCGCCTGGCCATTACAACAGAAGGTACCTATACCAACACGAATTGTATGTGCTGCATCATTGTAGTACCACCTTACTATGTAACGTGTTGCTGCTGCCGCCCGATCAGAGCCTAATTTAACTTTACTACCAGGTACTTGCATAACAGCACCTGAGATAGTCAGTACTAAAGCTAATAATGAAAAGACAAGTGCTCTACGGAGTCGGGAAAATCTATTCATGTATCCTCCTATAAATTTCACTGTTGGCAGTAGTAAACTCTATTTGCCTTATAGGGAAAGACGTAAGCATAAGACTTTTTTTCTCAACATAGAGGGAAAAATTCCCTATTATGACAACTTTTTTCTGCTTGATTCCGATACTATGAATGGGCATTCATTCATCGCAATAAGTCCAGCCAGCTAATGGCTGCGGCGGTATCAGCAATCATAAAAATAGATCCAGAAAAGAATCTAAGGAGACCCCTTATGGCGATTCGCAATATTGGTAACGATTCGTTAGCAGGTAAAGACCTTCAAAACGACCCTGTAGAACAGTCTAAACCGGCTACAGAGACTGGTGTAGATACAACGAAAGCAATTGAACCGGCAGCTAGCGGTATTTCAGACAGTAGCCAACTGGAGAAGTCCCTACGGGCACGCAACACACTTAGTAGTAAGAGTGTAAAAGCAGCACTAACGGCCCAGTTGGGTGAAGAGAAGCGGCCATTGATTGGGCGGGAATTTCAGACCGCAGTATCAAATATAGCACGCTCAGCATCAAAACTTATCGATGCCGCAGCAAGATATCGTAGCCATACAGAAGGCCAGCTCAATCTTGTTAAGGGCCATGCTAGCCAGTTTCTTAACCATACACAAAAATATTCTCAACGACTGGAACAGGGACGCCAAGTGTTGGCAGCAGCGGCGCAATCTGAGCAATTGTTGGGCGCACTTGACAGCCTTATTAAGCAACTACGTACGACCAATGGCCTGGTACAGGGCGGCAGCAACGATCTTCTTTATAATGCCCATAGGAGTCTCAATGAGTTAACCCGCACAGCAACCAGCTTTGAAAAGGCTGCCCAGATGATGCAAGCTGGCAATGCTTTTGCGCTTAAATCAGCTATTGCTGCCAATGAGCGCGCTGCTACCATTCCACCGCAAATTTCTCAGCAGGCAAATAATTATGCTACCGCTATGAAACAGACGGTTGAGCCGCTTGCCGTACAAGCAAAATCGGTTGCCAGCGCATTAAGCAAGTCAGATCATCCAGAAGCTTTCAGCCTTAAGGATACTGCTCATGATCTCGCCGATAAGAGTTACAAATTTGTTTACAATGTTAGAGAGACAGTTGGTGACTTTGTTGATGAGTATGTAAAGCCACTTACCAAAGCTGTAGGAGCAGGTCTTAAAAACCTCTTCAACTCGATCTTTCATCCTGACCGCAACCCTCAAGGCAAGCCGATTGAGTTGAACAAATTGGTATCAAACACTCAAGATCTACGCAATACGATCAAAGGAGCACAGTCTGGCGATACAGCAGCGGCAACAAAGTTACAGCAGAAATATGGTTACAATCTTAATACGGCGCCAAAACCAGGACAGATGTGGTTAGCAGCAAACTATGTAGCTGGTGATCTACAGAATGGACAGGTGACAGCAAAGAAATTTCCTGGTACCGGTAGTAGTGCCCCTTTAGCAGCAAAGATTAGTAATAAACCACCCGATCCAGCTCAACTGCTCTTTGGTGAAGGTCGAGCATTAACTCGTAATAGTCGTCCTATTATGTTACGCGATGCCAATGGTAAAGAGGTCGCAGTACGATCAATGCAGGAGTTTGAGGCGGTCGTTGCTGCCAATCGCGCTAAGCAGGGTGTACCAGTACAGGATGGCAAATTGCTTCCTGTACATATCTCTCTAGAAGGTGGTGGTGGTAAAGGTAAACGTTTCGCACCAGCTTTTGAAGAGATGTACAATCAAGGTGTAATTCCTGCTAGTGTAACTGGCGTTTCTGTAGGCGCAATTGCTGGGGCGTTGATCGCTGGTGGTTTAGATCCTCGTGATGCCGACCTAACGGCAAAAGATCCAGCAGTAAAGAAGTTTTTTGACGCTACCATAGAGGGCCCCGGTATTCTTGAGGGACGTGAACTCTATCGCTATATGGACAATAAGCTACGCGAATTGACTGGTATTAAAGATCGCCCGGTAACATTTGCAGATCTACCAATGCCACTCTATTTGGTAGCAACCAAATTTGCTGACAGTCAAGCTCCTAATGATATGACCAAGGTAGAAGATCGTACCTTTGTATTTAGTAAAGAGAATACTCCCAATACCCCAGTAGCAATGGCAGTAGTCGCTTCAGCAGCAATACCAGCCGCTTTTGATCCAATCGAATTTGTTGATGTTGCTACTGGCCGCACAATACGCCTCTTTGATGGTGGTGTAGTCGATCAGCTTCCCGTCGGTTACCAACAGAATGATCTTCCTGAGATTGCCATTCAGCTCAATGAGCCAAATCAGAATAATCCCAACAAAGTTGGCTCGCCAATACCTAAGCCTCTACAGGCAGGTAATCTGATCTCCAATAATCCTTTTGGCAATGCACAACTAGGTCTAAGAATGCAGGCTGATAGTGCCGTGGGAGCGCGTGATTATTTTGAGCGTACAGCACCACCAGCAGGTGTTTTTGTGCTCAATGTTCCAACTTGGAACTTACAGGATTTCTCTAAGCAGGATTCGACCTTCGAGTTTGAATACAATGATAAGATCGATCCAGAACTAGATCGTCAATCGGCAATGGTTACGCAAAACTTCCTGCGCAGTTTCCTTGGCAAGCTGCAAGATCCTAATGCAAGTGGTACAAACCTTAATAAATTCCCTGCTAATACTAGCTTCACACGTAACTTTACTGTTAATGGAACAAACTGGACAGTAGCCTATCAGGCAGGTAGTGATGAAGTAAACTTCCGCTCTGATAGTGGTAGAACACATCATGTCAATCTAGGTCGTGAGCGTATTGAGACCTGGCTTGCTGATGATGCATCTTTCGGCGACATCGCTTTCCGTATGCGCGATGTGCTTGTTGATCATGAGAAATTTGTAGGTACTTTTGGGATCTAATCTTCTTAGTGTAGCCGCCGAGAGATAAACTCTTCTCGGCGGCTGCCAGATCAATTTCTACCTTTCAAGACCTCAGTAAGAAAAGCTCCTGCCTGTTGATAGATTCCTACTACTTCACTCTCTCTTGGACCAGCTACGTTTAAGATCGCGATATTATTCTCTCTCACCCAATCAAGAACAGTTTGAGGATCAGGTGTTGTGGACAGATCAAGCAGCAGCAATGGCTTAGCTCTTGCCAAAGCACACTCTATTGTGAAGGCAGTACCGCCTATGGGTTTGTCGTGTGTTAAGATCAGCGTTGCATCGGAATCTCGCACATTCCAATCTGTGCGCTCACGATAATCATCTGAAGGTGTTTCGCACAATGGATAGATAGCACTAATAGGCCCATCTTCAGCTTTTCTACCTTTCGGGCACCAGCCACCAGATTGATAGCCTAGTCTAATAGCAATATCTAAAGCAGCGCGATCAACACCTGTCTGTCCACCAGAAAGGATCTTCAAGATCATTTAACACTTAATAGTCGATAATGCTTGAGTCCTACGGCAACTTGATCTCCGACCGACAACTCCATCTCACCTGCTCTCCATTTTGTACGTGTTACCGTAATGGTAGACTCTTTTAATGAACCATCTTCAACCACAGTAAGTCTCTTCTTGTTACCTAAGCCATCCGGTTGAGGCATCCAAGTCATTAGCTGTATCACCAATCGCTCATAAGGACCAATATATGAGAGATCTTTAACTATCCCACGACCTAGATAGTAAGGCACATCGAGAAGTTGTGGTTGAAAATCTAATACTACATCCTCAGGTCGAAAAATAATCTTAATTGGTTGATGTTGATTAAACTCTAATGACTGTTGAGCAAACTCTAGTGATTGTTGCGGTGGCTTGAGTCGTAGTGCATCTATTACTACTTCGTTATTATACCAACGACCCATTAGTACATTTGCAGCACCTAGAAATGCTGCCACAAACTCACTCTGGGGATAGTTGTAGAGTTCATATGGTGTGCCTATCTGTTCTATACGCCCTTTATTTAATACGGCAATGCGATCTCCTAACTCCAGCGCCTCTTCTTGATCATGAGTAATAAAGAGCGCCGGAACATTCATCTTCTGTAGCAATAGACGTACTTCGCGCCGTACTGCGACCCTAGTTACCGCATCCAAAGCATTAAAAGCCTCATCAAAAAGCATAACTTCTGGTTTGTAAGCAAGTGCACGTGCAACGGCTACACGCTGTCGCTGACCACCAGAAAGTTGTGATGGATATTTTGTACGATAACCCTGAAGACGAATTAACTCTAACATCTCATCAACAGTCTCTTGAATCTGTCGTTTTGCTACTCCACGCAGTTTAAGTCCAAAGGCAATATTCTCTTCTACGGTCATGCGTTGAAATAGATCTCGCTCTTGGAAAACGATACCTAGATTACGTTTTTGAATTGGTAGATGAGTTGCACACTTTGCACCTAAATATATCTCTCCAGAATCTGGCTGTTCTAAGCCAGCAAGACAGCGTACAATAGTAGTCTTACCACTTCCGGACTGACCTAGTAGTACTAAACGTTCACCGGCGACAATATCAAAACTGACATCACAGAGCACGGTCTGTCCAGCAAATTTCTTGGAGAGATTTCTTATACTAACCGCAGGAATATTGACAAATTCGTCGTTAATTCCTAATAAAGTTTCGTTTACTAAGGTTGATGTTTTCAGCATGCAATACCACTCCTCACCTAACAACGATGATTTAGATCAAACTATTCTCTTAATCTAGATTCCTAGCTCTCAGCACACGTTTCTTGATTAGTTCTATTGCTACCAAGATACTGGATGAGATTGCGACCAATACCAGAGACATAGCATAGGCACCAACATAGTTGCGATCATCTAGTGAGCGATAAATATATAGTGTTGCAGTTTCACTCAACATTTTAACGCCACCACTTACTACCAGAACGGCACCAAATTCACCAATCGCACGCGCAAAAGAGAGCGAGATACCACTAAGCAATCCCCAGCGAATACCAGGAAGAGTTATATGCCAAAAAGATTGCCATCCACTTGCACCCATTGTGTGAGCGGCGGCTTCTTGCTCTACACCAAGTTGATTCAATACTGATACCACTTCTCGACTAACAAATGGCAAAGAGACAAAAGTAGTAGCAAGCAGCATCCCCGGCAAAGCAAAAACAACTTTAATGCCTAACATATCGCTGATAGAGGTAAACCATCCTGATCGACCAAATAATAGAATTAGCATAAAACCAGCGATCACCGGAGAGACCGCAAATGGCAAGTCGATAAGTCCATTAATGATCCTTTGCCCTCTGAACTTATCTCGCGCCAGCACTAGACCAATAGATAAACCAAAGATCGTATTAATTAATGTTGCCAAAAAGCTTAAAATTAGTGTCAGTTTTAATGCACTAAGAGCATCAGCAGTAGTAATCTGCTGAAAAAATGTTGTGATACCTTTTGAAAATGCTCCCCAAGCAATGGCTATCAATGGTCCGATCAGTAAGCCTATTGCATATATCAAAACTATTCCTATCAACACACACTCATAGCTATTGGGAATCTTTTTAGCAGCCAATGATTGTGTTTGTGATAAAGAACTGTTTTCGATCTCTTTCTTGCTTGTCATAAAAGCACTAGTAACCCAATGTTGCGACATTATTCTAGGCGTATTCTCTTACGCCCTATCCAATCTACTAGTAATATCAGCACAAATGAGGTCAACAAAAGTAGAATAGAGACAGCACTGGCACCACGTTGATTATCTGATTCGATCTGACCAAAGATATATACTGACGCAGTCAATGTGCGTCCGGGAATATTACCTGCTACTGCTACAATAGAGCCAAACTCACCAAGCGCACGGGCAAAACTTAACATTGCCCCTGTGATAATAGCAGGCACAATCATTGGTAATAAAATACGACGAAAAGTTATCCATTTGGAAGCACCCATTGAATAAGCCGCCTCCTCTTGATTTGTCTCTATCTCTAGTAACACAGCTTGAACAGTACGAATAACAAATGGATAAGTAATAAAAAGCAGCGCCAAGACAATGCCTGGAGTAGCAAAAATCACACTAATGCCATGCGCTTCTAGCCATGCCCCCAGAGTTCTCTGTGGCCCATATAGCACTACCAGCATAACTCCTGTAACCAGTGTGGGAATGGCAAAGGGTGCATCAATAATAGTATTTAGCAGATCTCGACCAGGAAAACGAAAGCGCACTAAAACATAAGCCGTGAGAGTACCCATTACGACATTAATAGTAGTCGTTAGCACTGCTGTTATTAATGTCAATTTTAGCGCAGCAAAAGTAATAGGCCTGGTAAGCTCAGCAAAGAAACTAATCAGTCCATCTCCCAATCCGGTTTTAAATATTGATGAGAGCGGCAGTACTATCATTAACCCTAAATAGACGATTGTTGTAGTTCTCAGACCCCATTTACCCCAAGGTCGCGAGACAGTCTTTGCCACCGGTTTCTTGACAAATTGCAGATCTGATGAGCTATCCATTACTGTATATGCGACTCCTCAATAACTTTAGTAAACAGGCCCTGCGGTCCATAGATGGCTTGAGAAACTCTCTTCCAACCACCAAGATAATCTATCTTCCATAGATCCTGCACAGGGGGAAATTGTGATTGAACCGTTTTGAAGACTTCCTCATCAAATGAACGTAGTCCATAAGCTGAGTAGGCTTGCTGTGCCTCTTTAGAAAAGAGGTATTCGATAAATGCTTCTGCTACTTCACGCACATTATGTTTATCTACATGCTTATCTACTAGTGCTACCGGATTCTCAATCAAAATCGTTGACTTGGGCACGATATACTCGTAATTTTGTCCTCCTTGACGAGCAACCAGTACTTCATTTTCATAAGTTATTGCGATATCGCCAATGCCTTTCTCAAAATTCGTTATCGATTCACGTGCTCCTTTATCCATAATTGAAACATTCTTAAAAATAGTCTTAAGGAACTGTTGTGCAGCTTCTGGATCATCTTTAGCAACGCCAGCAAACCCACGTAGGGCAGCACCATAGATTGCATTAATATTCCATTGTGCACCACCAGAGGTTTTTGGATCTGGTGTTAAAATATTTAAACCGGGTTTTGCTAGATCGGTCCAATCTTTTATACCTTTAGGATTACCCTGTCTGACAGCAATAACGACAATCGAGGTACTCACCATTCCTTGTTGCTGCTTTGATTTCCAATCATGAGTAATCAGTTCCGCTGCACTTATTCTATTTATATCTTCCTCATGCGAGAGGGCAGCAATATCTGCTTCAAATCCAGCAACAATAGCACGCGACTGCGCACCACTACCTTGATAGGATTCTTGAAACTCAACTTCTTGACCAGTCTTGCTCTTCCAGTATTTTTGAAATCCTGGAATGATCAATTTTGCATAGGCTTCCCGTGGAGTGGTATAAGCAGCTAAAATCAGTTTGACTCTCTTGTTGCTTACATTTGTTGTGTCTGTACTCTTATTGGCTTCACATCCCTGTAATCCTAATAGCACAATTAATGTTATTAGCACTATAACAGCTCTAGCTCTCCCAGCTACACGACGATCGGTTAGTCCAACCATAACTGCTCCTGCTTATTTATCAATATCTTAATTATTCTTGAAACTAGAAAATACCAGTAGTTTAGTAGGAATTTAATATGTCTAACTTTACTATTAAAGTAATACATTAAAGATTTTGCCTATTAAAGTGGTATGGTTACCGTTTCGATTTAGACTTAAGAGGAATGAGCTTATTTTGATTGGAGGGTCTACACAGATCTGCGATAGTAGTTTGATCAACGACACCGATTATTGCGGCACGGGTTCTTGCCCATAAAGATTTG
>JBFLVQ010000115.1:0-17835 GCA_040758525.1 Acidobacteriota bacterium
AACATGTATGTTGTGCACACTATCTGGATCATTGATGGTAAAGAAGAGCCGCAAGTTTTGATCGCGAGTTAGGAAAGTATATAGATTCCTATGCTCATCCGGAAAGACATAAAGACCATCCTGTGCAAATGCTAATAGCCCTGCTGCAGTACCCGAACTTGTGTCAAAGATACCTTCGCTAAGCTGTGGACGTTGTGTAAATGGGGGAAGTCCTAATAGTTCTGCGCCCAGGGTGGCGGAATCAAAGGATATAAAGCCTTTTGCTACGGCTTCATCTGGAGTAGTAGCATTGGCGATTAATCTACCCTGACGATCTCTATAGAATAGATCTACAAATACCGATGCAGGTATATCTAGAATCATTCCCAGGTTAGGATCGTTTCTTATCAGAGGAGCAACAACAGGGCCAGCATTAGCGGTAAATGCCCAAGGCAGTGGTCCAGCAATATCAGGCACAAGGAAGATGGCACCACTAATGCCAAAGCTTTGTTTGAGATTGGTACCTTGACTAGTCAATCTTTGTTGAGCCAACTGAATGATCTCTGCACCTAGGCTATGGCCTAACAGTACATTCGGTTTCAGTTGCATGGCAGCAAGCTTTTCCAAGGATCTTAACAATGCACTAACATAGTCGGCGACGGTAAGATCACCAAATTTTAGCGTTGTTGATGGCATTGGTAGACCACTATTACCATGACCAGGATAATCGAGCAGAATAACCTGTGCGACCTTGCTACTGGTTTTCTTTGAGAAGAGTGATGCCGCTAATGGCCTAAAAGTATTGGCAGTCTGTCCGGTGCCATTAAGGACAAGTATGGTCGCGCCTTTTTTTGCTTTTTTAGAATTTTTTAATACGATCGCGCCCATTTCGACGGTAACATTATCCCTCAATTGTATCGTGAATTTAACAACATCATTGGTCTGTGCCGCAGTTGCCTGCCAGCCTCCTAGTCCTGCAACTAACAAGATCGCAAAGAAGATAGGAAAAAAGATCTTTTTCATTGCACTATCCTTTCTGTTAATGGATTAATCTATTGGTAGAAACTGCAATTCTAAGTGTCGCCATCACAGCCGATCGCCACAACAGGGCAGGATTCCATTGCTTCCTTGCATTGCTCTTCTTCCTCCTCACTTTCCGGCTGTTTGTAGACGTAGGAGTAACCGCCGTCATCTTGGCGGGTAAAATTATTTGGAGCAGTGTCCCGACAAACATCACAGTCTATGCATTCGGTGTCAACATAGTAGCGACCAAAGATATTTTCTGGATATCTGTCGGCCTTGTTAGCCATAGGTAAACTCCTCCTCGTAAGGGGCAGAGATAGGTTAACGAGATAATTCCGAAATTAAGATAGCCCCCCCTGTAAGAGGCTGTCAATTAGCCCACGCTTTGACGTTCCGATAAGAAAAAATATAAAAGGGGTAAGAAGCTCATTAAAGCGAATTCTCACCCCTTCCTTTGAAAAAAAGATTAAAAATTGACTGCCAAGCTATGTTTGAGGCCTTCCAGAGATTTCTTGGCAACAGTTCGTAGTGTCTCCAACACACCCCTTCCCTTGTCAGCTACTGCCTCTAGTACAGGCTCGTCCTTGATAACCAGCTCCTTACGCATCTCTTCAACTGAGCAGATGTTGGGTAGGTCACGCTTATTGAGCTGTAACACATAGGGAATGTGATATAGGCTCAAACCGTGTGACTGCAAGTTATGCTGGAGGTTCCACAAAGATTCAATATTTGCATCTCTACGATCTACCTGGCTGTCTGCGACAAAGACAACCCCATCAACCACGTTTATCGTACGCAGAATAGTCTTGCGCGTGATATCGTAAAACAGTTGGCCCGGCACAGTATATATATTGAATTTAGTCCTAAAATCATCGATGAGCCCAAACTCGATTGCCAGGTAGTCAAAAAACATTGTCCGATCTGTATCGGTCGCTAGATTTATTAAATGCCCTTTTGATTTACTCATCGCATAATGATGCAAATAATGTAGATTTGTTGTTTTTCCTCCTTGGCTTGGCCCGTAATAGATGAAATTACACGTTATCAAACGCGCTTCATAATCTATAACCGGCAAATTCGACCTCCTTGTTCGGGTCAACGGCAAAGAAAAACAGGTTCAATAGCTTGCATTTGTGCCCCATATAGTAGCGCGACATGGCTTAGAAGTAAAGGTTTAGCATGGCTTAACAATACTCCTAAAAGGTTATTGAAGGTTAACAAAAAACAGCCCGCGAATGGTTTATCAATATTTACCATTCACAGGCTCAATTAAGATCAACAATGGGCGATAAACCCGGTATCAAGTTTTAATTAACGCGCGCCGGTAGCTAATTTAAGGAATGGTGTGTAGGTGATGGTTTTTAGCTTCTGTGGATCGCTGCTGGCCCACCTAAGAGTGAGAGTCGCCAACCTATTTGGCGTTCTATCTGAACTGGGCCGATGTTTGCGCGCGCAGCCAGTCCCCGTAGTTCTGTTGTGGTAAAGGCGCGTCGCACCGAGAGCGGGGCATCATTACGTGTATAGCGATTGCGAGTAAGTAGTGTCGCATAGGCCTGGGCGGCCAAGTAGCCGCTCAGGCTACGGCGCAGATCATTAACAATAAAGGCGAGGCGTGCAACTCTTGCCAGTTCACGCAAGACCTGCACTGCTTCTGAATCCGTGAAGTGATGTAGCGCTAGCGAACAGGTCACTAATTCAAAGCTATTATCAGCAAAAGGTAATCTACGTGCATCAGTACGTACCAATTGAATAGGCACATCTACTACTGCAGCATGCGCTAGTTCTAGCACCTCCGCACTATAATCAATTGCAGTAATCTCAATAGACAAGTGGTTATGCTTTGCCCAGTGTAAGATTGCTAGAGGAATATCAGCCACACCAGTAGCAACATCAAGCAGACGTAGGGAAGTGTATTGGTGTGTTGTTGTCCTCAGTACACGCTCAAGTAGTTGTAATACCACGGTTGTGCCACCAAAAAAGTGGTTGATACGGCGCAGGTCGCGAAAGTTTTGTGCTAGTGTCTCTTGCTCGATCAGCTCGCCATCAAGAAGTTCTTTTTCATTGTTACGTGTTGACAGGAAGAACATAGCGCTCCTCTCTCCCTATTCTCTACTGCTCAACTGGCATAAGCATTGCTCTTCTTAAACAAAGAATAGCAAATAAAGCAAGAATTTAACCTTATTCTTGCCGTCAGTTTTGCAGTGCGATTCTCTTTCCGTAAATAGGAATAAGGAGACCTAAAATGAGAGATAGAGATTTTTTTGATGAAAGGGATTATCGATACGAACGTGACTATGGCCAACACCAATATAATCCCCGTGAGGGCTATCAGTCACGTGAAGGTTATCGTACTCCCACATCACGTGAGGGCTACTATAGTCGCTATGACCGCAATTATCAGCAAGAGCCCTACCAAGGCCAAGGACGTTATGAGTCACGCTACGATACTGGTTATGAACCTCGTTATGAGCCACGTTACAACCGACCAGAATATGTTGAGCGGGAGCGTCTGCGCGCTGGCTACACGTCGGCCCGCTCTTACCTACGTTGCCGTGATATCATGACACGCGATATTGCTACCTGTCGCCGCGCCACCAATCTACGCGAAGTTGCTCGATTAATGCGTGATGAGGATACAGGCGCAATACCAGTTGTTGAAGATAATGATCGTGTGATCGGTATGATCACGGATCGGGATATTGTTATACGTATACTTGCTGACAAGAACAAGACACTTGATGCTTGCACGGTCGAAGACGCCATGACAGACGAGGTTTACGCTGTACGTCCTACTGATCGCGTCGTTGACGCAATACGCAAAATGGGTGACAAACAGGTACGTCGCATTCTTGTCACTGACGATCATAATCGCCTCAAAGGTATTATTTCGATGTCTGATGTTGCTACCGAAGCAGAGCTCGATTATGAGTTAGCAGAAGTACTTGAGGAGATCAGTAGACCTAAATCTTGGCTGAAACGGGTCTTTAGTTAAAATCTCACCAGATAGGCCACAGAGAATGGGAAACGATAATCTCTGTGGCCTAGTTGGTAATAGCTCTTCCAAGCCTAATGTATTAATCTGCTAGGCGCTGTGCATATGGGCCGATAAAGGGTACTTGCCACATCTCCTTATGATAGGCTTTGATTGCCAGCACTACCATCAGTACCAGCGGAGCAATTCCAGCGATCAAATATATTGGTATCAGGATCAATGTAAAGACCCAACCTACAAATGGAATGTTTGCAAATACTGTTGAGAGTATTGAGAGTAGAATAAACAGGCCTGTCCAGGCAGCCGTAACCAACAATGATTGGATCGCATGAAAACGCACAAAGCGGTTATCAGTCGGCTCGGTACTAAGAAAGATGATAGCGGCAATAAATCCAAAAGGCAGATAACAGAGCAGTGCAGCAATATTGTAATCCAGCCCCAACACTTGTGTCTTGCCTTGCGGAAACAGTGGTGGGGTTGAGTATGGTTGTTCTTGATAGTTGAATTGCGGCTCGTCAGTAATAATCTTGTCTGGCATATCCCCCCCTTTATTTCGGGTAGTTAAGCTATCAATTCCTGTGTGTATGCAATAGTTGTTCCTACACTATCGTGATACCAAGCAATAGCATATAAAGATATAAAGGATATAATTTAGACTAACGCAATTATTTATTGAGTAAAGCTGCACAATGGTTGTGGCAAATTCCGCATTATCTAAAGCTAAGCTGGTAGTAATGAAAAGGCGGAGCAATATCAGTTCAACCGATCCCAACAACAGTCAGATCACGTGGATGCTCAATAAGGAACGAAAAGGTTAATTCATGCTTTTCGGCTGGCTTTAGCTCCATTTCCCATTTCAGTATACTTAGATCGTTGATACTAAGACCACTCTGCTCGCTCGATTTTGGCGAGGCGTCCTGTAGTCGTACCTTAATCTGTTCATGTTTAGATACTGGCAATTGATCATAGATCGTTATTTGCGCCGGCTTTGTTAGCAGGTTGGTAAGAGTTATCTTATAACTGAAGACAATCTTCTTAGTGCTGCCTAGCAATGCCTTGGAGGTGCTGCGTTCAATCAATTTACGCTCAATCTTGATACGATTGTCGAGACCTAGTTGTACTTCAAACTCTTGATTTGGCGCGATCATTAATAATTTGGTTGTACCAACAAAATCGCTGCCATGAAAAATATTTGCTGGACCGGGTAGAAAAGTAAATTCAGAGGTGTTTCTAATTTTGGCACGTAGATAGGCCTCTTCTGCTATCTTGGGCACAGTAATGTAATCTAGCTGTGCATCAAAATCGAGCGTAGTTACGGTCGTCTTATGTGGTGAACCATCCGAGGGTACTGCCACAGGACGCTTTACTCTATATGTTACCGTTGCACCACTCTGCTCGATCTCTGCCTGGGCAACTTCAGCCCTTGGTTTAGGCGGTGGTGGCGGTGGGCCACCCGCCAAAGTTGCTACACTACGAGCCATTGCTGCAGGCGCTGCTTGGGGAGTCGCCATTGCTTGTAATGTACCTTCTGAATATGTCACTGGTCTGGGTATATCGATAAACCAAGGCGCTAGTTCTGGGATCGTTGCACTCACCGCCGGACGTGCGGTAGAAAGTAGCAATTCTACTGCTGGCCAATCTTCGCCAGATTGCTGGCTAATACGTGCTAAATAGGTTAAAGAGACACTACTATCGAGTAGGCGTATATCATAAAGTGGCTTCCAAGCTGCTCCTCGGACCAGGTAGGTGATCTCTAGATCTAATTCTGTCTCTGCTGTTACACTCAAGCCAACATGAATATCACGGCGCTCTTTTACTTCTACATTTTTTATCTGCGCCAACTGTGCGCGCAATGCTTCTATCTCCTTAGCTAATACACGCCGTTGCTGTGCAATCTTACGACGATTCTCCTGTACGATAGCTAGTTCATTGGTTAAGTATTGCAAGAAAGTTTGTATATTATCGATTGAACTACGTCCATATGCGAGCGCTTTAGTGAAATTGTCTCCACTGCTTTGACGTAGGATCGAGAGCATCTCTAATTTTGTTGCTTGTGCAGCATCGTCATCTATTAGAGAACGATCTTGTTCCTGATAATCTTCTAGGCGATTTTCTAACTCGGCGACATTGGTCTCGGGCGCTTGTGTAATAAAATGTTTAGTGACTTCTACTCCTAATATTTTCACATTAGCGCCTTGACCGCTGGCACGTACAGAATCTTCCTCTATTGTCGTTGGTAGTGATGTCAACACTACGGTATGTTCACCAAGAGAAAGACGTACACTGCCACGTCTGGTCACGCGAGCCCGATCCGTGTAAACAGTTATTGCATATATGGGGGCGTTAAGTGTTTGCATAATGGCGAGCAATTTCCTTCCATTTTAATCTTAACTTGCTCGCCATTTTAATATAGTTATCGCTTAAGGCACAGAGATTATTATCTTAATCCTGAATGCTCAGCTCTTACTTACCAATTGTCCCAATTTGACCAGTGCCACTTCTATACTATCAGACCAGGCATTACCAAAATTGAGTCGGATAAAGTTTGGATATTTCTGTTTGGCGGAAAAGATCATTCCTGGGGCAATACTAATATTTGCCTCGATAGCTTTCTGGTAGAGCTTGAGTGAATCCACTTTTTGCGGCAACTCTACCCATAGCAGGTGACCGCCATTTGGTCTAGTTACTTTTGTGCCAGCCGGGAAGTACTTGCTAATTGCATGTGTAGCAAGCTGGACCTGTGTAGCAAGAGCCTTTCTCAGCCTACGCAGGTGCCGATCGTAGCCACCATATTCCAAAAAATGCGCAATGGTCATCTGTGGTAATACAGGAGTTCCACCAGTACTCATAAATTTTAATCGCTCGATCTGCTCTCGAAATTTTCCTGGTGCTACCCAACCAATTCGTAGACCGGGTGCAAGTGTCTTTGAGAAGGATGAGCAGAGTAGTACCAATCCTTTTCGATCATAGTATTTTGCTGGTTTAGGCCGCTCCTCACTAAAGTATAGATCACCATCAACATCATCTTCGATAAGGGGAATGTCTTGACTGGCAAGCATCTCTACCAGCGCCTTCTTATTCTCTTCTGGCATACAACTACCTAACGGATTATTGAAGTTTGTCATTACAATGGCAGCTTTGATCTTCTTTTTACTGAGCGCTCTCCCCATTGCTTCTATACATATGCCATCGCTTGGACAGGTAGGAATCTCTAACACTTTCATGCCTAGGCTCTCGATCACCTGCAAGATACCAAAGTAGGTAGGTGATTCAATGGCAATTGTATCACCCGGTTTAGCTACTGCTTTTAGACAGAGATTGAGTGCCTCTATACAACCACAAGTAGTAACAATATCGTCTTTAGAGAGCTGTCCCCCCCATTCCAGCGAACGGCGTGCAATTTCACGCCGTAATGCTTCATAACCAGGAGGCCAGCCATAACTAAAGGTTGCATCTGGATAGCGACGTCCTAGTGAAGCCATAGTCCGGTTTAATTGCTGTATGGGAAATAGATCAACCCAAGGTGAAGTTATTCCTAGTGAGACAATCTTGGGATCTTGGGCAGCTTTGATGATCTCTGATACTAGGTCGCTAATACCAACTTCTGTGGGAGAAGGGGGAGGATTTGACTTAGCTGGCTGGGCAGGCAGATTTAATGAGCGTAATCGTACATAGTAGCCTGATTGTGGGCGTGCTTCGATAAACCCACGATTTTCTAAGAGCGCATAGGCTTGTAGCACTGTAGACATGCTTAGCCCTTGCTGTGTGCTTAACTTACGTACTGAAGGCACTCGCTCGCCAGGACGTAATGTGCCTTGCTCAATCAATGTTTTGATCTGATCGGCTACTTGATTGTACAGATGCATAAATAACCTCCTAATTATGTACGATCAATTCTATTCCAACTTGTGCTAGGCAACAGTAACAGTTTCTTAAAAAGATAACCATAACAGTTATGCAAAGTCAAACTGTTATGGTTACAAATCAAAAAAACTGAATCTGTACTTGTCGGATGCTGAGAGCTAAAGTTTCATAGATAAGACGAATGAGAGTGAGTAAAGCATCTAGAGGCACTGCTACTGCGATTGGTATTAGCTAGGATAAGGAGTGACTATGAGGGATGATAACGGTATAGACAGTTCTTTACGTGTGAAAATAGTACTAGCATTTGCGGCAATCTATCTAATCTGGGGTTCGACATATTTAGCAATCAAGTTTGCTATTGAGACAATGCCTCCATTTCTAATGGCAGGGATAAGATTCTTAATCTCTGGAATGCTGTTGTATGGTTGGACTAGATTGCGTGGTACAACCGCGCCCAAACTTATTCATTGGCGATCAGCAGTGATAATAGGAGGATTACTACTATTGGCTGGTAATGGTGCGGTAGTTTGGTCGGAGCAGCGTGTGCCTTCTGGATTAACAGCCTTATTAGTTGCGACCATACCGCTCTGGATGGTGGTATTAGAGTGGGCACGTAGTGGGGTTCGTCCAGGTATACGTGTAGTAGGAGGTTTACTGCTAGGGATAGCAGCATTGGTGTTATTAGCCAGCCCTAGTCAGATTATTGGTGGTGAGCAGATCGATTATAGTGGTGTATTAGCACTGATGTTAGGAACATTCTGTTGGGCTTCTGGATCGCTCTATTCACGTTCTGCACAATTGCCAGCTTCACCATTGCTCGGTACTGCGATGCAGATGATTGCCGGTGGTGTGCTACTGTGCATTGCTGGTGTTGCCACGGGTGAAGTTGCACAGGTGAAACTGACTGATATCTCATTACGTTCACTGCTGGCAGTTAGCTACCTGATTGTTTTTGGCTCACTAATTGGCTTCACTGCTTATGTCTGGTTACTACGTGTGACTACACCGGCACGTATCTCAACCTATGCTTATGTTAATCCAGTTGTTGCGATTGTGTGTGGATGGATGTTAGGTGGTGAGACAATCAGTACCCGTACATTGGTGGTAGTTGGCATGATTATCCTAGCAGTAGTAAGTATCAATTCTGCACGTATACAGAGCAGTGTAAAGAAAGAGAAAAGAACGGTGCGCAGTATGGATACAAAGAGGCTACCTGCCGATCAGGATGTTGCAGAGGTGACATCCTAATCGGGGTTAATTGTGCAGACTTCTTGAACAGATAATTTAAGCGATATTGTGAATGGACTGCTTAGTTGGATATATTAAATATAGGAGGCTCTCTTGATTAGTGCAGAGACATTAGTGCTCTTTTGCGTTACTGCATTTGCTCTTATTATTGTGCCTGGACCAAACATGATTTACATCATTACAAGAAGCACCAGTCAAGGAAGGAATGCAGGTCTTTTATCAACATTAGGTGTTGATGTTGGTACCCTGATACATGTTATTGCTGCTTCATTAGGTCTATCGGCATTACTAGTCTCCTCGGCTTTAGTCTTTAGTATGGTTAAATACCTAGGAGCTGCCTATCTCATCTATCTAGGTTTTCGCACCTGGTTTAGTAAAGCCGACACACTAGCAATAACTGCTCAAGAACCTGCCAGTGCAGCGCGTATATTCTTTCAAGGTACATTAACGAATGTCCTCAATCCCAAAGTAGCTCTGTTCTTTCTCGCCTTCCTTCCCCAATTTGTTGATACTTCGCATGGTAATGTGGCGCAACAGATACTGTTGTTGGGTATCATCTTCACCTTAATCGGACTAACAATTGGTTTGATGATAGCGCTTTTAGCCAGTTCGCTAGGAGACTGGCTACGTGGTAAGACAAAAGTCCAACAGATACAGAAGTGGATTACCGGTGGTGTATATATTTCCCTTGGTATTAGCACTGCGTTCGCAGTCTCTGATCGCAAGTAGATCAAGTAAAATATCTTCTCCGCGAGATCCCACAGATGTGGCTGATTAGAGTGGCCAGTTAGTCTTTTCCACAATCCGCACACCCATATGCACCATTCCACACCAATCCCAATCATCCCATTCATCATCTATATGGGTTATTGTGCCAGTGGCGAAGTATTCATTGTCAATATTTAGTTCGATACGCTCACCAATAAGATAAGGCTCAGATGTAACTAGACCAATACCTTGACTGCTAATATCGACTGCCAGTGCGTAATTGTAGCGATCTGACTTATCAAGTGATTTAACTTTGACAAACACACGTGGATAATTGCCTGGTTCGCGAGTCTCCAGACGCTTTTCTAAATCATGGCTGGTAAGAGTAGACATATATCATTCCTCCTAGTTAGTACAAACCGAATTATCTGTTCAAGCAATCATAGAGCAAACTATGTACCAACTCTAAATAAGCTATTTGTGTATAGTTATTAAGGAGGATTGGGAAATATCGCGCAGTTGTGAGGAGAAATCACCAGAATACTGTTAGTAGGAAAATAGACGAGCTCGAAGTTAAGATATCAATTAAGCTACTGCTCGCAGGCGTTGATAAGCAGCGTTAATCCGTTTAGTCATCTCTTCGGCTTTCTTTCTTAGGCGCTCGTTATGAGTAAAGCGATCTGGATGCCATACTTCGACTAGATCTCTATATGCTTGTTTGATCTCTGCAGATGTAGCACTAGGTTCGATACCTAGCAGTTCATAATCTTTGATGAGAAATCTAGGATCTACTTTTGGCGATGTTTGCTGGTCGCTATCTTGCTGTTTATTGTGTTGGTGATCTTGCTTGGAATAGTAAGAGTTATTTGCCAACAGAGCTTCAAAGGATGCCACCTGCACAAAAGAATAATCTTTTTTAGTCAGTTCAGCAGATACTAACGGCCAGATCTCCAAAGCCACATACCAGATCTTCCATTCTGCTAGCCATCCCCCTGCTTGATAGAATGATTTACCGGTTAATGTAGCGAAATAGGTACGTTGCCGATTGATAGCAGCCTTTAGATTGGCAACAATCTCTTTGTCGTAGGCAAAGCGAAGAGCGATATTAGGGCCATGTTCTGGAATGTCGCCCTGAAAGAATCTGATTTGCATATCTATCTTCCCCTGCGAGAAGTGGCCCTGCTGAGGCTAGTTACCGGTTGCTTATTCTAGCATGTTAGTTAACTGTCGCCGTATAAATTCTCCCAGCTATGTTTATAAATACGGCAGTGGATTATAATTAAAGGTTCTACAAGGAATAGAATATAATGGACAAACTGCAGATATCACTTGAGGAAATGGGTGTAAACTTATGACCACAAGAACTAAGGCGATATTCTTGTAGTCTTATAATGAAATGCAGAAAAGAACGGCTTACCAATAAAGGAGAGTGCTTCCATGCGTATGGAGGATATTGCCGGTCAGATGCTACAGGCTTATGTTGGTTTACAGCCTGAGCAACAGTTGGAGGTCTTGATCAGGTTATGGTCTTCGGAAGAGCCCGCAGCACAAGGAATGGGCAAGGCAATGCTACTAGCTATCTTAGTTTTTGAAGCATTAGGCGTACCAACCTCCTCAATAACTCCAGAAAGCCTTGTAGAGACCGTCAACACACTACGAGGAATGGCGAACCGACTTAAGACACCTCTCAATGGACACTAGTGTTAATCTGGGGCCGGTAAATAGACAGCGAAGCGGCTACCTTGATTGGGTATACTCTCGACCGAGATCGAGCCGCCCTGTGCCTGTACTAGATGTTTGACAATAGCTAAACCTAGTCCTGTACCCCCCTCACGTCGGGAACGAGATTCATCAACTCTGTAGAGTCGCTCGAAGATACGTGTAATATGCTTGGTTTCTATCCCTATCCCAGTATCACAGACATTGATGACCTGAAAGCCATCTTCGTAATGGGTTGATATAGTGACTGAACCACCTGGCTGGTTAAAGTTGATGGCATTCTGCACAAGATTAAAGAGGATCTGCTCTAGTCCTTTAGGATCAGCGCGTACCATAACATCTTCCCTTACCTCTGATTCGAAGCGCACTCCTTTGATCTTCATATTGTCCTTGAGCAGTTCTACTACCTCGCGCACAACGCTAGCCAATCGTAGTGACTGTGGCCGCAATGTCACTTTGCCTGACTCGATGGCTGCCAAATCAGAGATATCTTTTGCCAGATTTTGCATACGAGAAGCGTGCTTAGCAATGATCTCAAGGAATTTAATATTGTTGTCTTGATCATAGAGCGCACCAGATAGTAGTGTCTCAACATAACTCTGTATGGAAGTAAGTGGAGTGCGCAACTCATGTGAGAGATTGGCAAAGAACTCACGTCGCACACGTTCTAGCGCTTCCAATTTAGTGATGTCAAAGAGTGTGCCAATGGCGCCTACTACTTCCTCACGATCTTGAACTATTGAGACAATCGACTCGATACGTAATTCCAAGCTACGTTCTACACCACCGCCATGCAATACAATACGCTGTTCTTGTCGACACTTCTCTTTAAGTGTTTGTTGGAAACAGTTGTAGATCTCTTTATTGCGAGTAATTTCAATAAGGCGTGGTCGTGTTTGAATAGGAAAAGAGAAGAGTTCACGGGCAACACGATTGGCTAAAGCAACACGCATCTCGCCATCGACTACTAGAATTGCCTCCGACACAGTATTAAAGAGACTGTCTAGTAATGGATTAGCAAGCCATTCCAAACGCAGGCTGCTCTCCCAACGTTCAATCATTAGTCACCTCTGCATGAGGATCACGGAAACGGTAACCAAGTCCTACCACGGTTTGTATATACTCGTCTCCGCCTAATTTCTGACGCAGTCGCGAGACATGCACATCAATGGTGCGTGATTCACCTAGATAGTCTAGTCCCCAGACCTTCTCTAGTAGCAGATCGCGTGTCAATATACGGCCACGGTTTTCCACGAGCAATTTGAGTAGATGAAACTCCTTGCGTGTCAGTGTTACTAATCGTCCTTGGAAACGTACCAGCATCTGCTCAAAGTTGATAAGCAATTGCCCATCATCATAAGGTTGGGTAATAGTGGCTTCACCTTGTCGTTTTAGCAGCACACTAACACGCGCCTTCAGTTCACGCATACTGAAAGGCTTGGTTACATAATCGTCGGCACCTAGATCAAAGCCATGAACTTTATCGTCTTCACTAGTACGAGCGGAAAGAATAAGTATAGGAGTGCGTGCCGTACGGCTATGACGACGTAGTGTGCGACAGAGTTCAAACCCGCTCATCCTGGGCAGATTTAGATCCAGAACAATAAGTGCCCATTCATGCTGTCGGCACATCTCTAAGCCGGCTTCGCCACTTAAAGCTATCTTTACTTCATAAGGGCCGTCGCGTTCCAGATTGTATTTGATGTTGTTAGCAATGTCTTCGTCATCCTCAATTACTAGAACCGTATGCTTACTCGCCATGGTTCTCAATACGCCTCTTTGGTATGTTTAATTAGCCGCCCTTCCACCAAGTAGATAACCATCTCACAAATATTGGTGACATAGTCAGCGATACGCTCAAGATGCTTGATGATAAAGAGCAGTTCAACGGCGCGTCGCACCGTTTTAGGATCTCGCTCCATCATATCGACTAGATCATCGTAGATATGATGGTAGAGTTCATCAGCACAGTCATCCTTACGGATTGTCTGACGTGCCAACTCACAGTTCTCCCGTGTGAGCGCGTCCAAGCCGTCAATAAGCATCTCCTGAGCAATACTAGCAAGATCCGATAGGTGTAGATAGGATTTGAGAGTTGGTTCATCGATCAACCTGAGTACATGTTTGGCAATATTGACGGCATGATCAGCAATACGTTCAATCATTGGTGCAGCACGCGAAACCGCAATAACAAAGCGCAGATCTACTGTCGCTGAACGATTGCCGGTGAGGATGTCGAAGCAATACTGGTCAATCTGATTCTCTAGTAGATCGATCGCATCATCTTCGCTAATGACAGTTTCAGCCAGATCCGAATCACGCTCAATGAGCGCACGGATGGCACGTGCGATCGCTGCTTCGGCGGCACCACCGAGCAGTAGAATATTGTCACGTAACCAGTTGAAATCTGTATTCTGTTGCATCATTAGGGCCTCTACAAGCGATTATTGTATAGCATACTTGCTTTCTACTAATCTCTCCAGCACGTCTGGGGGGATGTTACAGAGATTTTACAACCTATTAATAGTCCCGTTACATCCTGAATTTAAAATCTTAACCTTAATTTAATATTGTTCTCATACTACAAGGGCTTTAGCCCAGGAGGCAACTCGACATTTATGTCTAAATGCGTTAGTTTGATCGCTATCGTCTCATTATTAGCACTGGTTTCATGTGCAGGCGCACCCGAGACATCAGCGCCCGCCGGTGCGATCGCTTTACAAGGGGCTGGTGCCACTTTTCCCAATCCTATCTACTCCAAGTGGTTTAGCGAATACAACAAAAAATATCCGAATGTGAAGATCGATTACCAGTCGATTGGATCGGGCGGTGGTATCAAGCAGATTACTGAACAGACAGTCGATTTCGGCGCTTCTGATGCGCCTATGAAAGAAGATCAGATGAAGGCACTGCCTAAGCCTATACTACACATACCCACCGTATTAGGCGCAGTAGTTGTCATCTACAACCTTCCTTCCCTTTCTGGAGAACTGAAACTGAACTCAGACGTATTAGTAGCAATCTTTTTAGGTGAAATAAAGAAGTGGAATGATCCAAAAATCGCTGCTATCAATCCTGACCTCAAATTGCCGGACAAGGATATCGGTGTTGTACACCGTTCAGATGGTAGTGGCACAACCGCGATCTTTACTGAATATTTGAGCAAAGTGAATCCAAAGTGGGCAGAGAAGGTAGGGCAAGGAACTTCTGTTAACTGGCCAGTAGGGATAGGTGGTAAGGGTAATGAAGGGGTAACCAGTCAAGTTAAGCAGATTGAAGGTACGATAGGCTATACAGAACTGGTTTATGCACTACAAAACAAGCTCAGCTACGCTTCGTTACAGAATAAAGCCGGTAAATTTGTCACACCTACACTTGATGCTGTTACTGCGGCAGCCGCCAGTGCGGCTACACAGATGCCAGAAGATCTACGTGTTTCAATTACTGATGCTCCTGGTGATGCTGCTTATCCAATCTCTAGCTACACCTATCTGCTTGTCTACCAGGATATGGAGAATAGCACAAAGGCGCAGACCTTGGCTAAATTCCTCTCTTGGGCAATGCATGAAGGGCAACAACAGGCCAAAGAGCTAGGCTATGCTCCATTGCCACCAGAAGTAGTTACGAAAGCTGAAGGGAAGATCAAATCAATTACCACAAAAGGTACACCGGCTTTGCCGCCACAAGCTCAGTAGTTATTAAGCTAGCTTTGCCTTAAATGTATAGGAGGGTCTTTGGAGACACAACAAGTTGTTACTGAGATGAAGGCGGTGTTGGGTACGCCACCACGTAAGCGTAGGTGGCTGATGAGCCCGGCTGCCGATCGCTGCTTTGTTTGGGTAACTGGCTTACTAGCAGCATTGATACTACTTTTAGTGATATTGCTGTTGGCTGAGATGCTCTACAATAGCCGGTTTAGTATCGACCGCTTTGGTTTCAGTTTTGTTAATAGTGTCAAATGGGATCCTGTTAAGGAGCAGTTTGGCGCGCTCCCCTTTATCTATGGTACCATTGTCACCTCCATTATTGCATTATTGCTGGCTGTACCAGTTAGTCTAAGCATTGCGATATTTCTTACCGAACAGTGTCCACCACGCTTGCGTGCATCGATTGCTAGTCTAGTAGAGTTACTGGCAGCGATACCTAGCGTGGCTTACGGACTATGGGGAATCTTTGTATTTGTCCCAATTATGCGTAACTATATCGCGCCGGTGTTGGAGCGTGGCTTGGGATTTCTACCAATCTTTCAAGGACCATCATTTGGCGTTGGCATGCTCACAGCAGGAATTATCCTATCGGTGATGATCATACCGATCATTACAGCAATCTCCACTAATGTTCTTAATACTGTACCGCCGTCTCAGCGCGAAGCAGCCTTAGCGCTAGGGGCAACCCGTTGGGAGGCGACCAGGATAGTTCTGCTTAATGCCCGTTCGGGAATTGTTGGTGCAGTTATTTTAGGGTTGGGACGTGCACTTGGTGAAACTATGGCAGTAACAATGGTGATTGGCAATCGAGCAGAAATCTCCGCCTCATTGCTTGCTCCTTCTTACACTATGGCTAGCGTGATTGCCAATGAATTCACAGAAGCAACTTATGATCTCTACCTACATGCACTGATAGAGGTTGGTATACTGCTATTTGTCATTACTTTTATTGTAAGAGTGTTTGCCCAAATACTGATCTATCAAGTGACCAAACGTGGCGGAATGGTTAGTTAATATGCGTAAGCTAATAGATAAAGCGGTTTTTACCTTCTGCGCCCTCTCGACTATTGCGATTTTGAGTATTCTCTTTGTAATATTGGGCTTTCTCTTAGCCAATGGTATCAGTGCGATCAATCTGGATTTCTTCTCGCAGTTGCCTAAACCGGCGGGTGAACAGGGTGGCGGAATGGCACAGGCGATTATAGGTTCAGCGGTAATGGTGCTACTGGCAACCCTGATCGCACTGCCAATAGGTATTGGCGCGGCTGTTTACCTGGCAGAGTTTGGGCATGGTCTCTTCGCTGCTACGGTACGTTTTCTCACTGATACGCTGGCTGGGGTACCATCAATTGTTATAGGCATATTCGTCTATACCTTATTAGTGCTACCTATGAAAAGATTCTCAGCAATTGCTGGGGCAATTGCGCTAGCATTAATAATGCTGCCAGTAATCATACGCACAACAGAAGAGGCAATCCGTTTAGTGCCACAATCACTACGAGAGGCTGGCTTAGCATTGGGTACACCACGTTGGCGTGTCACCATCGATATAGTACTATCTTCAGCAAGAAAAGCGATTGCTACTGCTGTCTTGGTAGCAATCGCAAGAATTGCCGGCGAGACCGCACCACTACTTTTTACATCACTTGGCAATAGCTATTTTGTCACAGTACTGGATCGACCAATGGCTTCTTTGCCTGTGCAGATCTTCACCTATGCGGTCTCTCCTTATGATGATTGGCATCGACAGGCATGGGCAGCAACTTTCCTACTTGTCATTTTTATCCTTACTATTAACTTAGCGGTACGATTCTTTATGCGTACCAAATATTGAAATCCGCAGCCAAAGAGGAGTAAAAAATCCTATGTTGAGTGCGGCCAGCAAAAAAGACGATTTTAGTGTAGAAGTAATTATCAGCGCAGATGGGCGCTATGTGGGGTTTTGGTCTATGTCAACCACCAAAGAGAAGAATGAACAGACAGAAAAGAGACTTGAGCCGAAAAAAGAGATGCAGGTGGCCGTTGAGGCAAAAAATCTCAACTTCTTCTATGGGCCAAAGCAAGCCCTGCATAATATTAGCCTGGTGATTCCAGAAAAGAATGTGACCGCTTTTATTGGTCCATCAGGGTGTGGTAAATCGACCTTCTTACGTACTATCAACCGTATGAATGACATTATTCCAGGTGCGCGTGTAGAGGGAAATGTTGTTCTAAACGGCGAGGATATTTATGCGTCAGGAGTAGATGTTGTAGATCTACGACGCCGTGTCGGCATGGTATTTCAGAAATCTAATCCTTTTCCAAAATCGATCTTTGAAAATATTGCCTACGGGATTAAAATTAATCAACTGGCTCGTTCGCGCGATCAAGTTGCGCAAATGGTTGAACAGGCACTTCGCCAAGCAGCGCTTTGGGATGAGGTCAAAGATAGACTTAATGAGTCTGCTCTGGCTGTTTCTGGCGCAAAAAAACAACGACTCTGTATTGCCCGTACGCTTGCGGTTTTACCTAATATAGTCCTAATGGATGAGCCCTGCTCAGCCCTCGATCCAATAGCAACGGAAAAGATCGAGGAACTGATTGTAGAGTTACGGA
>JBFLVQ010000116.1:0-17667 GCA_040758525.1 Acidobacteriota bacterium
ATGGAAAACAACCCCTGGCAGATAATTTTCCAAAACGATACTCGCTACTTAGCGCTCTCAGATGGCAGGCGCTTCCCTACTCGTCATAGCTTGGAATCCCTTAATGCTATCTACAAAGTAAAAGGTGTGGAAGGAATAGAGTGGTTTCTCGATGAAGTATTGCGAGCAGAATTTCCTAACGCGCTCTCAACACATCTCTACAATGTCATAACACAATTGCAGTTGCTGGATAGACACTATGTACTAGATTTTGGCGCCGGTAGTGGAGCTTCTACGCTTGCACTTGCTCACTTAGGCTTTCAACAGATTGATAGTGTCGAGATCAGCGAAGATTTGATAAAAATTGCTCAACTACGTGCATGCAATTTTGGTTACCTAGACTGTATACGCTTCCATCAGGTTGCGCCTGCACAATCGTTACCTTTTCCGGATAACAGTTTTGACTTGATCATCTGTTATGCGGTTATTGAACATATACACCCACAAAAGCGTAGGACAATCCTCTCCGATCTTTGGCGAGTGTTGAAACCTCAGGGTGTACTACTTGTGCTAGAGACACCCAATATTCTCTATCCTTATGGCGCACACTACCCTTTTCTCTACTTTACACCCTGGATGCCTTTATCATTAGTAAAGCTTTATGGTCGTCTACGTGGACAAATAGAGGGCGAGATTAGTGATGAGCAGCTTTATCTGGCTGGGCTACGTGGCACGACGGTCTGGCAGGTGCTACGCTATCTAGGTAATCAAGCAAGACTGTTACCACCACTAGAGGCAAATCCTGAAGAGCAATGGTTAGCCAGTCGATGTGTTGGCAGCTTTGTTAAGCAATTGATCAAATATTGTTTTGTACGTAGTTATCAGACCTTTCTTAAACCCTTAGGAGTGCCTCTTTGTGCGCTCTTCCCACAACTCAATTTCGGTATCGAAAAACTTCCCTAAGTTTAAGGTAATCTACCGTTTTTGTTGCAGAATAGTGCAGTAGATCATTTTTTTACCCCAACAGGCAGCTATAACGCTATACTTAAGACAGGTATACCAAGGCAAGTTAACGGCAAACGAACCATAGAGGGTGATAGATGTCTAGTTTGATGCATTACGAGATTCAGTGGATACCGGATGCGCCTTCCGGTCGCAAGTGGTGGGTTTTCGAATATAGGTCTAGCCGGCTCTCTCCAGATTCCGAGCGACCTACCTTCCGTATTCGTGGTCAGTATGAGAGTTTAGAAGCAGCTCAAGCAGCCTATCCCCATGCGCGTCTCTCAGAAAAATCGAAGCAAGCATGGGAAAAAGATCTTACTGGAACTTAGCGGCTGTATATAACAGCCGCCCAGATTACCCATGGCCACCAACCGCCTGCTGGCTGTGCAGAAGGATCTGATCTTCTAACAGTTCTAGGAAGCGGGGTGGACCGCCACCTAGATGTATTACCTCTGTAGGTACTCCATTTGGCTCGGCGCCTACCGAGACATAAACCGCTCCACGTGCGCTAGGTGTGACTTTCTTGAAATCACTACCCTCAAATCCAGCAACCGGACCAAATTCATCGCCAACAAAGAGTATGTCACGAGCTGGAATACTCTGCCGAGTTGCTAACTCGCTCATAATCCAGTTGACAGAATCTGCTTTGTCCGTAAGCCCAACCTCTATATGCTTTACATCTGAAGTGATACGCGCATCTTTTAGCCCATAAACATTAGCTAGTCTGCGCGTAAGATCAAAGATCTCACGAATACCGCCAACAACACCAGCTCCCTTGAGCCGTGCCTCAGTAACAGTAAGCAGTTCGCCAATCTTAGCCTTAGGTGGATCATTCCATTCAGCAGTTGGAATCAGATCTATTTTGCGTCGATTTAGCCGATCGTAAACAATAGCGACCTCAAGTTGACTACGCTGCTTGATCTCATCACGCACTGCTTCAGCAACGGCGGTAAGCGCGCTATCCTCGTTGGATGTGGCCTGACGCTTGTAAAGTAAGACTGGCTGGGAAGGTTGTAATTGACTGGTAAAGCCATAGACCTCTGAGCCACGGTTAGTACAGGCATAGAGGTTCGCCTTGTGTGTGCCCTTGATACTAGCGCAGAATTGGCGATCCAGATGGCCAAAGTTGGTACCAGTAATAATAACCATTACAACATTGAACTTAAGCAACTGTTCAATTGCGCGTCCAACATCTGCAACCGCAGCATAGCGGTTGACTACCGCAGTACCATCCCAGTCGAAAGCAATAATCTTGAAGCGTCGGGAGAGACTCCCTGCTTCTCTACTTGCTAAAGTGTTTCTATCTTGTAAAGCTTCCATACTAGTCTCCCATCATCTTGATAGATTGGATTGGCATCAGGCAGCAGAATGATATAGAGAAGCACATTGGCTATTAGCCTCTTTTGGACGTACTAGTAGTAAAGGACAATGAAGTTGGCTCATCAATTTACGCAATCGATCTGCCTGTGTATCAGCAGCACGTAGATTGATCGCCATCGTTAACAGATCACAATCATGTTTATGCACAAAGCGTTTGATCTCTTCGACAACTTCACCGTGTATTACATGTAAATGCGATTTGACCTGTGGGGCGATCTGTTTAGTACAGATAATAAAGCGATCCCAGAACTCTCGTATCCAAAATGGCCAATCGTGCTGTGGCTGATCTAGATAGGGACCAATCGGTAGGCTGCCCGGCTCATGTGGTGCACTCCTATCTGTAGCAATATAGAGTACGTGTAGTTGTGCATCGTTCTCGCCTGCTAAGCGCACAGCAGGCTCAATAGCAGCAGCGGCGCTAGGCGTACCATCAAGCGGTACAACCAACTGTTGAATCGGCCGCTCAGCCAGTCTCTCCAAATCTGGGCGAGTAAAGAACACTGGACAGGGGATATGCTCTACCAAACTCTCTAATAAGTGTTCGTCAATAAATGGCTCAAGACCATCAAAAGCCAACACCATCATCTCTACCTCAGGCCGTGCAGCAGCTTCTAGAATGGCAGCCTGATATTTACTCTCTTCACCGCATATTTGAGTTAATACAGCATTGAACATATCCCTAGGGGTAAAGCCCAGACGCGCAATGATGGATTCAGGCGGCTGCTCTTTTTCTGTAAAGTAGAATAGTTGTAGCATTGCTCCGCTAGTAGCAGCAGCGCGGCGTCCTAAGCTAAGCGCTGCCTGTGATTGTCTAGCTGTCACGACTGGTACAATTATTACTTTGGTATCCATATATTCTCTCTCCTTACACAGGCTCGGTTAGATGTAGCCCGCTAATGCTCTAAGCTGTGCATCAAGGTGAGCTTGGCCTGCGTATCAAGTAACTCTGCTTGTGCTTGCGCGGGCAATAACAGCTCTAACTGCTGTCCCACTTTGAGCGTATGTATGGCACCACCAGCCAATGCAACTGCCAAGGATTGTTCTCCTTCCTGCACTTGGAAAATTATTTGTTGATTGTTAATTTCGACTTCTAGCAGGCTGCCACGCCATAGTAATTTAAATTTAAGCCGCTGCCAGCCAGGAAGTAGACGGGGATTGAATGCTAGATGGTCTGCCATTGGCATAAATCCAGCAAAACCGTAGATAACTGCTTGCCATAGACCACCACAAGCCGCTGCGTGTATTCCTCCTGCTGCATTGCCCATATTATTTTCTAGATCTATTGAAGCAGCCTTATGGAAGTAGTAAGCAGCACGCTCCGCTAATCCTATGTGTGCTGCCATAGTTGCACAAATCGCAGGGCTGAGACTGCTGCCATGCCCACAGAGTGGATCATAGTAATTGAAATTGACTACTTTGATCTCGTGCTGAAAAGCATATGGGAAGAGATGTAGCAACATCACTACATCTGGCTGTTTGATCACTTGAGTACGGTTGATCAACTCTTGACCAAGCAGCACATCCATAGGTTCTACTCTAGGCTCGTACTGTTTGAGATCGATAGGTGTAAGTGAGAAGAAGCCATCAAACTGCTCATAAAGCTGTTTATCAGAGTGATAGCCAGTTACTAAACCCGCTGCTACCGCCTGCCAATTTTGTAATTCTGCTTTGCTAATAGCTAGTTTGGTAATCAACTCTTCCGCACGGCGATGGTGATGTGTACGTAACCAGGTTAGTATCTCTTCGCCACGTTCGATCGTCCAATGGGCAATGTAGTTGGTGAATGCATTGTCATCAACACTATTATGGTACTCGTCTGGGCCCATTATGTTATTTATATGATAGCGTCCTACCGCATCAGGCTCAGCACGACTGGCCCAAAAGCGTGCGATCTCAAGAAGAATCTCAGCACCAGCCTGTAACATTAATGCCTCATCGTTACTAGCCTGCCAGTACTGCCAAATTGCGTAAGCAACATCGGCACTAATATGGTGCTGCTGTAGTCCTGAATAGACAGGCAACTCTTTCCCTTCTGGACTAAGGACAAAGGGTGGCGTTGTCTCTGCCCCAGTGACGGCTGACTCCCAAGCATAGAGTGCACCACGGTAGCCATATTGTGCTGCCTTCGCACGTGCCCCTGCCAGTGTGTGATAGCGATACATCAACATTGCTCTTGCCGCAGCAGGAAAGAGATAGATGAAGAAGGGCAACATAAAGACTTCTGTATCCCAGAAGACATGTCCATTGTAGGATGGGCCAGAGAGTGTACGTGCTCCTATCGAGACATGCTCATCTTCAGCATTAGCGGCAATAAGCAGATGATAAAGACAGAAGCGTAATGCCTCTTCTGCTTGATCATCACTCTCTATAACCACGTCGGCACGTTGCCAGCGTTCTTGCCAATGGCGATCATGCTCAATTAGTAGCGAAGTAAAACCACGCTGTTGTGCCTCCTTAAGTTCTGCGATAGCAGCGCTAGCCGGTGCTGTCAGATCACGATCGGTATAGACAGTAACAAACTTGTCAAAGATGTAGCTCTCCCCTAATAGAGCATCAAAATCTATCTGCTCAGCAACATAATTTGAGCACCACTCTGCCCTCTGTTGTGGCTGTAAGGTAGCTGATGTGGGGGCGATGACAAGTTGGGAGGCCATTGCACAACGTAGCCTAGAGCTATGTGTAATCATCTCCAGTAACAGACCACCCTGATCGAGTGGACGCGCATCCAGTTCATCTAATCTTGCTGCGCCTTCAGAAGCACGTCGTCCACGACTCACTGTACGACCATCAAGACCTGCTGTTACTTGTAGCCGCGCACTATAGTTCTCTGGTTTGATTGCCAATCGCATTAGTAATATGTGTGGTGACATCAATAAGGCACAACGTAATATCGCCACACTGGTGATACGACCAAGCGTATCACGCCAGCGCCACTCACGTACCATTACAGCTCGCCGTAGATCTAGCCAGCGTCGTTGTTCAAGCAGCTCTACGTTATCTATTCGCACCGGCTTGCCATCAATCGAGATCACTGCATGCAACCAATTAGGTACAATGACTAGCGCTGGTATATCAGGGCCACCCTCATTAGGATCAAAGAAGCCTGCGATCAGGGTGGCAGGTTTGCCTACTTGACTACTCTCCTCCAATGAGCCACGTGTGCCTAGATAGCCATTGCCGATCGTAAGCAGAGTCTCTACCTCATGCTCACGTACAGGGTTATAGCCTGTTTCGAGGACTAACCAGCGAGGATCAGAACTCAATTCAATGCCCAGTTTCGCGACTAACTCTTGCGTCATCGCCCCTCTTTTCCACCGCCAGCAGCGGCTAGTGAAAAACACTATGAGTATATGTATTGCCAATCTGAAGACCACGCTAGTCCTAAGCCAAGAACCGGCATGTTGATTGTTTAATGAGCAACCCTTATACCAGGAGTAGAGAGGGAAAATAGCAGAGCCTCACATTACTGCGAGGCTCAAGTAAGGTATGTAGATTGAGTGTGGTAAAGAACAGCTCTTTATTGCTTCTTTGCTTCGGGAGCCGTCTTGCCAGGATGCTCCTTAGCAGCCGCGCCTGGATGTTCGGCAGTTGCTCCCTTAGCCGCAGCTTTACGACGACGATTCTTCTTTGTGGTTTTAGTCGTACTACCGGTCTCCTTGGCAGTTGCGCCTGGATGCTCTTTAGCAGTTGTACCAGGGTGCTCCTTCTTTGCTTCTGGAGCAGCCTTGCCAGGGTGTTCTTTAGCAGTTGCGCCTGGATGCTCCTTCTTTGCTTCGGGAGCCGTCTTGCCTGGATGCTCTTTAGCAGTTGCACCAGGATGCTCCTTCTTCTCCTGAGCAATCGCGCTACCAGCACTGAGTAGAGCAACTAAACTCAACGATATTAAGGTCTTTTTCATACTCCTCCTCTTAAATTAACTGAAGATTCAAAAGAAATTATTGTTGCATATGCTGCAATTATATCGAATTCATTAATAATAAAAAGGCTTTACCGCGGTTACAATAACATTGTCTGGTTTCTAGCAAGCTTCTATAATTTGCGAAAAATAACCAGGGCAAGAGGGCAGGCTTATGAGCCGACTAATTTTACGACAGGTTGACGTAACTGCGGGTGAGGTAAGTAAACAGGCAGTAGTAGTTTTAGAACTTCACGATACATTATACGAAGGCAGACGACGACTGCGTAATGAGGAGTCGGTCCTATACTCAGTGGCAACTGCCACCCTCAACGCAGTTAATGAGGTTTTCTATAGTCAAATACATGCCAAGATCGATTTTAATCTTCAACATGTACATGAATTGCAGCCACCCTATTTGAAGGATTCGCTCTTTATTGCGATATTGGAAGCTGGCATAGGCCACCTCAGCTTTCGTCTGGTTGGCGCGGTCATCTCTAATCAGCACGACTGGGCACAGGCAGTGGCAAGTGCTACGCTTGACGCTGTCAACCGGCTTGTACAATACATACTAGAGCTTAAAAACACACTCTAGCCTCTCAGTATGAAAAAATACTGAATAACAACTAGCAGAACAATATCTTTCTTTACCTGATATGATCCCTTTTACTATAATGGGGCTAATTGGCTAGCTCACCATATTTAGCCATATTTAGTAAGGACAGCTTCGTCAGGAGGGTCCGTGGTAGAACTCTATCCCGCGCCATTCCCCAATCTTTTACGCCGGATCTTCACCGAGTATGAACGGGAGACCAAGATCTTTGATCTACCGGCAAATAAATTCTACTGTGATGATGGCGCGCTAGATCTAAGTGTACAGTTGCATGGCAAGCAGGCCGCTACTCCAGTTGGACCCGCTGCTGGTCCACAGAGCCAACTAGCACAGAATATTGTCCTCTCTTGGCTGGCAGGCGCACGCATTATTGAGCTGAAGACGGTGCAGATCAATGATGAGTTAAAGATCCCACGCCCTTGTATAGATGCTACTAATGTTGGCTACAATGTAGAATGGTCGCAAGAACTGAAATTACCCATCTCGCTACGTGAATATGTTGCCGGCTCAATGCTAATAGATATTTTACGACAAGCGGGCCTCCCTGATAGGGCAGTAAGCACAGCGGCAGGTAATACGATCTTTGATATGAGTGTAGGCTATGATCTAGCAGGCATACAATCGCCACAGGTATGTGATTGGATTGCCCAGATGCGCGATGCACGCCAGTTAGTAGCACAGTTACGCGATGAGATTCCCACTGAGTTCAAAGCTCTACGCGATATTGAGTTTACTACACAGATTAGTGACTCTATCACACTCTCAACCTTCCATGGCTGTCCTGCCAATGAGATTGAAAGGATTGTAGAGTTTCTCTTAGGTGAGCTTGATGTACATACAATTATAAAGATGAACCCCACACTGCTTGGCCGTGAAGCCGTCGAACAGTTACTTCACGATACTCTAGGCTATCGTGAAGTAGGTGTAACACAAGAAGCTTTTGATAAAGATCTACAATTCGATCAGGCCGTCGAGATCTGCCATCGTCTGCAGCATTTGGCGGCACGACGTGGTAAACGATTGGGTGTGAAGTTCTCTAATACATTGGTTGTACTTAATCACCGTAGCTTTTTTAGTGATGAGATGATGTACCTGTCTGGTGCGCCTTTGCACGTTATCACACTCAACCTAGTAAAGAAGTTTCGTGAAGTAATGGGACCGGATCTACCTATCTCTTTCTCGGCTGGCATCGATCAACACAATTTTGTTGATGCGGTGGCACAAGGATTTGTGCCTGTTACCACCTGTACAGATCTGCTACGACCAGGCGGTTACGGTCGTCTCCCTGCCTATCTTACACGCCTTAAGCAGAAGATGCAGACACTTGGCGTTAGCAATATAAGCGACTTTGTTATTGTTGCCGAAGGTCAAGGGACAACTGCCTTAGAAGCAGAATTAACACAATGGCCAATTAAATTGGGTGAAGTTTGGCGTCATTTAAATGAACAACAGCGTACTCAACTAAATGGTTGGTGTGAGCAACTGCGTCGTGAAGCGACGGAACAATTACAAGGCGAGAAGATCGCGTTGGCGCCTCTATTCGAGCATCATGCTAGCCACTATGCATCTCTACTCAGACAGCTTCCAGAGGCTCTACAGGGACGTTTGCAAGAAGCTCTCAAAGATCTATATCCGGCTGTGGTACGCCGTGCTGGCTGGCTTAATACCAACAAGATTGTGCCCCGCACAACTGCTGACACTCGTTACCAACAAGCGAAAAATAGTTCTGTGCCACGTAAGATCGCTAGCAAGCTCTGGCTATATGACTGTATCAACTGTGACAAGTGCATACCAGTCTGTCCCAATGATGCAAATTTTGCCTATCAACTTGCCGCTATTGAGGTGCAATGTCTACGCTACCGTGTGCAGGATGGTAAAGCGATAGCTGAACCAGGACGCCAGCTTAAAATTGAAAAGACGCATCAGATCGGCAATTTCGCTGATTTCTGTAATGAGTGTGGCAATTGTGATGTCTTCTGCCCAGAAGAGGGTGGACCATACATTGAAAAGCCAAGATTTTTTGGCACGCTAGCAAGATTTCGTAACCATTCGGACCACGATGGTTGCTATTTTGAACGTACTGCAGGGGAGGATCTTGTCTATGGCCGTTTCCACGGTCAGGAATACTTACTTACGATTGTGCGTAGAGAACAGCTTGCACGCTTTACCGATGGCCAGGTGACGCTCGAATTTGATTGCACAAGCGGCCAATGTCAGCGTGTCGAAACACTATCTATAGCCGAGTCAGAACATGTCTTAGATGATTATTATTATTACGTTCTTAAAGCGTTATGGGAGGGAGTATTGGAGAATGGAAAGATCAACTACCTCAATATCCAATACCTCACAAGTGATCGTCTCCCACCAAGGAATTGAGAGATGAGTATTGAACATATTACCGGACTACGTTGTGTGTGTTGCCAGCAACTCTACAATCTTGAGGTTGCTTACACTTGCCCAAAATGCGGCTTGGAAGGTGTACTCGATGTGGAATATGATTACCAGCAGGTTGCACACACACTGACAAGCGCAGCACTGGCCAAGCGACCATATACACACTGGCGTTACCAGGAGTTGTTACCAATAAAGGCAACCGCACCCTTGCCACATCTACAGGTAGGCTGGACACCTGTTTATCAACTCCCCAACCTTGCTGCCAAACTAGGGCTAGGTATGGTTTACATTAAGGATGATGGACGCAATCCCACTGCTTCTTTTAAGGACCGAGCCAGTTCAGTAGGGGTTGTAAAGGCCTGTGAAGCAGGGGCAAGTACCGTAGCTTGTGCATCGACGGGTAATGCGGCCAGCTCACTAGCCGGGTTTGCCGCGGCGATGAGACTGAAGAGTTTTATCTTTGTACCAGCACGCGCACCCGAACCAAAGATCACTCAGTTGCTTATCTTTGGCGCGACAGTGCTACGAATTGAAGGCAGTTATGATGCCGCCTGGATGCTTTGCCAACAGGCTTGTGAACGTTGGGGCTGGTATAATCGCAATGCTGCTGTCAATCCATATTTAGTAGAAGGCAAAAAGACGGCTGGACTTGAGATCGGTGAACAGTTTGCTGACCATATGCCAGATTGGGTGGTCTTTTCAATTGGCGATGGTTGTACAATCGCGGCTGCTTGGAAAGGGATTTTAGAAATGTACAAGCTTGGTATTGCTGATCGCCTGCCACGTATGCTGGGAGTACAGGCGGAAGGAGCAGATCCGATTGCAAAAGCTTTCCATAGTGGCACAGACTTGCAGCCTTCTGATGCGGAAACAATTGCCGATAGTATTGCGGTAGGACATCCTCGCAACTGGCGTAAAGCACTCAAAGCGCTACACGAATCACATGGTGAAGTGGTTTGTGTAAGCGATGCAGAAATCCTTGAAGCTATGCGTATGGCAGCACGAGATGCTGCTGTCTTTGGCGAACCAGCCGCAGTGGCTGCGCTGGCAGGACTGCAACGCGCACGTACAGAAGGTCTGGTAAAAGCCAATGAGACTGCGTTAGTGGTGATTACTGGTAATGGTCTGAAAGATATTCAGTCCGCCCGTCAGGCAGCAGGTACACCAATCTCGCTTGCGCCATCACTGTCCTTATTAGAGAAAGCTCTTGAATCCCAGATGAGCTGAGCATTTAACTTCCGCGTGGGAATAAGGGAGGTACAAATGGAAGAACAGACTCCGCCAATGGCTGCCGATCAAACTGAGCCGTTTGATGAGTTGGAACTTGAAGAGATCGAAGTTGAACCAATCAATGAGACGATCGAAGCAGAGACCACTCAGCAAGAGGCGACTTGGGCCGTTTATGTAGAAGTAAGTGATGAGATAGTTGAACCAACCGTCTTCCCTACTCCACCTTGGGAGATAATTAGCACACCAGAGATTCCCCCTACACCTATTGCTGAAAAGCCTATACAGCCGGTTTTATCAACTACCAATAATCCCAACCCACCCTTCTCGTCGCTTGATGCAGAATCGGATGAGGTTAAGAAGTTATTAGCCGAGATTGACCGTATAGAAAGCACAGAGATAAACAAGCCTGGGAAGATCGCTAGCAAACCAATCAAGAAACTGCCTACATTGCCTAGTCTCAACGATGCTGCGCCTGTACAGACACAGAATGGCCTAGGACCATTAGAACAGGTCTTGGAGACTAGTACTAAAACCAGTCCAGACGCTCCCACAGCAACTGAGAATGAACCAGCAGTAAATGAGTTGCTGGCAGAACTGAGCCGTATTGAGAGTCAAGAGATAAGCTCTAAAAAAGGCTCTACAGGTGCTTTGAGAATGAAGCCAGTGACAGGCAAGCTCTCGACTCCTTCGGCCAAGACGGCTGAATTGCCAAGTGTCAATGAGACATTGGCAGAAATGAGTTTTTTTGAAGGACAGGATGCATTAGAGCGGGGCGATCGTGTCAGCGCCATTGGCCATTTCCGTAATGCTCTCAATTATCATCCAGATAAGGTTGAGTATCTGATTAAGCTAGCCTATCTGCTAGAAGAAGAGATAGGCACGATTACTGAGGCCGAACAACTATTCTGTAAAGCCATTGAGATATCCCCAGGTAATCTAGAAATACGTGCTCATCTTGCCGAGTTAAGAAATAGACTCGATCCTAACAGTTCTGGGAATGCTGAAATACAGGCCGCTAAATCTGCTAATGCAAGTCGGGGAAACGCTTTTTATAGCGACTATGATACAAGAGAATTGCCTATTGCATCTAAACGTAACGTAACTGGTGTTCTTAGTAATACTGGCCCACTAAAAGCGGTTGAAGCTGCTCCTAGCGCTGGCACAGGCCGCTTGAAAACAATCGGTCAGAAGGAGAAAAAGCCTAATCGATTCTTGCGTGGCCGTTTTTCCACGGGAGAAAACTTCTCGCTACCTAGCAAATTTAGCTTCACTAGCCAAGTCATTCTAGGCATCATTATTGCCGTGGTAATCTGGAGTGCGATCTTCATTCTACGTAGTGGACCAGACAAAATTACTGTGACGTTGATCACACCAAATGATGAGGCTAATGTGATCACAGATACACTAGAATTAAGCTGGCGTGCGCCAGCAACACATTTCCGTGTTTTGGTAGAAGAGAATGGTAAGAAAGTGATGGAGCGGATTACCCAAGAGACGCGCTATACTATCAATGAGGTTGAGCGTGAACTTTTCAAACCTGATCGTCGTTACAGTTGGCGCATCATACCAATCACACTAACCGGTGAAGAACTACCACATGTCACCGAGGAGTTCCATTTTAAGGTGTTATCATCAGCTAAAAACAGATCGATTACACTGCCAAACAATAACCAACCGGCTGATAAACCGCTTCAACAGGGCGCTCAGCGATAGACGCAGATGGCAAAAAAAGATATTAAGCGTGATAGTGGCGGTCTCTTTAATCTCTTCTCTTGGGCGGTTGGCTGGGGCAATGGCAAGGATGAACAGCTTCTCTTACTTCCCCTTGATGATATTGTTGTAGACCGTCGTCAACCGCGTCGGCATTTTTCTAGAGAAAGTCTAGCGCAGCTTGCTCAATCGATCCGTGCCAATGGTGTGATTGAACCAGTGCTAGTACATAAACTCGCTGATGGTAATTATCAACTTATTGCTGGTGAACGTCGTTGGAGAGCGGCGCGTCTGGCTGGCCATAGCGAGATCCCTGCGATAGTTAGCTCACTTGTTCATGAAAGTGATATTAAGAAATTCCAACTTATAGAGAATCTATTACGTGAAGATCTCAATCCCATTGAAGAGATCTATGCTTATCTAGACCTGCTTGCAGCACGATTGGCCAACAACGCTCAGCATAAACAGGTGCTTGCGGCAGCATTGCCAGCAAGACGTATCAAGTTGGCAGAACTGCTGCGCCAACTCGATAAACGTATGCGTACTCGTAGTGCCCTTACCCCTGTAGAGGTAGAACTAGCACAAACAGTGGCGACAGTATTTGATGAGATAGGTCAGACAAAATGGCAGGAGTTTGTGACCAAGCGTTTGCCGGCCTTAAACCTGCCTCCTGAACTGCTTACTGCACTAAGCGAAGGTTGGCTCTCTTACCAACAGGCACGCATGATTGCTGAGATCAAGGATCGAACTTTCGGCACCCAGCGTGCACACACAGAACGGCAGAAAATGTTGACTTGGATCAAGCGTAGCGCCCCTACACCTATACAGCTACGCGAACGTATACGCCAATTGCGTGCAGAAAAGCTGACAAAACCTACTACCCCAACACAGCTACTGCCAGCGCGATTGAATCAACTAGCCAAACAACTACGTGCGCTAAAGCGCACTCCTCAAGATCTTCCACAAGAATTGCAAGAGAGATTGGAAAGCTCGCTCTCTGATCTTGAAGCCATTATTGCTCAGTATACACAGACAGAACAGTCTTGAATCAAGATTTTGGCTCTTCAGCCTGGAAAGCAAGTCTTTCTAAGCCATGTGCCATACTTTCATGTACACCGGCTGAACTGATCAACATAAATTGAGCTTTACGCTGTAGGTCCTTAAGAGTAGCAGCACCCGCATATGTCATACCCGAACGTATCCCACCTACTACATCACGAATTACATCTACCGCTGAGCCACGCAAAGGTACTTCAATAGCGATGCCTTCAGCAGTCTTCCATTCCGCCATAGAGCCCATGAAATCCTCCTGAGCCTCACGTGAAGCCATACCTCGAAAAGATTTCACTGGTACTTCGCGGCCATCCGCAGTATGGCGCACTTTGGCTTCACCAGGGGTCTCTAGCGTACCAGCCAACATTCCTCCTAACATCACAAAACTTGCCCCGGCAGCAAGCGCTTTGACCGCATCTCCAGGGGTACGTATACCACCATCTGCAATCAACACACGATCGACTTGACGGCACATCATTATTGCGGATAGTTGCGGTACACCAAAGCCAGTCTTGATACGCGTAGTACAGACTGAGCCACCACCTATACCTACCTTAATAACATCAGCGCCTGCTGCCGCTAGGTAATCTGCGCCTGCATAAGTCGCAACATTACCAGCAATGATCACGATATTGTCCTTGTAGCGTTGGCGTAATTTGCGTATTGTCTGATTCACCAGTTTGGCATGTCCATGCGCAACATCAACACAGACGATCTCGGCACCTTCGGCAATAAGCGCTTCGGCTCGCTCCAAGCCAGGCTCACCTACTCCTATTGAGACTCCTAGGCGTGTTTTGTCGTTGGCTTTGCGTAGTTCCTGTATATTCTGTTCAATCGTCATAAAGCGGTGTAGTATCCCTAAACCACCTAACGAAGCCATACAATTGGCCATTGCAATTCCCGTAATCGTATCCATATTTGAACTGATTACAGGAATTTCAAATGTCTTATTACCCAACACCGACTCTGTAGTAACGTCCTGACGCGAACGTATACCATTGTAATTGGGTATTAGCAGTACATCATCAAAGGTTAATCCTTGAATAAAGTGCATCGTTCGTTTCCCCACAATAGTGATGAGGAGGGATATTTTGATCCGCAATTCTCATCTATTCTCTTTACTAAAGCGATTGTACTCGTGTAGAGAGAATTTTGTTATGGGAATTTGCGGCTCTATCCTATCAAGCTCGGCCTCTTAAGCTTAGCCTCTCAAGCTTGAGCGTAACAGTCCTCTTCGATCGACTGTTGTAGAGAAGTTATATAATCAGCCGCTGAATATAGATCTGGAGCAACAAAATCGGCCTGTTGAGTATTTGCATTTAATAGTTCTGTCTCCTCATCCCTGATCAGTATGGTACGACAACCTAGCCGTTTAGCTGCCTGTAGATCACTACTAGCAGAGCTAATCATCCATACTGCAGACATATTAATCTGATGATCAGCAATTGCGCGTAGCAATAATTGTGGCACGCTTGCGTAGCATTCACAGGAATGTGCATAAGCTGGCACTGTACCTTCAGGATCATGTGGACAGTAGTATAGCCCATTGGTGCGTATATTAAACATCATCAACATTGCCTCAAGATACTGCCGCATACGCTCGACATCTCTATCAGTCAATATGCCATGCGCAACCTCAGGCAGACGAGTTGTGACAATAATCAGGTAATTAGCCGACTGTAGCATCTTGAGAGCATCAACAGCAAAGGGTAAGAAGCGCATCAGAGCCGGTTCTCGCTTGTCGGTGTTCTCCATCAGTGCGCCGTCTTTCTCAATAAAAATCGCTTTTCGCATTTTCTCAACCTGCACGTTAAATTGGAATGACACCAAATAAGAAGGTGCGAAGCCACTCTAAGGCGTTGCTCATCTCTTGCCGGTAAAATTCTCCTGCATCTTATTAAGAAATATTGGCATCTATATTGTTGAATCGATAAATAAAGGAGAAGCAAGGAGATGGCGGGCAAATACTGGAAACAATTTATGCCTTTCTATTTCTTCGCAGGGGTATCGGCAGCTTGGCTTGCCGCCGCCGCTTACAGTCAGCCGCTTGCCATCGGCAAAATCGCCCTGCTGGTCACAGCCGGCCTGCTTAGCTGGGGTTTTGTTGAGTATGTTCTGCATAGATTTATCTTCCACTATCAAGCACGTACAGCGCGTATGCATTCTATTATCTACGCAATGCACTTATCACATCATGATAACCCCAAAGCATTAGACCAACTCTTTGCTAGCTTGCGTATGAGTGCGCCGATTGCAGCTTGCTACTGTCTGCTTGCTTGGTTGCTTGTAGGAAGCTGGCAGGAGGTAGGATATCTCTTTACTGGACTGATAGTTGGTTACTTCTGTTATGAACTACTACACTATCAGGCACACCATGGCTCACCTAGATGGCGGCCCTTTCAGTACCTGAAGAAATACCATATGCTGCACCATTACTACTCGTCGCAGAGCCGTTTTGGGGTAACCTCACCGTTTGTCGATATGATGTTTGGTACCTATCAACCCGTGAATTTACGACGACGTGAGCCTATTATTGATCGAGAAAGCTGATCACACAGAAGAGTTCTGGGCGTACAGTGCCGGTATAGAGTCGCTCTAGCGCAATTGTCGCTTCGGCACGAGCAAAAGCACTGGCAGTTTCTGTCTGTAGTCTCTGCAACAAAGGGATAGCTTTCTTAATGCCCATGCGCCCAAGCGCCTGTGCGGCCACACCACGCACATGATCATCTTCATAAGGGTTGTTAAGCAAAGCAATGAGTTTATCAGCTACGCCGCGCTCCGAGAGCAGGCTAGTAGCAATAACAGCATTGAAACGTACCCAAGGGTGGTCATCTGAGAGCAGCTTAACAATCTCGTTAGTGAGTGGCCGATAACGCATCCAACCAAGCGCCAGCACGGCGCCAGCACGTTTCAGCTCATCGCGTGAGCGTAGTGCGGCACGCAAGATCGGTACCGATGAGGGATGGTTGATTGCCCCAATAGCTGCCGCTGCCTGTGAACGTAGCCACCAGATAGGGCTAGATAATGCCTCCAGCAAAACTGATAATGCTCGACTATCTTTGAGCTTGCCAAGCGCCTCTGCAGCATAAAGCTGTAGTTCAATCTCACCGTTACGAAGAATCTCAATAAGTGGCTCAACGGCACGTTTATCACCACTCTGGCCAAGCATTACTACGGCAGCAATACGTTGACTTAACTCGTCTACAGTGAGCCGCTCAAGCAATGACTGCAAACGATCATCAAGATTTTTATCATCATTCTTTGGCTGGGAAAATTCAACCGTCATGGACGCATCCTCCTTGTACCCTAAACCTGCGCAGCTATGGTCAACCCATGTGCCATACTTGTCAAGAAAATTCGCGTCACACACCATTTTTTCATATCTGCTGTTAATGTTTCTCGATTCTCTTTAAGGGTGCGTAAACTCCTTAGCATCAGGAATTGCTAGCGCTGCCTGATAGGCAAGAGGTGCAACGTGGCGCGATACTTATTCATTTCTTATCTGAAGATGGGCTGCAACCCTATTTTTAGCTGCTAAAAATGTAGGAGGTCTAATGAAGAAAAATCTTCACAAATTGGAGAGGATTCTCTCGACCGTGGCAGGCGGCGCGTTGGCGGCTTATGGCTTTACCCCTAAAGTCGAACAACAACGGTTTACGCTGCCTTCGATAATTACAACTATCACGGGTGTGGGACTAACCACTTATGGGATCTTCTTCCAGAAACGGCGTACTGTCACGACTCAGAACCTACTATTAGGACTAGTAGGAGCAGGTCTAGTGGTACGCGGATTAACGGGTGTGCTACCTATTCCCTTCCTGCGTGGCCGTCGCGAAGGTAGCGAGGTTGAACATGTAGCTGGGCAACGCAAGGGTAAGAAGGTTGAACGTACGATCCTAGTGAATGCACCAGTAGATAAGGTATATAAGCTCTGGTCCAACTTTGAGAACTTTCCCCAATGGATGGAGAATGTTGAATCAGTACACTACTTGGGCACGGATCGAACTCATTGGCGGGTAAAGAGCCGTACCGGCATCCCCTTTGAATATGAGGCACGTATCAAGACCAATATTGCTAATGAAGTGATCTCTTGGGAGTCGGTAAGTGGTGAACTGCCTAATGCAGGCTCAGTCCGTTTCGAGAATGTCAACGGCGCAACTCGCCTAGACGTCACCATAGAAGTGAATCCACCTGGTGGAGTGATTGGAGAAAAGCTCGCCGATCTACTACGCGACCCAGAACGACAATTGGAAGAAGATCTACTCAATTTCAAGCGTATTGCCGAAGGCGCCGCGGCTCGCACTAAGACGGCTTAGTTACTAGTAGATTGTGGATGGTAGCGATTAATCTATCATCCACAATCTACAGAATTGCTGCCGATTTAATCTTACGGATCAACGCCGGACTATAA
>JBFLVQ010000117.1:0-17608 GCA_040758525.1 Acidobacteriota bacterium
CCCGGCGTTAAACTTGAGGAGATCAAGCTTAATAAAAACGAGGTCAATCGTATTGCCGCATTCCTTAGAGTAATAAATGCAATAGAGAACATTCGTTCTTCAGTATCTCTAGGGCTGCGAGCAAAACAGTTGGCTAAGGCAGAAGATATCCAGACCCTAATCAAGTTAGCTCTTAGCGAGACATCAGATGCTATTGATGTTTTAAGCAATGGCGCTCTTAAGAAGGAGAAATCTATCGCTCAACCGCTTAACAGTCTTAATCAGGCCAAGATGTTGCTTACCAATGCATCAAATAGCGCCGATGTAGCTATGAAGCTTGCTTTGATAGACCAGGCAATAGTGCAGTATCGTATGGCACGAACTGGTCTTGCTGATCCTGCTACTTTGCCAATGACTTTCCAGAATTAACCTCAAAATTAAGATCGCCTTTTCATCAACTAACAAGCTGGTGAAAAGGCGATCATGGTTAAGCTTATGCAACTACACCTTCCAATATCAGCAAGGTGTCTGTCTTAATTGTATGGGAAACCTGCAGGCCAGCAGACTTGAAAAGTTGGCGATATTGCTCTTCAGTACGTTCACGTCCACCTGTCATTACCAACATTTCTACATCCATAACCTTTCCCAGTGATGGATTATTGCCAGGTTGTAATAACATTTCGATAACTAGCAGCTTTCCATCTACGGTCATGGCACGGCGGCAATTCTGTAAAATAACTGTGCTCTTCTCGTCATCCCAATCATGAATTACCTGGGAAAGAATATAGGCGTCTCCACCTGAGGGCACAGATTCAAAGAAATTTCCTGCCAAAGTTTCACAACGATCACTAAGACCAACAGCAGCTAGCCGCATTTTTGTCAGCTCCACAACTGTAGGTAGGTCAAAGAGAACACCCTGCAATTTGTTATCAGCTCTCAGAATGGTTTCCAATAGCAGGCCATGATTTCCGCCTACATCAATAATCTTACTAAACTGAGAAAAATCATAGATCGCGACGATATTTCCAAAAATCATTCGCCATGCTTCCATAAAAGACCTGGAAAAATGCTGTGTTATGTAAGCGTTTTCAGGTAAGTAGAGATATTTGAACACCTCCATACCAAACGCCTGATTAAATGCTACTTCACCTGTTTTGACACTATGTAGCAACTCATTCCAGGCCCTATAGCGCAAATTTGCTGATATCATTTGACTACGAATTGTGTATGTAGAGTCTGTTGCCAAACATTCTGCCAATGGTGTTAATTCAAATTGCTTATCTGCACTTTCTGCGAATATACCGAAACCAGCCAGTGCACGCATTAGCCTATAGAGAGCTTCTGGATTAGCATTGCTCAATCGCGCCAGTTCATCAATTTCGCCATGGCCATTCTTTATCAGATCGGCAATACCAAGCTCTGCAGCAACACTGATCATCTGCGCAATCAAGGCAAACAGCGAGATTTGAGCCACTTTTACGTCGGGAGTTGTTCCTAACCTATCACCAATCGAAATTACCCTCTGAATGATTTCGTTATCGACCATAGTGCCATTTACGCTCATAGTTCCAGCTATTGGTATGAACGCCTTCTCCTTTCTCTAGCATAGATTCAACTACTCAAGCTCAGCCAATCTTTGGTAAAGCAGCGTCGCTGCCTCTGCATCAGTAAGTCTTTCTATTTTTTCCAAGAGACTTTCGCCAATGTCTAGGAATTGTGTAGTCTTGCCATTGACGCTACTCTCTAAAGATATCTGCATACGCTCCGCCAAGTGAATCGCTATCTCTGTGACTGTAGGATAATTCCAAACCAAAGTAGTAGAGAGCGAAACACTGCACTTAGTTTCCAGACGATCTCTCAGTTCAACAGCCATTATAGAATCAAATCCTAGACTACTGATCAGAGTATCGTTGGCAATGCTTGCAGCGGGTAGTCTTAATACTTGGGATAGCTCTTCTTTAATGAAATTCTCTAGTACGACCTGTCTTTCCCTACCCAAGATAATACCCTGCAGACGTTTTCTCAGGCTTTGTTCATCCTGCCTCTCCCTATGTTGCTCTGCTATTAAGGAGAGTAGCGGTACGGCTCGAAAGGATGAGAAGAATAGCTTCCAGTCCATTTTCAAAACTGACAATTGAGTCTGCTTCACTCTCATAAGGCGCTCTAGCAACAACAACCCCTGTTGAGGTTTAATGTCTTGAATTCCTCTGAGCGCTAGCAGTTCTGGCAGATTTTGTTTGGCACCCAGACCTACCTCTGCCCATAGTCCCCAATTGATGCTTAAAGCCGTTTGTCCCTGAGTACGTCTATAGTGTGCTAAACCATCCAAAAAAGCATTAGCGGCAGCATAAGATGCTCTGCCTTGACCAAATGCACCTATTATAGAAGTTACCGAAGAGAAAAGCACGAACATCTCTAGCGGCTCGTCTTTGAGCAGACATTGTAGTAACCAACTGCCTACTACTTTAGGTCTTAGTATATTGTGCAACTCCTCAATCTGCAGCTCCAATAGCCTCTTGGTCTGTTCTAAACCGGCTAAATGAAAAACACCTCGAATAGGTAGATTATGAGCTGAGCGAAACTGCTGCAAAAAAGCGTGCAAATCCGCTTCGTTAGCAATATCTAAAGCCGCTGTATAGATCTGTGCGTTTGTTGACTGCATCTCTTCAATCGCTGTTATTTGAGTCTGGAATTGGCTTCTTACAGATGCTTGTTGCCAAAGTGATCTTGGTGGTAGCTCAGTACGTGAAATTAAAATAATATGCCGAACCCCTTGAGCTACCATCCATTTTGCTAACAGCAGTGCTAGCCCGCCTAATCCTCCAGTTATCAAATAGGCGCTCTCGGAGTGCCACTTGATCGGTTTCTCTTCTGGCAAATCTTCTTTAGGTAACAACCTGACAACATACCTATCCAGACCTCTATATGCTATTTGATCTTCTCCTTCTGACAGCATTATCTCTTTAATTAACAATTGTGCAGAGACAGTTCTATCCTGTGCCGGATCTAGGTCTATTAATCCGCCCCAGAGTGCTGGATGTTCTTGAGCTAGGGCGCAGCCAAAACCCCATAATGCTGATTGGGCAATATTGACTGTATTGTCTTTTACTGACTGTGCGCCACTGGTAACAATCCAGATTTTCGCTTGATCCCAGGCAGTTGTCTTTGCTAGATCCTGTATTACTGTTAACAAACTTGCACAGGCCAATCCCTGGCTTTGTAATAGTCCTTCTGCAGCTAGATCTGCAGTGGTTAGATTAAGCCCTGCCAAGAAAACAATATTCAACTGCTTGCTACTTTTACTTCTCTCAGCAATCGCTGACAGATAGGAGAAATGATCTAAAACCAATCTATACTCTTCATTATATTCCTGTAGCAGATTGACTAAGGCTGTTGTCAGATCCAGCTTAGGGGAATAAATAAGCCAGCTACGTGTAGATCTCTGCTCTCTATCAAGTAATGGCTTAGCATGCCATTGCAATTGATAGAAGTGATCTCTGAGATCTTTTTGAGCCTGTAGGGTAGGAAAGTGATAAGGCTCACTATTCGACTCCTCAAGCCAAAATCGCTGTCTCTGCCAAGGATAGTTAGGCAGTTTGACAAACTCTGTCTTATCAACGTAGAGCTTTTCCCAATCGACCATATTTCCAGCACAATAGAGCCTGCCTATACTGTCTAGCATTACCAGGCGAGCTGGCTGATTTTTTCTTAAACTTGGTAAAACTTTGCCATCTTTGCCACTCTGTTTGAGACACTGTAGAATGGATGATGAGAGAATTGGTTCTGGGCTCAGCTCAAGATAGAGCAGGTAATCTTGTTCAATTAGTTGCTCAATTGCTGGAGCAAATAATACTGGTTTAATAAGATTATTAGTCCAGTATTTGGCCTGCATCTGTTGACCTGCAATCTCTTTTCCAGTTACTGTCGAATAGATTGCTATACTGTTATTTTGTGCGTTTATACCAACAATACTTTGCTCAAATTCTCCTTTTAGCAGATGCATTTGCGGATTATGAAAAGCATAGTAATTATTGAGAACCGAGCATCGCACACCCTTTTCTTGCAACTTATCGATCAGTTGCTGTAACGCCGTTGCTACTCCAGAAACAGTTGTCGAATGTGGTCCATTGTGTGCTGCGATAGAGAGCTTATCATCATATTGTGCCAGTAATATTTTTACTTCTTCCAGAGGCAGCCCCACCGCCACAGTCTTTCCCTGTCCACGGAAATGCTCCATTAAACGTCCCCTATGGAAGACGATCTTAATAGCATCTTCAAGACTAAATACACCTGCTACATAAGCAGCGGCTATTTCTCCTACACTATGCCCTACAACAGCATCAGCAACCACACCATAACTACGCCACAACTCTGCTAATGCAATCTCAGTTACGACTACAGCCAATTGAGCAATAGATGTCTGCTGCAGTCGTGAGTATGCTGGCTCAGCAGCCAGTTGTTCGAGTAATGACCAATCAACATACTGACGGAGAATCTGATCGCACTCTACTATTTTTGCTCGGAAAATAGGCTCTTTTTCCAGCAATTCGCTATTTATCTCTTGCCATTGTGGCCCTTGTCCAGGAAAAACCCATACCAGTCTGTTCTCTTGATTAGGATCTCTGTCTCCTACTGATAAAAAAGGGGTTGGTTGCTGTTCCAGAAAACTGTTTAACCGGACGGTCAGCTCTTGCTTGGTTGTTGCTGCTATGGCTAAGCGATAATTATGGTGTGGACGTTTCAAACTGGCATTATAGCAGATACTTTTTAGCGATGTTGGGTGCGAAGTGAGAAAATTTATATAAGCGCTAGCTAAATCCTCTAGCGCTTCTGCACTCTTGGCAGAAATTGGCATAAGGAAAGATTTTTCTTCTACGGGTTCTTGCTCGGCCATTTCTGCTCCGGTCCATTCCTGTAAGATCATATGTACATTAGTACCACCGAAGCCAAAAGAGCTTATCCCTGCATATCTATGCTCTTGCGTATAGACAGGCCAGGGCTGTAACTCTGTCGGTAACACAAAAGCCATATTATCTAAAGAAATATTGGGATTGAGCTTTTTGAAATGGAGATTAGCAGGGATCTGTTTATGTTGCAGGCAGAGCACGGTTTTGATCAATCCTGCGATACCAGAGGCAGCCTCTAAATGACCTATATTAGTTTTAACCGCGCCAATGAAACAGACTTGATCTCGCTGACGAAGTTGTCCATAAACAGAAGTGAGTGCCTCTACTTCAATAGGATCTCCTAAAGATGTACCGGTGCCATGGGCTTCTATATAACTAACCTGCCATGGTTCAACACGAGCATTGTGCAGCGCCTGTTTGAGTACCATCTGCTGTGCGACAAGATTAGGAGCAGTCAATCCTGCACTGCGTCCATCTTGATTAATGGCAGAGCCTCGAATAGTTGCTAAAATATTATCACCATCGGCAATCGCATCCGAGAGCCGTTTAAGTACTATGACTCCACTACCTTCTCCACGTACAAAGCCATCTGCTCTATGATCAAAAGTTTTGCAGCGACCATCGGCAGCCATCATCTGCGCTTTAGAGAATGATATTGTCGCGGCTGGCGATAAGATTAGATTCACACCCGCAGCCAGTGCCATATCACATTCTTTGTTGCGCAGGCTCTGACAGGCAAGATGAACGGCGACTAGAGATGATGAACAGGCGGTGTCAATGGAGATGCTTGGTCCACGTAGATCTAGTAGGTAAGAGATTCGGTTGGCGATAATACTAAAAGCGCCTCCCGAAGCCGTATAGGCATTGACCTGGTTGAGAGCTGAACACATCATTGTTGTGTAATCCATATTAGCTACACCAACAAAGACTCCCGTTAAACTGCCTGACAATCTATTGGTGGTTTTTCCCGCATCTTCTAATGCTTCCCAAACTACTTCCAACAGCAAACGCTGTTGTGGATCCATATATGTTGCTTCTCTCGGTGAAATACCGAAAAAGCTAGCATCAAATAGATCTATCTGGTCAAGGAAACCGCCCCAGCGGGTATTCATCTTTCCTGCCATAGTAGTATCTGGATCATAGTAAGTATCAGCATTCCAGCGACATTTAGGAATCTCCTGAACTGCGTCTACTCCCTTTGCCAGTAATTGCCAAAAAGCTTCGCTACTATTTACTTGGCCGGGAAAGCGACAACTCATACCAATGATTGCTATCGGCGCCGATTTTGCCTGCTCCAATGCCTCAAGCTTAACTTCTATCTCTTTAAGAGCTAGCAGTGCACGCTTAGAAGGAGACAACTGTTCAATGTTCTCATACATAGTTAATACCTAGACCATCAAGCTAGCTATCTTAATCGACTATTCTATTAAGGCTGGCTAGCTTTTCTAGTAACAGCCGCTCTGCTTCCTGTTCGGAAAGCTCTGCTAATTGTCTTACCTCTACGGCCAATTGTATATTCTCTTCTCTGAGTGGAACGGTGTTTTCCTCTGCTTCCAAACAGATACCCATCTTGCTAGCAAGGTAAGGCACCATTACAGAAAGATTTGGATAAGCCCAGATCAGGGTAGCTGGTAAGATAAGACCCAAGCTTGCTTCCAAACGGTTTCTTAACTCCAATGCCATTAGCGAATCGATACCCAAATTCTGTAATGGAGAATCTGCATTAATGCGGGTAGGAGAAATTCTTAATACATGAGCAATCTGGGTACGTAGATGTGATTCTAACAGTGCCTTACGTTGTGACATTGATTTAAGCTGTAACAATGAGCTACGAATCTGATTAGACTGATTAAACTGATGTGTACCACCAATCTGCTCCTGAGCCAATTTGATCAATAGCGCCGACTGGGCGGCTTTGGGGTAGAACTGTCGCCATTGTCGTAGATCAAACGCCATTATTCCTATCTGGGCCGATCGCTTAAAGGCAGATTTGTTCAGTAACCAGCTAAGAATATCTTTACCTTGATTTGGGTTGATACTGCTAATACCTCGAAACTCCAATCTATTTCCTCTCTTTTCGGTTGTCGCCGCCAGCCCTACTTCAGACCAAGGCCCCCAATTTAGGCTGGTCGCCGCTAGATGCTCGCCTTGACGATAATGCGCTAGGGCATCCAGAAAAGCATTGGCAGCACAATAATTACCCTGTCCTGGAGAGCCTAAAATCGATGCTATAGAGGAAAAGAGAATTAAAAAATCTAGCTCTTTATCGATGGTCAGCTTATGCAGATTCCAACTTCCCATCACTTTAGGTCTGATTACTGCCTGAAAACTTTCTCGCGATAATTTAAGCAATGTCGTATCACTTAAGATTCCCGCAGCATGTACAATCCCTTTTAATGGTGGCAATGTCTGCTCTATCTCAACCAGCAGGTTAGCTAATTGCTGCTGGCAGGCGATATCTAGACAAACCACTTTTACCTCGACACCCTTATCCCTCAGTTGTCTGACTACCTGCAGAGCGGCGGTAGAGGCTTCGTTTCTTGCTGCCAACACCAACTGTTTGGCACCCTGTTCTGCTAACCATTCTGCTACCACAAGCCCTAAGCCACCTGTCCCACCCGTGATCAAGTAGGTAGCATCCGATGTTATTGTCATAGGCTGCTCATCAGTAACAATCGGTGCATCTGCGGCTTTTAGGTTAATTACCAATTTACCTATATGTTTTGCCTGTGCCATCTGTTGAAAGGCAGTAACAACTTGCGAAACCATATAACATTGGTATGGCAGTGGCCTGAGAATACCTTCACTAAATTGTTTCATTAACTCTCTTAACATATTGCCGCATTGTGCTGGTCGTTCCACCACCATTCGCGCTAGATCAACGGCAAAATAGCAGAGATTCCTGCGAAAATGGCCAAGTTCTAGTTGACTATTCTGATAAATATCGCGTTTGCCAATCTCAATAAACCGTCCATAAGGAGCCAGTATGGCCAGGTTCTTCTCTAATGCCTCCCCCGTCAAACAATTTAAGACAATATCGACACCTTTACCGTTGGTTTGTTGCATGATCTCATCGGCAAATGCGAGCGATCTTGAGTCAAAGATATGCTTGACGCCTAAGGTCTCTAACAGTTGACGTTTTTCTGGACTGCCGGCAGTAGCGAAAATCTCTGCGCCAGCTTGTTGTGCTAATTGTATTGCCGCTAGACCAACGCCACCAGTAGCAGAATGTATTAACACACGATCCTCACAACCCATTCTGGCAAGATTGTTCAAAGCATGGTGAGCAGTCAAGAAAGCAATGGGTAGGGAAGCTGCTTCAGGAAAGCTTAGATGGGCAGGCTTGAGAACTACCAGTTGACTGGATGTAGTTACAAATGAGCCCAAACAGCCACTGGCAATGGCAACAACTTCATCACCAATCTGGAAATTATCAACACCTTCTCCAATCGCGACAATTTTACCGGCACATTCGTTGCCCATTTCTATCGTATTATTTCGAGCGTCTTCTATACCCATGGCTTGCAAGACACCCATTGCTCTCATCACATCAACGAAATTGAGACCGGCCGTATACACCTCTATCTCGACTTCTCCTGCTGCTGGCGGTCGTCGCTTAGTAGCGCGTAGAAGCATATGGTCTAAAATTCCTGGTTTGCTAATCTCCAATCGGAAAGGCTGATCAATCGCAGACCTACTAGTCTGAGATTTAGCTACCCCTGCATCTGCTCCCGCAGTAGTATGAACCAATCTAGCAACAAACCGTTCTTGGCCTCGTAATGCTATCTGCTGCTCATCATCGGCAAACCATATCTCTTCAAATAAAGATTCGATCTCATTAGATTCTATGGTTGCACTTAAATCGATCATTGTGCATTGGAATTGTGACTGCTCATGCATTATGGTTCGACCAATCCCCCAAAATAGTGACTGTGCTAGTGACCTGGTACTATTTTCGATTGCCTGTACACCATTTGTTACTACCCACAAGCGTGGGGCATTACGCCAACCTGCCTGAGCCAGAGCTTGTAGCAAATAGATCAGTGATAAAGATCTGAGAGACTGCATTTCGATACCGGCAAGATCTTCTTCTGCTAGTTCTACTCTCTCTAATCCCCAAAGAAAGATCACCCCTTGTAATGATGAGGTTTGGCTAGCAACACTTTTAATGAGCTGTTCAAACTCTTGTGGTTGCCCTGGATTGAGCTGATAGTCACCGCCTGGTAACAACTTAAATGCTGGGCCGGCGGTAACCATTCGGAAATGGCCTCTTTTTTGTGCCAATTGCTGCACTAATCTTGATGCGACACCTTGATTATCGGCAAATACTAGCCAATAACCCTGATGCTGAAAGGTATCTGAGCGTGAGCTGAGCAGCGTTCGTTTTTGTGCTTCCCAAGAGATCTTATAGAAGTAGTCATTCAATTTACCCTCGATCACCTTTTCCATACCCTGTTCCAACTGCCGTAGACATAATCCTGCTGCTTTTACTAAAACCTGTCCACGCTCATCGGTAACGATCAAGTCACCTTTCAGATCATTACTACCAGCAACCATTTCAAAGCGAATATAGCTATACAAATACCTATCTGCCTGAGCATTGACTCGAAGGTTAGCTAAACTGATCGGCAGATAAAGGGTCTTTGCTAGGTTCTGCTCTCTATTACTAAATAAAGCCGCAGAAAGAGTCTGAAAACAGGCATCAAGAATCGCTGGATGTAGATAATAGCCTGATGTTTCCAATCCCTCCGGTACTCTCAATTGCGCGATCGCTTCGCCCTTTCCCTGCCATACCTTTTCAACACCTTGAAAAGCATGTCCATATTCCAGCCCAAGCCTGTTCATCAGTTGATAATGTTGCTGACCGGAAATGAACTCGCTACATCTGCTCTTAATTTCAGCAATCGAAATAGTCTCAATAGTTGGAGTAGTCAATGGCTCAAATCTGACCATTGCTTGCGCATGTAAATCCCAAAGTGGTTGTTGCTGTTTGTCGGATTGAAGACTGAAGAATTGAAACTGAGCGTGTGCAGGGCTAATAGTAGTAATAACCAGTTGTATAGTTTGAGCCTTATGTTCGGCTAAAAATAGCGGCTTAACAAACTCCATTCTTTCTAGCAGACAGCATTCCGTACCAATAGCCTCAGCAGTAGCTAGCGCCATATCTATATAGCCAGTAGCAGGAAATAGCGCCATACCATTCACTTGATGATCCTTCAGGTACGGACAACTTTCCAGTGTCAGTTCCATCTCCCAGATATGTAGATTTGGCATCTTTGCTGGTCTTAGGTATTGAGTGAGTAATGGGTGTTGCGTAGTTGATGGCTCTATTCCATAGAATGGTGTCTTCTTCACCTTGCCCCATACTTCTTTAGGAAACTCTAGCCAGAGACGTTCTCGCTGCCAAGGATATAAAGGCAGTTTCACAAATTGTGCGTTACTAGGGTAAAGTTGCTGCCAATTAATCTCAGCGCCAAGACAGTATAGAGTTGCTAAAGAGTTGAGTATTGTCACCTGTTCATCTTCTTCTCGCCGCAATGACCAGAGCAGAGTTGCCTCTTTGCCAGCATACTTTAGCCCTTCTGCAATCGTATTGAGTAGTATTGGATGTGGACTTAATTCGATAAAGATGTTGTGACCCTGTGCCAACAACTGTTGGATAGCGGAAGAAAAGAGTACTGGTTCTCGAAGATTTTTTACCCAATAATGCGCATCGAGTTCCAGTGTTGGATCAAACTTGCCGGTTACGCTGGAATATAATGGGATCTCAAGCCTCTTTGATTGCACATCTGCCAAAACTTCCCATAGCTCTCTACACAATGGTTGCATTTGAGGGCTATGAGAAGCAACATCCACTTTAACAAGACGGCAGAATACTTCTTTATCTTTTAGCGATGCAATAAGCTCTGCGATTGCCTGAGAATCTCCGGAGATCACGGTTGATTGTGGGCTGCTGTTAACAGCAATCGATACTCTATCTTCATACCCTACCAGAGCTGATTGGACTTCTTCCATAGACAGTTCAACTACTGCCATACTACCCTGGCCACGGACTTTTCTTAACAATAGACTACGTTGACAAATAATTCGCGCCGCATCTGCTAGATTCAAGGCACCAGCAACATAGGCAGCCGCTACTTCTCCCATACTCTGCCCTACTACTGCATCAGGTTCTATTCCCCAAGAACGCCATAGTGCTACTAAGGCTACCTGTATGGCAAAAAGTACTGGCTGTATACGATCGATCTCATTAAGCCTTGATTCTGTCTCTGTTGCCGATAGTTCTGTCAGCAATGACCAATCGATATATGTGCGCATAGCCTGATCACACTCTGCCAAGGTCTGTCGAAACACTGGTTCTTTCTCTAATAGTTGGCGTCCCATACCAAACCATTGAGAACCCTGACCAGGAAAAACAAAGACTATTTTGGCAGAATGGTTGGGGTGACGTTGTCCTACTGAGAAACCAAGCGAATTTTCTTGTTGGCAGAATGATGTTAAATGCGCAATAAGCTCTTCTTTACTGTGCCCTACCATTGATAGACGATAGTCTAGATGGCTTCTATGCAGACCAGCACTATAACAGATATCGCGCAAAGCTGGCTGTGTATACGATCTACTATTAGCCAAAAAAGTAGTATAAGACTCTGCCATTGCTTTGAGGGCTTCTGGTGTATGTGCAGATAATGGCAAAAGGTAGGCCGAATTGATATCAGCCGACTCTTTTTCTATCTCACTAACTCTTTCTGGCGCCGCTTGCAGCACTATATGCGCGTTTGTACCACCAAACCCGAAAGAACTCACCCCGGCAATGGCAGGAGTTTTGCGCTCAGGCCACTTGCTTAATCGCTGCTGTACAACGATTGGCAGATCATTAAAAGGTATGTAAGGATTGGGAGTTTCAAAATGTAGACTAGCAGGTATCTCTCCATTTTTAAGTGAAAGCGCAACTTTAATTAAACCAGCAATACCTGCCGCCGCTTCTAGATGTCCTATATTGGTTTTTACTGAACCAATAATGCATTTATCTCCCTCTTGACGATCGATTGATAATACTGCTCCCAGCGCCTTTACCTCGATAGGATCGCCTAAAGCTGTACCGGTACCATGGGCTTCAACATACTGAACCTGTGCTGGTGATACTGCGCTGCATTTGTAAGCCTGTTGCAACAGCGCCTCTTGTGATTGTTGATTGGGCGCAGTGAGTCCATTAGTACGACCATCTTGATTAATAGCGCTGCCTCGTATTACCGCATAGATGGGATTTCCCTCTGCTAATGCTGTTGATAATGGCTTCAATACCACTATTCCGCCACCTTCTCCGCGCACATAACCATTTGCTCTCGCATCAAAGGCTTTACATTTTCCATCTGCAGAGAGATAACCACCTTTTGACATACTAATAGTAGTATTAGGATCTAGGATCAGGTTGACTCCCCCTGCTAGCGCTAATGTCGATTCACCTCTATAGATACTCTGACAAGCCAGGTGAACTGCTACTAGTGATGATGAACAAGCCGTATCGATCGCAACACTAGGTCCCAAGAAATTGTAGATATATGAGATACGATTAGCAGCTATACTCAAACAACTACCTGTACTGGCATGTGGACTACTGCAAAGATCTATGTTGCTTAGTTGCATCCTACCGTAATCGAATGTTCCTATCCCAACAAAGACGCCAGTATTTGTTCCTGCCAATCGCTCGCAGACCTCGCCAGCATCTTCTAAAGCCTCCCAAACCAGTTCCAAAAGCAGCCGCTGCTGTGGATCCATACAGGCAGCCTCGCGTGGTGAGATGCCGAAAAAGCCAGCATCAAACCGATCTACACTCGTCAGAAAGCCACCCCATCGTGTAGTTGCCTTGCCTATTGCTGCCTGATCAGGATTATAGAAAGCATTTATATCCCAGCGCTGTGTTGGTACTTCATGGACAGCATCAACACCTTGACGTAGTAGCTGCCAAAATTTGCTAGGGTTCTCTGCGCCAGGTAGACGACAGCCAATACCGACTATCGCAATCAGCTCTCGCTTCTCCCCGCCCTCTAGCGAGGTTTGGGTAATCAACTTTGAGGAGACGCTAGCACTCTGTCCAGCTAAATAACTGCTCAAAGTTTCAATACTGGTATGTTCATACAATAGTGTGGGTGAGAGTTCGATCCCTAACCAAGCCGCTAACTCACCAGATAGATTCACCGCTTCCACAGATCTTAATCCATAGTAGTGAAATGGCCGTCGAATATCTATCTTCTCTGGGCTGAGTTTGGCTTGCTCGCTAAGTCTATTCACTAGCCAGCCTCTAATGGCTGCTAGATTTGCCGTTGTCTGCTCTACTACTGTTGGTCTGACCGGCTTTTCCAACTCTAGCTGCTGAGACCACTCTTGCCCATCGACTAGCTCTAAGCTCTGTGAGTTGAATCCGTTTCGACAAGCATGACGCTGAATCTTGCCACTAGATGTTTTAGGTATAGTGCCAGCCTTGAGTAATAGCACGGCTTTTACCGCTAGATCATGATATTCTGCAATGTTCTGCTTAATCTCATTGATAACCGTGTGCCAATCGAATGTAGCCTGAGCTTGTGAAGAGCTCTTATCTTGATGACGACGTGGCTCAACTTCGGCGGCAATTACTAACTCTTCTTGACCATTAATATCGATAGAAAAGGCTGCTGTACACCCTGGTCTGATCAGCGGCGAACTTCTTTCTACTGTTAACTCAATGTCCTGAGGATAATGGTTGCGACCATCAATAATAATAAGATCCTTAATACGACCAGTAATGAACAGTTCCTTGTCTTTGACAAAGCCTAGATCACCGGTACGTAAAAAAGGCCCTTTTCTACTATCTGCTAAATAAGCGCGAAAAGTCTTCTTGGTCTCTTCAGGACGTCGCCAATAGCCTTGTCCCAAACTTGGGCTAGATACCCAGATCTCCCCTACACGATTGTGGGGTAGCTCGGTTAATGATTCTGGATCAACAATAATAATATTAACGTCAAATTCATTCTCAATATTTCCACTGCTGACCAGGGTTTGTGTATTCTGCTCATCATTGGCAATTACCACACTATGCTGTGCTAATTGGTCTGAGTAGAGTGTGCAATATACTACGGGAGCAGTCGGCTCTGTCGCAGTAACCTTTAATGTCGCTTCCGCTAGACCATAACCTGGGCAAAAGGCTAGTGGATCGAATCTACATTGCGAGAAAGCTTCAATGAACCGTGTCATTGTCTCTTTACGAACCGGTTCGGCGGCAATCAAAGCGGCATTCCAACTACTCAGATCCAGGGCCTGTTTATCTGTCGATGAGATCTTTCGCGCACAAAGATCAAAAGCGAAATTTGGACCGGCGCTATAAGTGCCTCGATAGTTTGTGATCGCCTTAAGCCAGCGAAGCGGTTTTTGTAGAAATGCCAAAGGGGACATCAAGACCGAATGATATCCCAAAAAGAGTGGTGCTGTGATGCCATCCATTAATCCCAAATCATGGAAACTGGGCAACCAGGTCACCGCGACACTATCAGAATTTAATTGCCATCCCTGGCAATAATAGGCGGCATTATGCAGGATATGATTATGTGTAATCATTACCCCTTTGGGAGTAGCGGTTGAGCCAGAGGTATACTGTAGAAATGCCAGATCTTCCCCATCAATAAGGGTATCTCGCCATTCCTCCGCCAATGTTACCGGCAGATTATCTGTGGCTAGCCAGCGCATCTTCTCCAGGTCTGGATATAGGGAAAATATCTCTTTAGTAACTGAGAGAACCTGAGAGGTAGTCAATACCAATATCGATTGAGCATCTGCAGCAATCGCTTGTAGCCTAGGAAGGGTTCTATTTAATCGGGCAGGATCGGGCGGGTATGCTGGTACGGCAACTGTGCCACTATAGAAACAGCCTAAAAGGGCAGCAATAAACTCCAATCCTTGTGGATAGAGTAGCAATACTCGCGCTGTGCGGGCATTCTGATTCTCTAGCAATGCCGCAATCGCGCGAGCCTGGCGATCTAACTCTGCATAAGTCAAATGTCGCGCATCCACCTCACCATCGGCAAGAAAAGTATAAGCAACCCTTGATGGTTGTGTTAACGCTCTCCAGCGTAGAATTTCTGCCAAGGTAGAAAATTTCTTTGGGTGTTGAGGAAAATAAAACTTCATGCGGTGACCTCCAGAATAAGGCTTAGATCGTCGTCTTGTATTAAAAACTTAAGTAACTAAACGATCTTAAAAATGCAGAGAACTTATCGACTAAATATGTTTAGTAAGTAACGAAAATCTTTAATATTAGTCGGAGGTCTACTTTGTGTTAATTTCTGTTCTATCTGTAGTCGAAAAATAGAGGTCTATATTTTTATCTTGGTGTGTTAGCGTTTTCGCTATGCCCCCTTTTCACATACCAGATAACGAGAACTCTTACTGTCCTAGCAAAGATTAGTGAAGTCATCCCCATATTTAGTAAGTTGGGGATGACTTCGGCTTGGATTAAAAGTTAAACCGTAGGCCAAACTGTAATTGGCGCGGTGAGAAGGCATTGCGATAGCGATTACGTGGTGCGATAAATCTGCCGTTATTACCTGTATTAGGAGGTAGATTGAAATTTCCCTGCAGATCTGGGAGAAAGACATTATCAACCTGGCTAATATTGGTGCGATTGAGAAAGTTGAACCCCTCAATGAATCCTTCAAAAAAGAGCTTCTCATTGATGGTAATTTTACGAGATAAACGCAGGTCTAGGCTGGCAAATCCTGGTTGCTCACCGGCATTGCGACCAATTGGAACACCACCAATAAGTGGCCGGTCGCTAGGAGGATTATCGCCACTACCATTAAGATCGACGCCAGCAAGCAGGTTAAAGGGAGTACCGGAGGTAATCGTAACGATTGAAGAGAGTTGAAAATCGCGCAGAATGGGATTCTTAGTATAGCTTAGCTCCCAAACTCCTGAGAGAACAAAACGATGGCGAATATCCTGATTGGAAAGCCCTCGTTCAGCTCTTATGTTGAGCGGATTGACAGGACCGCTCGTCAAATCTACACGCACATCGAAGAAATTGTCGATGGCTTTGGCAAGCGTATAAAAAGCAAGAAAATTGATCTTGGTGAAGCGGCGTTCAAGCGCTACCGTTAAGGCATGATAGTAACTATCGCCATCCGATGCATACTGAATCACATCACCACGTGTTGGATCAACACGACCACCAAATGGGTTGGTGGGATCTGGATTTACTATTGGGTTTACGTTTCTTTCTTGGAAAAGCTTGAGACCGCGCACATAGTTATAATTGATAGAAGCAAGGGTATTTCTATTTAGATAGTAATCGATGCCAAGCACCGCTTGCTGAGAATAACTATTGCGCAGATTGCGATTAAATTCAAAGACCAGACTGAGCGTTGGATCGAAGAAGAGATCTGGGGGAAAGGTAGTAAAATCTGGAAAATTATGTCCTGGGCGAGAATATGGCAAGACAGAAAATGGCAATGGCACAACCGCAGTCTTTACTAGCCCTTTTCTGTTATTCTCATTGCCAGAGCTAAAGGCGTTCAGCACCCTAGCAAAAAAGATCCCGTAAGCGGCCCGTATATTCAGATTAGGAATCTGTTTGGGGTTGTAGGCCAAGGCAATACGGGGGCTAAAATTGCCATCGTTCTTGGGCACATCTTGCGCCCTTTGAATATCATAGCGTATCCCTAATTTGAGCAAGAACTCTGGGCGCACCCTGATATCATTCTGCACAAAGGCCGAGAAAGCTTTCGAATTAAGGTCGATCGCGCCAGTGCCAAAGCCTTGTATAAAGGCGGTTGGGATAGGCATATTGGCAAGATCTACCCCATTAGGAAAGCCTGGCAGCATACTGGGTAGAACGCCCGCTAGGAAAGTAAGAAAATCCTTTTGTGGCTGTGAGCGCAAAGTTGGATCAAAGGCTTCTAGGCCAGTAAAGAAGGGAAAGCCTGGCGTATTGGTAAGAGCAGCAAAATCTATTGGACCAAAGAGCGAGAAGCCATTGTTAAAGGGGAGCGCAAAGGCTTCATCAGTAGTATGATTTTCCAGGAAATCGAAGCCAAACTTGATCTGATGGCGGCCACGTAACAATGATGTGTTATTGACAATCTGGTTGGTGTACTCGTTAATTATTAAGGGTTGTGAACTGGTTGAGGGGCCAAATGTAATTGCCCCTTCAGGAGCGAAGATGAGCGTCTGTGGTCCTGGAATCACACCCTTGCTGGTAGCATCACGTTTATTGAAGAGATAGCGAGTCTCATTGACCAGATTGAGTCCAGCGTTGATATAGGTATTATTGACGGCGACATTATGGTCATCAGCTCTAAAAACACTGGCTGCCGTAGCCGCAGTCAGTCCGCCAAACGGTTCGAATCTACCATTATAAGTGCCGCCAAAATTGTAACGCACCCATAAGGAGTTGTTCTGAGTTAACTTAGTATCCACACGCGCAAGTAAGGAAGTATTGCCCAGCGCAAAAGGACTAACTCCTTTCTGAACATTGAATCCTTGTCGGTTAATTGCGGCAAGAGCAAAATCGCTGATTGTGACAAAGTTGTTTTGGCTAACAGAGAGTCGCTCAAAGGAGGTGAAAAAGAGCGTCTTATCTTTTCTGATTGGTCCGCTCAGCGTTGCTCCATATTGGTATTGAGAGAAAGGCGGTTTAGTAACAGCAAACACATCTCGTGCACTAAGTTCATCATTACGATTTAGGAAAAATAATC
>JBFLVQ010000118.1:0-17515 GCA_040758525.1 Acidobacteriota bacterium
CGGAGCTGGTTTTATCGGTACACACCTTTGTCACCGTCTTATTGATGAAAACCATGATGTAATCTGTTTGGACAACTTCTTTACCGGTCAAAAGAGCAATATCGCGGCACTACGTAACCACCCACGTTTTGAGTTAATCCGACATGACATTACCCAACCGATCCTAGTGGAAGTAGATCAGATCTATAACCTTGCTTGCCCAGCTTCGCCTATCCATTATCAATACAATCCTGTTAAGACAATTAAGACCAACATTCTCGGTACTCTTAACATGCTAGGACTGGCTAAGCGTGTACGCGCTCGTATTCTGCAAGCCTCTACTTCCGAGGTCTATGGCGATCCTACTGAACATCCACAGCGTGAAGAGTATTGGGGCAATGTCAATCCTATTGGTATCAGATCATGTTATGACGAAGGAAAACGTGCCGCAGAAACGTTAATGATGGATTACCATCGTCAGAATCGTGTAGACATAAGAATCATACGCATCTTTAACACCTATGGTCCATATATGAATGAGAACGATGGACGTGTAGTCTCGAACTTTATTGTACAGGCGCTACGTGGTGAGGATCTCACTGTCTATGGTGATGGTACACAGACACGCTCGTTCTGCTATATTGACGATCTAGTTGAAGGAATGGTGCGAATGATGAATCAAGAGGGGTTTATTGGTCCAGTCAATCTAGGCAACCCAGAAGAATATCAGGTAATTGAACTGGCACGCAAAATTCTTGCAATGGTGAACGGTAATGCCAAGATCGTCTTCAAACCATTGCCAGAAAATGATCCCACTCGTAGGCGCCCAGACATTACACGTGCGCGTGAACATTTGGGATGGCAGCCGCGCGTGCCTATCGATGAAGGATTGCAGAAGACGATAGACTATTTTGGCAAAGTGATCAAAGGGTAATTAAGAAAAGATGGATAAACCTTCAGGTATATATTTGGCCGGCCAAATTCTCGATGGGAAATATGAGCTGATCGCGCAGCTTGGCGAAGGCGGCATGGCAATAGTCTATAGGGCGCGTAGGCTACGTATAGGTGATGAAGTAGCAGTCAAGGTGCTGCGTCCTGAGATCACCCTAGATACTATCAGTCAAGCCCGTTTTGAGCGTGAAGCGCAAGCCGCTGCACGTATCAAACATCCTAATATTATTACCATACATGATTTCGGCACTTCTTCAGATGGGCTTACTTATCTAGTAATGGAGCTGCTCACCGGTCCCACGCTAGAGGCAGAGTTGCGCAGTCATGGCGCACTCTCGGTAGAACGTGCACTAAGTTTTTTACTGCCTGTCTGCCAAGCAATCGGGGCTGCCCACGAAGAGGGGATCATACATCGTGATCTGAAACCTTCAAATATCCTACTACATAAATTGAAGGATGGCTCGGAACTGATCAAGGTAGTCGATTTTGGTATTGTCAAGTTAGGACGTGCCAGCGAGCGGCTTACTCAAGTCAACAATCTGCTTGGCACACCTCACTATATGTCACCAGAGCAGTGCTATAGTCGAGAACTAGATGCACGCTCAGATGTCTATTCACTAGGTATCATCGCTTATGAACTATTAAGCGGACAAGTACCATTTAATGAACCGGTTTTACTTGATATCTTACAAGCTCATGTGAAACAGCCACCCCCACCATTGCGTCGTATACGCGCGGAAATTCCCTCGCAGATTGAAGCGGTTATTATGCGCGCATTAAGCAAGCAGCCTGCACAACGACCAGCTAATGCCGTTGCCCTGGCACAAGAACTGATGACGGCGGCAGGCATCCCGCTAACTCCATTGACTAGCACACCACTCAGTGTAAAGATTCGTACTACTGAGAACACTTCGCCATTACCATTACTATCCTCTGCTACTTATTTACCAACACAGACCGATTCAAGACCACGCGACACGCTCAGCCGTCGTTTAGTCAAGACCTTTCCCGATTTCGATCAGTTTTTAGGACGGCGGCGTGAGATGGAGCGTATGGCAGTAGAATATCAACATCTGCTCAGCGGCAAAGCTCGTCCTATTGTCTTGCTAGGTGAGCAGGGTGTGGGATTATCGCGGCTAGGTGAAGAGTTTAAAACTTGGGCACGCCGCCAAGGTGCGGCCGTCTTGCTAACAAGATTTTATGAGCCAGCCGCGCGTGGACAGCTTCCTTTTCAACTTTGGCTCGACCTGCTACGGCGTATGATTGGGGTAGCACGTAAAGATCTAGATTCAGAAGCTCATCTTGCAGAATTAACTGCTGAACAGATGGGGGTAGAATTACCAGGCTGCCTACTGGAGAGTCATACCTTTAGCGAAGCCGAAAAATGGCGGGTGTTTGAGGCCGTAGTATCAGTGGCGCTACGCTGTTTAAGCGATCGTGCTGGTGTACTGATATTCGACAATCTGCATTTAGCTGATCAACTCAGTTTGGAGTTGCTTGCTTATCTACTGCGCCAATGTCGTACCCGTGTACTCTTTATCTTTCTTGCCCGTAGTGAGCAGTTGAGTGATAAGGGGCATAGGCTGCAAGAATGGTTGGCTACGTTGGCAAGTTCAGGCGGTTATGAAGCACTCTCCTTACAGCCGCTCTCAATATCAGAAGTACGCAATCTACTTGATGCGATCTTTGGCCGTACCCACTTTGTTGAAAGGGATATTGAGCAGCTTTGGTCAGTTTCACAGGGCAACCCTTATTATATAGGTGAAATTGTACGGCTGCTGCTTAATGAAGGAAAGCTAGTGCTCAAGGAGGATCAATGGTGTTGTGAAGATCTGGAAAATATCACATTGCCTCAAAGCTTACAGCAGCTTGCTGAACTGAAACTGGCACGTCTAGATGAACAACTTATTGAGCTACTACGCCAAGCTGCGGTAATTGGTCGTGAATTTACCTTCAGTCTACTGGAACGTATAAGTGGTCTTGATGAAGATAAACTGATCAATGAACTGGAGCGTGCGGTTAAGGAGAATGTGATCAAGGAGAGCCAAAAGAGCGACGAGGGTTACTACTTTCATAACCCCACTCTGCAGCTTGTCCTATATGAGGGCATCCCACGCCGTCGTCGCCGCAAATTACATCTACAAACAGCACAAGCAATCGAGGCAGAAACGACTAATAATCAACAGAAGCTACTACGCCAGAGTGCGCAACTGCTCTACCATTATCATGAAGCTGGGCAAGCAGAAAAGACTTTTCATTATGGGCCAGCAGCAGCAGAAGCAGCACGCTCGCGACTAGCAATGGCAGAAGCAGAAAGTTATTATGCCTGGGCACTGGCAGCAGCACAGGAGATGGTTGATACTGACACTCCGCCTGATCCTGCAGAATGGGCAAAACTGCAATTGGGTGCGGCTGAAGTAGCGCTTCATCTAGGCCAACTGAACACTGCTGATCAAGCACTAGGAGAGGCCCAACGACTTGCTCAGGCGGCTGAAAATGCTGCTCTCTTAGCCCATGCACAACTTATTAAAAGTCAACTAGAACTTAATCGCAGCCAATTTGAAGCCGCACTGGTAGCTACAGAAGAGGGACTTGGTGCTGCTGAACAGGCTGAAGATCCTGTATTAGAAGGCCAACTCTTACTGCTACTAGCGCGTGCCTACCGTGCCTTAGGCCGTTTTGAAGAGGCTTTTGATGCCCTGGAATGTGCGTTAGAGATCGTGCGTCACTTAGGTGATCATGCCACGGAAAGCCAGATACTTTCACTACTCGGCAGTATGCTTGGTTTTGCTGGTCAGTATAAAAAAGGGCGAGATTTTGCTGAAGAAGCGCTTAAATTAGCGCGTAAACAGAAGGATCGTCTAGGTGAAATGATGGCGTTGTTGCGTCTAGGGCAGATATATTGGCAATGTGCGCAATTGGATCAAGCGCTAGAGGCATATGAGCTAGGCTTGGAATTAGCGCGTGCGCTGGAGAGCCGCCTAAATGAAGGCTCATTCCAAAATGGTCTAGGAGATGTCTTCCGCAGTTTAGCAGAGATCGAATTGGCGCGTGATTGCTATCAACAATATCTGACAATCGCAGAATCGGTCGGTAATCAGAGTGGAAAAGTACATGCTAATCACAAACTCGGTCTAATAGCATTGGAACTGGGTATCCTACCCGACGCTGTTAATCGGTTAGTACAGGCGTGTGAGGAGCATGTAAGGCTAGGCGAGGTACGTTTAGTTATAGAAGCACACTGTGGCCTTGGTCAAGCCTACGAACAGACCGGTCAACTTCAAGCTGCGCAAACAGCCTATAGCACAGCTATTGACCATTGCCAACACATTAATTATCCTGGTTACGAATGGCAAGCCCATTATGGCCTGGCCAGTTGCCTCTTCATGCTCGGCCAGTTGGCGGGGGCGCGCGCGCAAGTACAGGCCGCCCTCGAAATTATCGAGCAGCTACGCAAAGCATTACCGGCAGATGTGAATGTCGATGAATTCCTACGCGACAAACGCAAAGCCTTTGCGTTACTGCAAGACATTGACTCCAGTGAAAAGTGATCAGTGACAAATGAGCAGATTGAAAGTGATTAGCTTGCAAGTCGCTTGAGAGTAGCAGTATTGTATTGTCTCGTCGCTTGTTACTACGACCTGTCACTTAAGATAATAGCGAGGAAATTATGAAATTCTTCTTTTTCCATCTGATGCCTTGGCCACATCTGCCCGATGATTTCGAGCAGAATCATCGTAGCGCCTGGATCTGGTGCCCAAATAGCTTTTACGATCCCAAAGAGGGTTATAAGATCTATAACCGTTACTTAGACGAGTTGGAATATGCCGAAAAGCTTGGCTTCGATGGTGTATGTGTAAATGAGCACCATCAGACCGCCTATGGCAATATGCCCTCGCCCAACATTATTGCTGCTGCACTAGCAAGACGCACTGAACAGATCAAGATTGCTGTGGTTGGCAATGCCTTACCACTCTATGACCCGCCTCAAAGAGTAGCAGAAGAGATTGCTATGCTTGATGTAATCACAGGCGGACGCATCATCTCTGGTCAGGTGATTGGAGGCGGCCCGGAATATTTCTCCTTTGGAATAAATCCTAGTTTTTCACGGGAACGCTTTGCCGAGGCACATGAGCTAATTATGCGTATATGGACCGAGGATGGGCCTTTCAGCCATTATGGCAAGCATTACAAGATAAAATATGTGAATGCCTGGCCAAAGCCTTTTCAGAAACCACATCCACCAATCTGGATACCAGGCGCAGGCAGTATTGAAACGATTGAATGGGTAGCGCAGAAGCGTTATGCCTATATGGGTATTCCCTATTTCCATATTGATGTTTTCCGTAAGAATTTTGAACACTTCCGTCAGTCTGCTGAAAAGGCTGGCTACACTGCCGATCCAGAACAGCTTGGCTGGTTGGTGCCGATCTATATTGCAGAGACGGATGAGCAGGCACGTAAAGAGTATGAGCCACATCTATGGTATTTTGTTAAGAAGCTGCTCAAAGGGCTTACTACTATACCACCTGGCTACACTTCAGCACGCTCGACTATGAAGATACTCGCGGCTCTTAACCAATTTATGGGTACTGTTGAGACTTGGGATGGTATTTTAGCAGGTAGCTATGCGATTGTAGGTAGCCCGCAGACGGTGCGTGAGCAATTGATCTCACGCTTAAAAGAGCTGGGTTGTGGCAATCTGTTGGGACTATTCCAACTTGGTAGCTTACCAGCAGAGTTGACCAAGAAGAACCTAGACCTTTTTGCCACAGAAGTGATGCCCACGCTGCGGCAAGAATTCCGCGCCGGAAAATAAGGAGAAGCGATATGACAGGACAAGTTGAATTCCTTGATGTGCATGGTGTGCGTACCCAAGTCTTGCGAGGTGGATCAGGACAGCCATTACTCTATCTACATACAGGTGGAGGCGAGACCTTCTGGCTGCCATTCCATGAAGCGTTAGCAACGCACTACAGCTTGATTGCGCCAGCTCATCCCGGCTTTGATCAATCCGAAGGTTTGAATCGCATTCAAGATATCGAGGATCTCGCCTTCCATTATTTAGACCTACTGGATGCACTCAAACTCGATCGAGTGAATATTGTCGGCGCTTCGTTTGGCGGTTGGATTGCAGCAGAACTGGCGGTGCGTTGGCCAGAGCGTATACGCCGACTGGTGCTGGTCGATTCAGTAGGAATATGGCTGCCTGATCATCCTATTGCTGAGCTATTTGGTCTTGAGCCAGCCGATTGGCGTAATCTGATCTTTCACGATCCAAACTCAGAGATTGCTCAGGCGCTAGTGCAAGATGACCCTCCTGAAGAGATGCTGATGCTGTTACTAAAAGCAATGGAGGCTTTAGCACGGATTGGTTGGAATCCATATCTACATAATCCCAAGTTGCATGGTCGGTTACATCGTATCAATATCCCTACATTAATCCTCTGGGGAGAAAATGATCAGCTTGTTCCTCCTATCTATGGAGAAGCATTCCGTGATGCAATTGCTAATTCTGAATTAGTGTTGATAAAGAATTGTGGTCATCTACCAATCTTTGAACAGACCGAGAAGTTTGTTGAGCAGGTAGTCAATTTCCTTGGCCATTAAATTGAGCCACAGAGCATATAGAGCATTCTATGTGCTCTGTGGTAAGTTTCTCGCCTTATTATTTAGCGTTATCAAGCATCTAGATGTTACCAGCAGTAGTTTGATTGTAGCTGGGCATTCCAATACCTGATCCGTAGCAAGAAAAACCTCTCCCATACCACATCGATCGAGGAAGCGCAATAGACTCCATTTGCTTATCAGTATACACAACTCGTTAAGTACTTAATAGTGACCAGTGAGAAGTGATTATTGTCGAATTTGACATTCTGTTTATGCTAATGCATTCTTAGTATAAACTAAGAATTACATAAGGATAATTATGCAGGTAGCAAAAAAACTAGGTATTAAAGAGGGGATACGTGCAATCTTCATTAATGCACCGGCAGAAGCAATAGCAGCGATTGACCCACCAAGTCTTGATATTGCTTCGGAACTTTCTGGTTCTTTTGACTACATTCATCTCTTTGTAAAAAGCCTGAGAGAACTTGATAATAACTTCCCTAAGCTTAAAGCCCATCTTAAACCAACAGGCACGCTCTGGATCTCTTGGCCCAAAAATAGACAGCTTGGGACTGACCTTACGCTAACAAAAATTATAAACATAGGGTACAGCCATGGACTTGTCGAAAGCAAATGTGTGGGTATAGACTTGACTTGGTCTGCCTTGAAGTTTACCAATCCCAAAAAGGGCAAAGTTTATAATAATAGTTACGGACAGTTAAAATCGTAACGTAAATTGAATACAGAACAAGTTCTGGGACAAAACAGTACTATGGCATAGTAAAATTATAGCTTAAACTAGAAACTGAAGGAGTGTAGCAAAGGAGTGTAGCAAATGCTTAAGCAAGCTATTTTATCTTTCACTATCCTACTATTAACAAGCCTGCCCGTGCTTGGACAGGTTGATCAGCTGGCAATCTATTCTCAAGCTCCTACCATCACTATCGATAACCCCTTTGCTGGTCAGGTATTGCCTGCTGGCCAATCCATTACAATAGGTTGGCGTAGTGTTAATGTTGATAATGTAGGCATTGCCTCACAATCTCTTTTGCTCTCCCTTGATGGTGGTGCCACTTTCCAGAATATTGCTGACTTTGGCGGAGATGTTAGTACATTCACAATTAACAATCTCGATAAAGCTACTGCTAATGGCAGAGTGAAGATTATTGCTACGGATCTGGCTGACAACCAAGGCGAAGAAGTAGCTAGTTTTATGTTAATGCCAATGATTATCGAACCTACTTACAACAAATCTATCCTCTCTATCACAGGAGTGGGATTTACTTCCAGCACACCAGAAGCTACTACTAAAGTGTTAATCAATGGTAAGGAAATACCAACATCGCGAGTTACTATCAGTGATAATACTTCCATCACTGCACGTGGCAATAAGAAGAAGCTAGGATTGAAGAAGGGTGATAATACTGTACAGGTAGTTGTTGATAATGTTGTCTCAAATACAGCAAACTTTCAGTTTTAGCTAACTTCCATATAAAACGGTGCATCACAAGATTTTTAGTGGAGCCAAAATGTCAAGACTTACCAACCCACCAATATCCGACACGATCACCTATCCAGAGAGTGACGGCAAGCCCATGGCAGACAATACCAAACAGTATGAGTGGATTGTTACGATTAAAGAGAATCTCGATGGGTTATTAGATAATGCCTTTGTTGCCGCAGATCTATTCTGGTATCCAGTACCAAGCAATCCAAAGATAGTGCAGGCGCCCGATATAATGGTGGCAATAGGACGCCCGAAAGGCCATCGTGGTTCATATAGGCAATGGGAAGAAGGAGACATTGCTCCACAGATTGTCTTTGAGATACTTTCATCAAGTAATACTCCTATTGAGATGCTACGTAAGCACCGCTTTTATGAACACTATGGTGTTGAGGAATACTATGTATATGACCCAGAGAAAGAGGAACTGTTTGGATATATAAGGGCTGGAGGCAAACTTCAAACTATTGATGAATTGGCTGGTTGGCTCAGTCCTTTGATAGGTATACGCTTTGAGATGAAATCAACCGGTTTAGAGATCTATTTACCTAATGGTAATAGGTTTGTTACGTTTCAGCAATTACGCCAACGTGCTGATAAAGCAGAACGGGAAGTGCAGCGATTGTTAGAAAAGCTCAAGGAATTAGGAGTTGATCCAGAATCGCAAGGTTAATCAATGGTATACCACAAAGCTTTGGTCAACCCCGATGGATAAAGTTGTAACTTATCAACAAAAATTATTTAATCCTGAACCAACATTTCCATCAACGCGTTATCAAGGAAGCAAAACTAAAATAGTAAACTGGCTTTGGGATAAAGTTAATACTCTGCATTTTAATACCGTTTTAGATATTTTTGGTGGCACCGGAGCCGTTGCTTATAAATTTAAATTACAAGGAAAACAGGTCACTTATAATGATCTACTTAAATTTAACTATTATTTTGGTGTCGCACTGATAGAAAATGTTAATGTCAAGTTAGAGGCTTCAGAAGTAGCTTGGCTGCTTCAAAAACATAGTGAAATCAAATATCCACAGTTAATAGAATCTCACTTTTCCGGAATCTATTTTACAGACACAGAGAATGCCTGGATTGATCAAACAATAACCAATATTCGTTGTATCACTAATCCTTACAAGTTTGCTATTGCCTTTTATGCACTTTGTCAGGCCTGTTTAATAAAACGACCTTATAATCTATTTCATAGAAAGAATTTGTATATTAGATTTGCCGAAGTTGATCGATCCTTTGGTAATAAGTCTACTTGGGATAAGCCTTTTGACGATCTATTTAAAATCTTTGTTGACGAGGCAAATAGAGCCGTCTTCGATAATGGCCAGCAAAACTATGCTTATAACTTTGATGCTATCAACGCTCCGACAAATTTTGATCTTGTCTATATTGATACTCCATATATTTCTAATCGCGGCACAGCCGTTGACTATCTTGGTTTTTACCATTTTCTTGAAGGCTTAACTATGTATGATTCTTGGAATAAACAGATCGACGAGAGATCCAAACATAAGCGTTTAATGCTTAGGCCAAATGAATGGATAGACAAAAATTTGATCTATGGTGCATTTGATAAGATATTCCAAAGATATCGTAATAGCATTATGGTTGTTTCTTATCGAAGTGATGGAATACCTTCTGAATCTGAATTGATCAATATTCTATACCGCTATAAGAAGAATATTCGTGTTGAGTATTATGGAAAATATCAGTATGTCTTATCAACCAATAATCGTTCTCAAGAAATCTTAATAATAGCAACTTAACGAGAGATTCTTGATCTTACCACTCACCTTGAAGTTGGAAGGCAGCCCAGTAGTATGGTGCTTGCCAGCGTTTCTCTCGCCAGATCGACACTTGTGCTGAACGCAATGCTGATGATGGTGTTACCCCTTTTTTAAGCATCTCCTGATAGAATCGCTTCATCAACTCTGCGGTTGCTTCATCATTGACATCCCACATACTGGCCACTACTCGCACCGCCCCTGCATACATAAAACTGCGCACTAATCCTATCAACCCTTCTCCCTCGACGGTCTTCCCTAAAGCTGTTCTACAGGCACTTAGTACTACCAGATCTGCTTTTAGTTTGAGATTGCAGATATCATGCACCTGTAGGAATCCCTCTTGTGGTTGCCCCCTCTCATCAACAAGCGAGAGAACAATTCCTGATAGTTCAGGGTGCTGGCTATTGAGTATTCCATGAGTAGCAAAATGGATAATTCGATACCGTTCCAGTTCAGCATTATTTACCGTTGCTCGTGAGGCATCAAAATCGAGTGCGATCAAGCTTTCTCCCTTGAGGGTCTGAGAGACAATCGCACTGGCCTCTTGTCGAGTATAATAGAGTCGCTCAAACCCACTTATTCCAACCTCTCTTGCCGCTCTCGCTAGGCTAGCAACGGAAATTAACTTGCGATTTCTTGATACCCGATTGTTAATAGTTGTCTTAATTCTGACATCATCTTTTTGCAGAACTGGATCGGCTAGTACAGCTACAATCTTTTCCGCTGGTTGACGATCAGATAATGTCTTGCGCAATAATGCTAGCACTGATACGGAAGGAAGATTCACGATATCATGCTCAACAATTAGAGGGACTCTATTATCAGCTCCATTCTCTGCACTTTGAGGCAATGACAGTACCCCGAATGGTACATATTGTAATGTGCCTTCACTAACTATTAATAAGCGTTTCTTTCCTAAAAGTCCGGCAACTGGTGCGAGCACAATATCGCTAAGCTCTGCTACAGCCAGTTCAGCCTGTCTCTTAGTCTCTCTCTTATGACTGACTGTCAATAGTTTATAAACACGTCTTGCCGCTGCTTCGATTTCTGTCTTCTTGGGAAGCTGATAGCTAGTAATAGCGGTCGAAGTTACCGCCCATAGAAAGCTACGTCGATTGCCCAGTGTATACTGCAATAGTATTGTCTCATCATCCAAAATCTGCTGCTGAATCTCTCTTAACTTCAAAGGTGTAGGATCTATTAACTCTGCGTAGCGCGAACCACTCTGTCGAATCTGTTCCTGCAACTCTTGATAATCTACCAGTAGCGCTTCTGTTTGCTTCTCTATTGTGGCAATCTGCTCTTCAGTTAACTTACCATTAAGCTGCAATCGCGTCTGTTCCATTGCATTGAGTTGTTCGCCCAAACGAATTTCGCGCTCAAGTAGACGAAGATCGACTCCCTGACGAAAATTGACTTTAGTTTCACCCAAAATCTCTAGCAGGCTACGTGAGCGTGCTTGTTCACTGGCTTCAAAGGCTAGTTGAGCAAAACCCTCTGAAGGATGGCGGGTATGCAAATCCATTAATAGGTCTATATAGAAATCATAGAATCGATTTTTTGAAGCTCTATAAGTGGCTCGTAGATCTTTACTAGTGATCTTGGTGCGCATCGAGTCAACGATATTGATCGCTTGTTCAATAAGAGTTTTAGCTTCATAAACATTGCCCAGTCTACGCTCTGTATGGGCAATAGCATAATACAATCCACTCTCCCTGGCCCGATCTTGCATTGCTTGTCTAATAGTAAGCGCCTCAATAAAACATTTACGCGCATACTGCCATTCTCCTAAAGAGTAATGCGCCCAGCCGATACTAGCTAGTGCATAAGCCTCCCCAGAGCGATCTGCTTCTGCTCGTCTTAGTACTAATGATTGATTATAGTATTCAAGCGCCTTCTGATGATTGTCTAGAGAAGTATAAACAAGACCTATATGGCTGAGCGTCTCTGCCTCTCCTTTACGATCTGCTAATGCTCGTCTAAGCACTAATGAACTATTGTAATATTCTAAAGCGCGCTTAGGTTGGTTAAATGCAACCGTGTAGAGCCAACCTATTTTGGTTAGTGTAATAGCTTCACCAATCAGATCCTCTATGGCTCGCCTAAGCAGCAGAGCCTCTCTATAGTATTTAAGCGCCTTTGCATAATCACCTAAGAATGCGTATATAACACCAATATTATTAAGCGCAGCAGCTTCCCCAGATCGATCACCAAGAGTATGTCTGATTAGCAGTGCCTGTTTAGAATAGTCTAGCCCTTGCTGATACTCAGACAATGAGTTGTAGACCAGGCTTATGTTATATAAAGCATCCGCCACTCTAGCTTGCTCTCTGAGAGAACGCCAAATGGATAGCGCTTCTTGATACTTCTCAATTGCTCTTTGACTCGATTCTGCTATCCCTTGCCTATGTAGTTGCCGGCCTTCCATAAAAGCTTTCTCGGCAACAATCATACTCTGATCCTGTGGCGCTACGGCTCGAAGCGCTACAATACGCACTCTATAGTGTTTCTTAACGAGGCTATTCTCTCTCTGCTGCACCTCCAGCCAATAACTCCCTGATACTTCTGCTATTATCGATATCGAATCTGGTCCTTGCGCCCTCTCTATATTATCTATTCTGATTAACTGTCGGCCATTGGGGTCTAATAGTATTGCTAACAGATCTGAGCCCATCCATTCGACTCTCAGATGCATATATTGACCAGTATTGAGGGTGATCTGATATAGATGAGAATTGTCGTCTGACAATTCTCGTTCAACCGGTAGATCCTGTACAAGCTTGTAGGCAGTCTGCTCTTGCGCTGCGACTATACCCGTTACCAGAAACAATTTTCCGACTAATAGAAAAATAATTAATACTATTCTAGAAACTCGCATAAGGTATAAGACGCAATATTTGAAACGATCCTCTCATTAAAATTACAAAAGTTGCCGATACCAATCAGCAGTGCGACGTATACCCTCCTCGATATCGATTTGTGGTCGGAAGCCAAGCAGTGATACTGCCTTGTCAATACTTGGTATACGCAGTTCCACATCTGCGCCAGCACGTTCAATAAACTCGATTGACGAGTCCTTCCCTAGTACCCGCAATACTGCTAATGCCAAATTCAACACCGTAACACTTGCCTGTGGATTGCCAAGATTAAACACTTCTCCAATTGCTTCCGCTTTCTCCAGACAGAGCATCAGTCCATCAACAAAATCATCGATATAGCACCATGAGCGGATCTGGCTGCCATCGCCAAAGATCCTGATCGGCTCACCTTTCAATGCTGCGATCACAAATCGTTGTAATGCACCCTCACCTACCTGCCCAGGCCCATAAATATTGAATGGCCGTACCGAGAGTGTAGGTAAGGAGAACTCTTTATAATAGGCATGGGCAAGATGTTCAGCAGCCAATTTTGAGACAGCATAGTTCCAGCGTGGCTCACCTACAGCGCCAATTGTTGTAGGATCAGCTTCACTAGAGCGAAAAGCTATTTGACCAAAGACTTCGCTACTAGAAAAATCTATTAGTCGTTCACATTCGCCTAGTTCATAGGCAGCTTGACAGACATTAGCAGTACCTAGCAGATTAACTCGGAAAGTACGTACAGGACTACGTAGCACAGTATCAATACCAGCGATACCTGCTAAATGTACGATTAACTGGCTGCCTCGCATTGCCGTATGTAGCTGTTCGTAATTAAGCACATCGCCTTCGATTAGAGAAAGATTTTTATGTTTGGCAAGATTGGTTGCTTGTAGCGAATTACGCGCAAAATTGTCGTAAATTGTGATGCTATTCTCATCAATGAGACGTGCTGCCAGTTTAGTGCCAATAAAGCCCGCGCCACCTGTTAGGAATATTTTTTTATCTCTGATCATATTCACTTATTATTAAACCTTGCTTCTGATATTGTCGTCCACAAGCAAGGCATTTTGCCTCACCATTGCGTTCTATACTAGCTGGCAATCCCAACTTCACACCACATTGGCACATCCAGCCACTAATACGCGCTGGATTACCTACCACAAGCGCATAATCAGGCACATCTCTTGTGATCACTGCGCCTGCGCCAATGAAAGCATACTGTCCAATTGTATAGCCACACACTACGGTAGCGTTGGCGCCTATACTCGCGCCACGTTTAACCAGTGTCTGCTGATACTCATCACGACGTATCACCGCACTACGTGGATTGATCACATTGGTAAAGACCATTGATGGCCCACAAAAAACATTATCCTCAAGTATCACACCAGTATAGATGGAAACATTATTTTGGATCTTGACATTGGCGCCAATACGCACTCCACTGGCAATGAAAACGTTCTGACCAATGTTACAACCTTCACCAATTACACTCTCTTTCATGATATGACAAAAATGCCATATCTTTGTGCCTGCACCGATTGTACATGGTTCATCAACATAAGAGGATTCATGAATGAATACATGGGGTCGTGGCTCACTCATATTAACCTTTCAAATAGTCTTTCAAATATCGGCTACTCGTACAGGCATGCCACCCTGATCGAGCGAGCGCTGTGCTGCGGTCAGCACACGTAACACATCAAAGCCATTCTTGCCATCGGTAAGTGGTTGCGTACCATTTGCTACACAGTCGAGAAAATGCTGACATTCAAGCTTAAGCGGCTCGAACATTTTTACTGCGGGTATAAAGATATCACCATCTCGTAGTGTGTATTGCTCGCCATAAGAGAAATACTCTTTAGAATCGACATAACCTTTATCATAGATGCGCAACTTTTCACGCGGTTCAACATCATCAAAGACAGCCATCTTCTTACGCGAAACAATGGTGAATTGACGTATCTTATTGGGATCTAGCCAACTCGCCTGCCCATGCCCCATTATATTATTATGGAAGTTGAGCGAGAAGAACACGACGTCTTGTACCAGTGGCTTGATATAGCTATTGCCTACGGCATTGACCACGACGGGAGAATCTCCTACCAGATGCATCATCACAGAGATGTCATGTGGTGCCAAACTCCATAGCGCATTCTCGGTCGTTCGTAGTGTACCTAGATTGACACGGGTAGAATAGATATAAAAGATCTCGCCCCATTCTCCACTAGAAAGAAAATTTTTTAGTGCTGTAACAATAGGGTGATAGAGTAGCAGATGCCCAACCATCAATACTTGACCTCGCCGTTCGGCCAGTTCTACCAACTCTGCTGCCTCACGTAGATCAAGTGTGATAGGTTTTTCTACCAACACGGCCTTGCCTGCATTGAGCGCCTGTTTTGCTAAGCCATAATGAGTCTCTGCATCTGTAGCAATCACCACGGCAGCAATATTGTCATCTTTGATTATCTGCTGATAATCGTTAGTAATAGTGATCGATGGCGATATTTCGCGCACCTTCTGCAGTCTGGCTTCAGAAAGATCACAAACCAGACGTACTTCACAATTACTAAGTTGATAGAAGGTACGTACATGATTGAAGCCCCAATTCCCTACTCCAACTATTGCTAAGGGTATATTCATCAGTTCATTTCTCCAGCGCGCTTAAGCGCGCACGCGCAGGCGCCAAATCTGGCGCGATATTGAGCGCTAATCGGTAATGCCCAACAGCCTCTTTACGTAATCCCCGCTCTTCATAAGCCTGACCAAGCAGCAGATGTGTTTGAGCATCTTGTGGATTCAGTTCTAAGGCGCGACGTAACGAGGCTATCCCTTCATCTAATCGCCCTACCTTAAGCAGTATCCCTCCTCGTGTGTAATAGGCTTCGGAAAAATCTGTATGATTGGCGATCGTCTCATCAAGCAGCTTGATCGCTTTATCTGATTGGCCTGTCTCATTGTAAGCATATGCTAAATAGACAAAGGTCAATAGATTTACCTCTCCCTCACGTAAATCTATTGCTTGCTGGTAAAATGGGATCGCTTGCTGATAATTCTGCTGATCTGAATAGTAGTTTCCTAATCCTATACAACTACAACCTGACTCGCCTCTCTTTAATTGATAAGCAAATGAGAATTGCTCTGCTGCCTCTCGCCGCTTCCCCTCTGCATAGAGCGCGGAAGCATAGTTGCAGCGGGCAAATTCTGAATCTGAATTCTCCTCTACCGCTCGCGCAAATAGTGTTAGATCGCTATACCAATACCTATTCTGTCGTATCGCTAATCCCCCTAACCCTATTATCCCTACTATTAATACTCCTGAGGTTATCAGACGCAGTTTAGCAATTCTCTCTTGATGCAGCAGGGTTGTAAAAGTAATGGCGGCGAGGGCAGCGAAACCCAGAGAGGGAAGGAAGGCATAGCGATCTTGTATGATGAGATCAGGAGTAAAGACTCCTATATTGAGGATAGGAAGCATAGTTACTGCTATCCAAGCAGCAGCAAAGAGGACTTTGGCAGATGCTCGCAACCATAAGAGCAGACCCATAGCAGTCAGTAGCAACAATGGTAGCCAGAACTGTAGACTGGCAAAGCTTCGCACCAATGGCACACTATGAACTGCGCTCAATCCAATTGGAGCTATCATCATGCGTAAATATTCCAAAATGATACTGGGAATGGTGAGCAGCACTACTTCACGTGGCAATCCACTAACAATACGCAACGTGCCACCATAAGCAAAATAGCGCAAAACAAAATAGGCGGCGACAACAGCTAGGAAAGGCAAGGCAACCAGTATTGCTGACCAGACACGTCGCACCAGTCCAGTATCTAGATAAATAAACCGATGTCCTGCTACCAAGATAGGAAAACAGAGCGCTGTCTCTTTACTTAACAGTGCGCCTGCCATCAGTGTTAACGCACCTAAAAAGAAGATCCGGCGTGGGCGCGCGACGGTTTCTGCATCTGCTTTTAAGTAGAGTAGAAAAGCAGCAAGGAAAAAGAGCGCATGGAGAGTCTCAACCAGACAGTTTACCCAAGCAACCGCTTCTGAATGTATAGGGTGAACAGCAAATATTAATGCGCCAATGGCAGCAGTGGCACGACTTGCGCTTAGACGCTTGACAATCGCATAAGCAAGCGCCACTACTGCGCAGTAGATAAGCACATTGAGCAGATGCCAGTAATGGGTACGCAATCCAAAGGCCTGGTAAGCCAGTGCAAACAGCATACGTGTGAAAGGGCGATAGTAGTCGAGCGCAGAAGTTTTGAAATTAAGCCAAGGCACATCATAAGAGTGTGAATCTGTAAAGGCCTTGGTAAAGTAGTTCCAATCGCGCAATGCATAATTTGATTCAATCAAGAGGTGATCATCATAAGCAAATCGATTAGCAGTCGAATTAGCGAATGTTGTGAAGGCTACCAGTACAAGTGCAAATATTATCTTGATATCTGCGCTGGTATTGAGTCGTTGCCACCAGTAGATAGTTGTAGCGAGATGCTTTTCATTACCCTGTGGTTGATTCTCCAGATCGCTATTCTCTTTTTCTATATTCTCCACTTGCATAATATTATCTCTGCCGCTTGAATGAATAGAGTATTTCTTGAAACTCTGGATTGGCAATTAATGTTTTATTGATTAGCTCATTGGCTTTATCCACCTGACCATTTTTAACATATGTTTCTGCCAGTAATACTACTGCCAACAATTTATCACGTGGATTTAGACTAATTGCCTGTTGGTAAAAATCTATTGCTTGAGGATAATCGCCACGCTCTCGATAATAGTGTGCCAACCCCATACAACTACA
>JBFLVQ010000119.1:0-17458 GCA_040758525.1 Acidobacteriota bacterium
CGTCAATAGAGATCTTGGCAGACTTGAGCCTTCGCCTTCTCTATTCTACAGGGCTAAGGTTGCTTTGAATGGCGTATGATCTCATTGGCAAATTTGTCAACGGTGTAAAAACTTGAAGATCGAGTAAGAATAAATACTTCTCCATTACGCTCCTCAGTAGCTAGAAAAGCTGTTAATGCCTGCTCATACTTCTCAATCGAGTTTCGTAATGACTCTGCACTTCCACGCGTGCGTAGTGCTTCTGCTTCAGCAAGTGCACGATTGGCAGCAATGCGATCCTTATCTTCTGGTATGGCTGTGCGTAGTTGTGCAATCTTTATCTCATATCGCCCGGTAGGAGCAGTCTTCTCTAATGAACGCACTTCAACGCGGTAACTACTAGTTAACTCTGCAATAAACAGAAGTGGTTCCGGACCTTTTGTGCCGTTTGGACTATCTACCTCTACAAGCTTTTTACTATCTGGATCAATCAGTATAACCACTACATCAATCCCTTTTTGCTCTACCATGATATGGAGAAATTGGCTTGCCATGAGTTTAATTTCATAAGAATGAACTTCACCTGCGGCCAACTCTCTTTCAATAGGCCTACCTTGCTCAAGCACTACAGGTTCTATATTTGAATATACTCTCTCTTGTATCGAAGGTGAGCTTTGGTCTGCTTTTGTTGTTGTCATTGTCACAAACCCTATTAGTAGGCTTAACAACACAAATGAAACTAACCGCACTCGTCGATAGATTAACAGCATATATCTTTGCTCCTTGATTGCTACAGATAGTACTTATCCGCTATAACGGCAAGCTTATAGTGTTAAATGTAGTGTTAAGTCCAGCAATTGTAACAATTGACAACCCTTTTATCTTTGGAACAAAATGGCTTTTAGCTATATCCATTAATATATATGGCCAATGATAATGTAACCGGCTAGTCTTTGCATCTCGTATAATTACGGTATTTATTGTTCCAAGTCTATCTCGCTATAGGTAATGAAATGTCAGGTGTTTTTCATACTACTATTGAGCCATTGCCTAACAACTAGCTAATGCCTTTACCTCACTTCACCCAATGCTGAGCAACTTTAGGATCTACCACAATAGGAACATTAGGAATCAGTTCATTACCAGCAGCTACCATCAAGCTATCCACTTGCCAGGCTATCTGCTCTGCCTCATCATCATCGGCCTCAACAATCAACTCATCATCTATGCTGTTAATGAGCTTTACCGATGCCCCTCTTTGCACAAAGTTTCATGGCACAAGAAATATTCTACCTCTTTGATGTACATTTCTCATCCATACAACATTTCCTATTGTTTTACTCTTCTACCATTGATGTTGCAAGTACTAATCTGATAATATTAGTATAACTGGAGTTTTTGAAAAACTATCAAACCCAAACTAACAATTTGGCGAAATTTACAACATCTTTCTAAGACACCTTACTATCTGTAGTATTGCAATGGTTATAAATGATCCGCTTGCTCAAAATCACACGCAGCCAGCAGCAGTTTCTGTTGAAGCGAGTAAAGAGCATTTGGTTGTCAATGAGGATCATCCTGATTACCAATTCACAGAGACCTTTTACGGACAACTAATCACTAATCTTGATGAAGTCTTTGAAGAGCTTTTTTTATCTACACTTGAAGAATCACTGAGGGATCAAATTAACGGCAATCCACAACTCGGTTTTGATATAGAATGCCTGCGAATGTTGTTTGTCGATATTGCTAATATCTACGTTGCTCCACTTAAGGATTTGCTCAACAAGCTAGAAAAAAGGGAAGCACATAAAACTGATCTCGAATTGGTTAAATTATCTCTGAGTGACATCTCGCGAGCTGGCTCAGTACTCGGCTTACACGATATGTGTAGTAGGCTCAATCAGCTTATCAAGCTTTTCGAGGAGATAATCACTCAGCCTACTATTGAAATAACCCCTGTTGAGCGTGAGGCTATTTCGCTGCACTATGCCAATCTTGTCGAGATTTTGCCACAGGTTTTTGCCATTGAAGGATTCCAGCGTCCATTAATTCCAGTAATACCTGCACCTAAAGATGAAGGTACAAAAATGACGCTCAGTTTAGCAGCAGCCAGATCGGATTTAATCGTTTACTATTATCCTCCTCGTATTCATAAGCAGGTGGAAGTGACCGAGCAGCAAGATAATGGGCGGACATTATTCTGGTTCAAAGACACCATTTCAAACCGCTACTTCAAAGCTGGACAAAGAGAGCGAGATATTATCACACTTATCGATGGTACACATACTCTAACCGAGATCCAGGAATTGATAAGAGAGCGAATGCGATTTGATGTAGACTTACGCAAGTTGGCCACTATCATTGCCAAGCTTGATACCATTGGCTTAATAGATGGTGTAAAACGACCGGAGATAAAAACAACTGAAACTTTTAATCTTGCCCAAAAAAAATTCTCACTAGTTAATCCAGATAATTTCTTAACTAAGCTTCATCAACTTATTCCTTGGGTATTCACTAAGACTTTTGTAATTACTTCTTGTTTATCAATACTACTAGTAATGATGGAACTATCTAGCCATTATAGAGAGTTTATTGCTCAAACTAAAGCGCTGGCATCTCACGGTTGGCTATTTTTCCTGGTAGGCTGGTCGATTATTTGCCTGCATGAAATTGGTCACGGCCTCACTTGTAAGCATTATGGCGGACGCGTGACAGATATGGGATTTATGCTCTTCTATTATGTACTACCAGCGGGCTATTGTAATGTAAGTGATATATATCTGTTCAAAAACAAATGGCATCGCGTTTATGTATTACTAGCAGGACTCTATACACAGTTTTTAATTGCTGCTTTGGCGGCAGGTGGCTGGTTATTATTCGCGCCTAGCAGCATTATCTCAAATGCCTGTTGTATCATATTCTGGGGTGCCACCTCTTCAACTGTAATCAACTTGATTCCATTATTAAAGCTTGATGGTTACTACATAATTACCAATGTTCTGGGGGAATATAACTTACAAGCCCAATCAATCAATTACACAAAGCAGATAATAGGTTATCTCTTTTTTGGAGACCCGATCAAACAAGAGAGGTTACATACTCGCCAGGTGATTTTCTATAGTTGCTATGGTTCATTGCAACTAGCTTTGATGGTTTTATTTCCATTCTTTATTTGTGGGAGTGTAACATACTATCTTTGCACTGATCAGTTTGATAAATTAGGAATTATCCTACTAATTTTGTTTATCAGATTTGTTGGTACTGTAGGCAATTATCTGCTTCTGCTGCTCAAAACTTTCTACAGAATATTAAAAACAGCAACGGCCCCAGGTGTTGTGTGGACAGTAAGGCTTCGCGCCATTATGATTAATATTCTATTAATGACCATAGTGTTATTACCTACCTGTGGGAATCTCTCACAAAGAATAACTGCAAAGTGTTGGTTGGCTGAACACCCAGATAATTACACGCCTGTGGTCGTGCAAACAAGTGGCATTGTGAAACAGATCCTGGTCAGTGATAATGCTCTTGTCACAGCCGGTCAAACTATCGCGGTTTTAGAAAATCCCCATCTTGCCCTTGAAATCGAGCATCTAGGTCAGAATTTAGCAGAATTGATACAACGAGAGCATATACTGCAGGAGCAACTAAGAGAACATGTCCTACAAATAGACAAAGCGAAGCTCCAGCAACAAGGTGAGCACCAGTTGGCAATGGAGTTGCAATCTGAAGTAATAGCTTTGGATAATCCAGCTCCCAGCTATCCAGCCAATCTCGCTGTAGTAAAGAACTTCACCGAAAAAGCGCAAGAGCGAGTGAATTATCGAGCTAGTGTGTTAAAACAGCAAGAAAAGCTATTAGCAGCAAAGCTTATCTCTCCCCTGGTATTGGAAAAAACCCGTCTCGATTACCAACAGGCGCTTAAGCACAAACAGGTGGTGCAAGAACAGCTTAATAAGGAGATTGAAGAACATTATCGACAAGCTGAGCAAGCAATAACAAGACAGATGAATGCACATTATCAAATGGAGATGGAAGTGCAAAAGCTTGCGGTATTGCAAGCAAAGTCACAAACTCTACTACAAACACTGGCGTCAAAACGCGCAGAATACCAATTAGCCTTGCGACAGCAGGAACAGCTCAAAATTACTGCGCCACAAGCCGGAAGAATTACTAGAATTGTGCAACCTCTCAAGAAAGAACAAGTAGAAAATAGCTCTCCGCTTTCTGCAACAACTTCTCAGAAGGTGTTGGAAGAGAGTTGGCAGCAAATGGTTAATGCTGGCACAGAACTGTGTCGTATCAGTAATAACAGTCAGTTGCGAGTAATGGTAGCAGTGCCAGAAGGTCAAATCGAATTGGTGCAAATAGGACAGACCGTATGCCTACGTTTGTCTGCAATTGCTGATCAGGAATTCACAGCAAAGATAGAACACATTAGCCAGGAAGCAGTTGTGACCGAGAATCAGGGGAGATTCTATCAAGCTTATCTCTTGATAGATAATCACAATGGATTATTACGCCCAGGTATGTCAGGGATCGCGATCATAGAAATTGGTACACAACCCTGCTTGCTGGTTGTGCAGAACTACCTCAAACAGATTTTCGATTATTTCACCTGGCTGCCATAACACTATTAAGCCCAGTAGTCGAGTCGAATTGTTCGTCTTAACCAACGCCATACTAACATATAGCCGGGCGCTTTACCCAAAACAACCCGTGCAAAGCCGCTCATTCCTGGTCTTAAGATATTTTTGCGATTATCGATATTGATCTCACAATGGTATACACGCAGTTGGGTTTGTGTGTTGATGATTGCCTCGCTACTAATATGGCGCACATAGCCTTGAAAAGTTTCGTTACTTAATGAACGCATACGCAAGTGTACAGAACTACCCAGATTTACTTGGGTAATATCCCATTCCGAAACTTCCGCCACTGCACGCAGTTGTGATATATCGGCAAGGCGACATAGCTCATTTCCGCGTTCCAAGAACTGTCCTAGTTTCTTTTCAATCTCTTGAGCTAGGATCATACCAGCACGAGGCGCCTTAATAATTAATAGGTTGTTCTTTTTTTCTAACAGTAATAGTTCGTTCTGCTTGGCAACAATCTGATCATTTATTAGCTTAATCTCAGCATCAATGGTAGCAAGCTTTTGTTGTTCAGCCTCAACATTCTTTTCTGCAATCTTTGCTTGAGTATTGATTGAATTAGTCTTGCGATTGTGTGATACCTTTGCAGCAATAAAACGATTCTCAGCAGCTTGACGCTCTTTCACAACGATCTGATAACGATTACGAACAGTTTCTAACTGTGATTGTGAAACCAGCCCTTGCTTGAAGAGTGTTTCATAACGCTGGGTTTCCAACAACTGTGTCTGTTCATCGATCTGCTTGACATCCACCTGTGCCTGTAGCTCAAGCAGTTCTGCTGGGTAAGCGTCTGCGATAGTATTGCTATTGGCAATGGCAATCTCTTCTTTATTGAATTCTGTTGCTTCACGCTGGTACTGTTGATATGAATTCCTAGCTTGTGCTACACTTGCTCGTTGTTCCATACGCTGACTCTGCAGCTTTACTGATTCACCTTGCAAACTCTCAAATTCAGCTCTTAAACGTACGAACTGCTTTTCACTTTCTAGATCCTCACATACCGCTAAAATTGCACCTATCTCGACAAAGTCTCCGTCCTTAACATTGATCTGTTTCAAGACCCCTGATTCTTGTGCAGAGATAATCAAGGCACTATCTTTCGCCACGATTAATGTACATTCGCTGCCAGTCGTCGTTGTCCACTCTTTTAAGCCAGCAAAGAGTAGTAGAATTAAAATACCACCAGCATAGAGTTTTCTGCGATAGGTTTCCAATATCGGTTTAACGGTTGAATACACTTTTGCCGGGTTCTGAATATCGGCCCTTATCTTCGAGATATCTATGGATTCAGAAAGTTGTTGCTTTGACATTAGCACTATATCTGATATCAAGTGATAAAACAGAAGGAACCTGTTGCGGGCTTGCCAGTCGTAGCATTTGATAGCCAATTCCTGCTAGACCAACCATCAAACCAAGAATCTGACCAGAGATCTGAGTGCCAGATAATATCTCAGATGATTTAATACTTTCTAATATTGAAGTTGCCAGCGTATAAACTTTAATATGTAGCTCTTGATCCTTTAAAATCTGGCTAGCTTGCAGCAGAAAATCTAAATTACCAAGGTCGCCATGACAGAGAGTGTAGTTCTTACCAAATCCAGCAGTAAGAGTTGTCTCCATAGCTACTTTTATCTCATCTAAGATAGTTTCATCGTTAATAGAGTCTAAACAAGAGAGTCTTGCCAGGCCAATACCAGGAGCGCCTTTACACCAGGCTACCGAATACTCCTTTTCTCCGTGTGCTAAATTAGGCCAGTTTTTTACTTCATAGGAGAATAGACTACGCTCATAAGTAATTGCCGCTAGTGCTATGTTTCTAAAATTCTCTCTTTTTGACCTCTTAAATAGTTCTAAGAGCGCCCAAGCGATCCCTGCTGTGCCATGTGACATCCCTAGCATGGCAGCCTGCGGAACCGAGTTCACCCAGGCTATTCCTTGACTCATTGTTTGAGCCTGAGAGATTAAATGCTCGCCAAGATCAAGCGCAAGGTTAAGTGCAGCTTTAGAGCCAGTATAATCATAAAGTCTGAGCAGACTCACAATCGCACCTGCTGCCCCATATAAAATATCAAAAATAGAGTCTTTTGATACTAATGGCAGAATTTTGGGTATTAATTGGTGAGCTTGTGTAATTAATTCTTCATCCTTCCATAAGATACCAAGATTGGTAAGAGTATATATCAGTCCGCCCAATCCATTAAAACCTAAGCTCTCCAGGTTTAATCTATTACTACTAATTTTATTGATAATTACTTCTATTGTAGATTGTGCCAGACTACGGTAGTGAGGGCTATCTAGTAGTTCGCCCAGATATCCTAGAAATAGCGCTATACCAGATATACCGTCATAAAGATCGGTGTCCAACAGACCTACTCGACAAACTATGTCATCAGTTTTTTGTTGAATTTTCAAAGCTTGCCAGGTAGTGCCATGCTGATTCCTCACCGATAATTCAGCTAGTCTATTACCAATAGATTCAGCCATGGTAAGAAATTCTCTAGGCGAAGAAAGCTTTTCGACAGTTGTTAGCGGTACTTGATGGGTTATTGCAATATGTTTATTAAAAGCACTTGTTGTTATCGCAGCACGTACTAGATAGAGTTGATGGGTAAGATCTTTCTCACATAAACTCTCTATTCTTTTCCGAGCCGTCTCCATACCACTTTGATTAAAGAAACCAGGGATTGCTTCTCGTCGATCTGCTAAGTCTATATATAAATCGCATGAACCTGCGGTAGTTAAAAATTTTGGAATGTTAAAGTTTAATAAGTTCTCTTTTTCAAAAGATATAACCTGCCTACGCATTTCGCTGGCATTTACCCACAAGTAATCGAGTATGCATTCATGCGCAAGTGCACTGCGTAAGATATTAGGTTGATAGCTCTGTTCCATTATCAAGTAGTAGAATAATGTATCCTGTAACAGGACACGTATCTCATCACTAACAAAACTGGTTAATAGTCCTTCTGTAGTTAATAGTTCTTCGCGAAATTGGAGTATTAATCTATAAGTCTCTTCAAATCCATCAACAATATCTTCGGCATAATCCACCGGATCAATGGTAGTATCAGCAAGGGTTGGCCTATTTTGATCAGTACAAAATATCTCCCTATCGTTGTCATTTACAAAACGTGCATCATCAAAACTTTCTCCTATTATATGGCGATATGGTAATGATAGCTGATGATAGCCCGGCTCTTGAAAAAGACCGCTTGCATCCGCTCCCGCCTTATCTTTTGAAGTATAGTTTAACAATCCTGAGCTTATTACGGAATAAGCCATTGTATTTTCTGTGAGTGGTATTGAATCAAATATATTAAGTTTAGGGTGTTGAGTGAAAAGCACTTCCAGATCTAATAGAACAGGATTTTCGCCTTCAGCAATCAGGTTTCCTATATGGATATCGCTTCCCCCTAATACATAGAGTACAGCAAGAAATGCTCCTTGGCGTTGATAAAAGTTGTGTACCTGTTCAATTGAAACACAAGACTTTTTTTCAATAAATTCGATCCATCCATATGTACCCCGTTCTAAGACCTTCATAAGTCTGAAGGGAAAGCGAGCACCTTTCTGATTAAGCCAGCTTAAGATATTTTGAAAGTGGTTTTCTGCGCCTACTGGTCGGGGTTTGTAAACTAATTTAAATCCTGAGGTGAACCCAGCAATTATTACGGCTCCTTGTGTATGAGGATCTCCTGCTTGAATGGCACTTTCAGAAAGTATAAGTTTACCAGGAGCCGCAACGCGACTGAAACAATGTATGATCTCAGGCCAATCCAGGGATAATCTTTGGAAAAAGGTTAGCGTTTGATCTATCCATCGATTAGTAAGTACGACAGCTTGGCGAGCTAAAACAGGGTATTGCTGAAAGAAATCTAAAGCCACTGCTGGTTGGTTCAAGTAGTGCAGGAATTTCACAAACTTCTCTTCAGATGTATTACCTGTTATGAGATTATCTTCGCGTACCTGAATAAGTTTTTCTACTAGAGTAGAGATTGATATAGAAAATAAGTTTTCTAACAAACCAGAAAGAAAAAAGTGTTCAATTGTGACAAGATCAAAAGGTTGTTCGATATTAGTGGGAAAAAGCTCCGCTGTTCGCTTATGTAACACTTTCAGGCTCTTATTGATAAGTGGATCGAAAATAGAGAGCAGACGGGCTAGTTTTTCAGATTTTAATCTAGTGATCGCTAATAAAGAATCGGTTACTATTTTATTCCATTCTGTTTGATTGAACACAGATACGAATATTTGTAACCATTCAGGTATACCAGCAAAATTCTCTTTGATTTTATCAACTGGCTCACCTAAAAGATATAAAAACTCTTCTTCCGTTATATTATCACTGGCCAGTCTTTGAGCAAACATCTTATTATTTTTAAGCGGTAAAATAGCTCGCCAGCGTTTTAGCCTCTCTTTGGCGAGTGATAACTGAACTGGTTCAAGCGATAGCTTAGCAGAATTACTCTTAAGATAAGCTATTCGCTCTTTTAATCTAATAGCACGATACCATTGCGTTGAATTTATCATAATTCTTTAGTTCCACTTAGAAAGATACACGCAAAGCAAACTGAAAAGCGCGCGGCCCTCCAGTACCAAAGACACCGCCAGCATTCGATAACTTTCTGCCAAATGTGGATGAGAATAGAAAACCAGAATTGGCGGGATTATTACTATCACGAGCTAGGACATTCTGGAATCCTGAAGTGCCTAACTCAATGCCTCTGATGTTAGTAATATTAAATAGATTGAATACTTCTGAAATAATCTGTATACGCAACTTTTCACCCAGTTGGAAAGTTTTTGAAACTCTCAAATCGAGTGAAGAGAGACTATCACCAAATCGGAGATCGTCTCTTACTAATGGTAACGGCCTACCTTGAAAACCACCATCGTTATTGATCATTCTGATAAAAGCATTCAACTGTGCGCCCGTACGAAATTGCCTTCCTCCTGCAAATCTTTGTGCTATAGGAAACCTTTCTACACCAAACATTCCTTGTGCGCGTATATCGATAGGGAGATCCGATTCCAAGGTTAGTATCGATGAAAGTTGAATTCCCAGTGGCAGATCTACAATGCCAGAGAATGAAAAGCGATGACGTAGATCTGTCGCTGAATGTGATTTTAGACTACCGGTATCTGATTGAGTAAACTCATCCGGTACACTAAATACAAAGTCAACACTTTCAGCTAACGACTTGGCAAAAGTATATGAAGCCAGGAAACTGAATCTATTGCTAGGGCGTTTCTCCAGTTTAACCAGCAGCGCGTCATACCAATTTTTCAGTCTTGAAGTAAGCAGAAAAACATCCATTCCATTCAAACTAAAGATTTGTGAACCTGGAAATTTTAATCCTAGTGTATGAAGCCCATCTATTGAAACAACCAGATCTTTAGTTAGTTGTTGTTGGATACCAAGACTGAATTGTTGTACATAAGGATTGGAAAAATTGGGATCGAAGAATGCCAGGCTACCAACAGCTCTGAAGATTACTGGGCCGTTAAAAGGGTTAGTAAATGTTGATGTACCAGGCACAAACTTGCCTTGCTCATCTAATTCAGAGCCAGCCCTAATCTCAAATATATCATCAGAGATTGCGCCTCTTGCTGCACTTGTTGAAGCCATGACTACGCGGCTGTAGTAGATTCCATAGCCGCCGTGAATGGAAGTCATATTATTACCAAAGAGATTCCAGTTAAACCCGATTCTGGGTGCAAAATTGTTTTTATCTATACGAGGTTTTCTTCCTCCTGTTACTTGTTTACCAAAATTGCTCAACTGAAAGAATTTGCTTCTATTATTGATATCTGTGTCAATTTCATAGCGTAGTCCCAAGTTAAACGTTAACCTGTCGTTTACCCTCCAGTCGTTTTGTATATAGAAGGCGAGGTATTTGTTGTCTAAATCTGGTTGGTTTCCAGAACTATTTGGGCCCAGGATGCGTCTAAAAACAGAATCAATTGGAATATCTAAGTCATCGATTTTGCCATCATTATTACGATCAATTTCGGCAAAATCTTCCTGTAAAGAAATCGTCCCCCCAGTATTGGTTTCTTCAAATAGATCAGAGTTTATTTTCTGAAATTCAAATCCTAACTTTATTGTGTTGCGATTAAAAATCGTAGAAAGGTTATTGCGAATCTGGAATTTTTGTTGCCGTACAAACACAGGGGCAAGTAAATTATTGCTACCTCCAACAATAGATGGAAAAGATAACTGAGCACGATTTTGCTTGGAAAAGATGGGAGTATCTTGGGTATATCTAGTACTAGCAATAACAAAGTCATTTAATGTTTTATTGGAAAGCAAACGAACCCAATTATAGGATAGAGCTTGCGATCGGTTAAAAACTCTAATGCGATTTTCTGCAGTGCTTAAAGCAGTTTCTACTAAACTTATGTCATCTTCTCTTTGTAGTAGATAGCGTAATGACATGCGATCTCGGTTAGTAGTCTGGAAATCCCCACGAGCATTTAAGAGCAGATCGTTGAGAGGGGTAGCGGCAAAAACATTGCTTATTCTTCTGGATGCTAAATCTCGCTCACCTACAATAGACACGCCATCCTGATTGCGATATTCCAATGCGGTGAAGAACCAAGCACGATCAGTTACTATTGGGCCACTCGCGCTTACCGAATAGTGCTCTCTATCAAATTTTGGATTTCCTAATCCTGTTGTTCTTAATCGGTCTCTATCCAGAGTGGGCGGTAGTCCAGATAGATTATCATTACGGAAAAAGATAATACCGGATCCATGAAATTCATTTGCACCAGTCTTGGTTACGATATTGACAATAGAAGAAGCAGAACGGCCAAACTCTGCAGAATAGCTGGCATTGGCAATCTGGAACTCTTGCACTCCATCAATAGGAATATTTTGTAGTATTCCACCAACAAGATCCTCGTTATTATCGACACCATCAATAGAATTATTGCCTGCACGAGCAGACTGGCCGTTCGACACTGACTGATTCAAAAAAGTCTTAGATGGGTCGAAGATTTGTGCAGATGTATTGCCAGGTAACAATAGCGCCAAATCAAGAAAGTTCCGCCCATTAAGAGGTAGATTGGCAATGGCTCTATCCGATATTACGCCGGAAACATCTGACGTAGTTGTGTTAACAATAAAAGCTTGGCCAGCATTTACTTCTACTGTTTCATTGCCAATGGCAGGTTTAAGTTTACCTGCAATGGTGGTAACTTCTCCAACTCTTAAGATAACTTCTTCAATAGTTATTGTTTCGAACCCTGGCGCTTCAACAATGATTTCATAAGTCCCTGGCTGCAAGCTCTGCAAAGAAAAGAAACCTGTCTCGTTGGTTACTGTTGTGCGTATTTGGCTCGTGGTTTTATTTTTTGTTGTTATTAATGCTCCTCCTACAACTGCCTCGGTTAAATCCTTTATGGTTCCGTTTAACCCAGAAGCTCCCAATTGTGCACTAGTTTCGCTAGAGAAAATGACACAGAAACAAAAAAGTGTTAGCCAGTAAAGAGATCTCTTTAGCAACATAGATTTATTCTCCAACAAGTATGGTTAATGCAATCAATTAACCATCCATTTTATTTAGCCTAAACTTAACTCCTCTAGGATGAAACACCTGATCTGCTATTGAAATGGTGTCCCACCTATCTAAGAGCAGGACACTTTTTATACATACAAAACATTAGGTGATTGATCTCATCAACACGAACAACTAGTTTTGATAAAACTAAAGCCATCACCATCAAGATCACTTTCTAAAGGAAACTACAGAAAACCTATATACTTTCTAGCAACAGTAAAACTTCTTCCCTTTAGGCAAAGGTAAAGTAATTGATGTGAAAGTTCTTGTTTCGATTGCACCTGGATCTGGCGGATCTGATGAATCTGGAGGCTCCTCCTCTATTTCTCCTATCTCATCAATGCCTACTGCTGGAGCAATAACAGCTTCCACTTCTTCTACATTGAAATCGAAATCCTTATCAACACTAGAACTCAAATTTTCTTTGTCTGTGTTCATTGCTTTTTCCTTTCAACAATAGATCTATATTGATATGCCATAGTTCAATTTTGAGTAAAAATTGAACAGTTAGAGCATCAAGAAATTGCTAGACTCGCTGTAATAAAGATTGATTGTTGCGATGAGAAGGGTTACTTTCTCTTCTTTGTTAGCAACTTTAAGGCGGTTCTCACTTGTTTAAGCTCAGCTTTTTGTTGTTCAATCATTTTTTGCTGCTCCTTCATTCCTTCTACTAATACTGCGATTAGCTCCTCATAAGAGACAGCCTTGTATCCATTGGCATCAGTAGAGACAATATTGGGTAAAATTTTCTCTACATCTTGAGCGGCAAAACCTAATTGAGTACCTGTTGGGAATGCCATTGTTGAAGCTGTGGTTGTTTTCCAATTGTATTCAATACCTTTCAAACTTAACACTTTTTCCAGCGCGTTGTTTATATTCCTGATATTGGTCTTCAACCTGATATCAGAAGGCCGCGCATAGACAAAGGCTTTGATTGTGCCATTTATCAATGTATCACCATTGACATAAAGTTTGTTGTTTTGTGGATCGGTTGTGCCTATACCAACATTGCCGGTTGTGCCTGCGCCTGTGCTTGGCCCAACAAACAATGTTGGTATATTGCTGTTGAATCCAACCATTAGTGAGTTGGAAATATTATTGTTGAGCGATTGCAATCCCGCACCACTACCAATAGTGAAAGAGTTACTTGCTAAAGCGCCAACAAAATTACCCACTGCCGCAGAGTTATTAGCTGCTGCGGTCGCTTCATTGCCAAGTGCGATCGAAGCTACACCGCTTGCCATGGTATTAAACCCTAATGCAATTGAGGTTTGCCCTACATTAACATCATTCCATTGCCCATCAGTAACTTCACCAACTCTAAAAGCTCTCTTAACAATGCTCCACATCATTCTGCCGCCTGCACCAGTAGGCAACGCAACATCTGCACCAAGATCGTTTCTACCTACCGATATAAGACTCCCACGACCAGTAATCCTTAGTCTTTGAAATAATGGATTGTTGATATCCACTTTAGCTGGGGAGCCGCTCAGTGGCCCATAGAGATAGCGCAATGTATTTTGACTATCTTCAGTTCTTTCCCAAAATTGACCATTGTTCCCAGTATCATTAGAGCGTAACCGATCTGCTTGCACAATGTCTGCAGTAATAGCCTGCCCATAAGCATTAATACTACTAGCTATACTTGCGAATAGTAGTAGTATCATAATATGAAGATATCTTACTTTAAGCATATTTTGTTACTCCTTATCTTTCGACTTTTCAACCATTGATGTCTACTTGGTAAAGCTCAAGGTATTTTCGGAATAATTCTGGGCAAAGTATAAAAAATTATTTCTCTGAAAAAATCTACTAATTTTGCAAAAACCTGCTTAAAAAGTACAAAACTTCGACACTGGAATGGATTAAACTTTAACCTTGCGTAATAACCAGAAGACAGGAATTGAAATCCGGTGAGAGCATTATGGAAATTAGAAGATTGAGTGGTTTTTTCTCTTCTACTTTATCTGCTTTATCAAGAGTAGATCAGATCGATGGGGAACTACTATCTTACTCGACAAGCGCTATCAAACTTGCACTGTCAATTTTTCCCCATGAAGAGATTGCCTTTCAGATTGTTTTAGATGCAGTTCTCAGTGTAGAAAAAGTTGCTTACGAACAGAAACGCTCTCGGATGTATTCTGATGTTAATAAACGAATCAAGATACTATTAGAAAAAGTACAACTGTTCCAGCAAATAGTCTATTTTGAGTCTCAGAAATGGGAGCAGTATCAAGAAACAGTATTTCTACTTCAGTATCTGCGCAGTTGTAACCAAGAAATATGCGATAAATACCAGAAGGATCATCACCTCAGCATTGAGAAACTAGAAATGGATCTGAAAATCAATGAAATTCGGTTTGATAACCGCCTTACTGAGTTAAGTGAGCTACTCAAATCTATAAGTTTTAACGAAACAGATATGATAAGGCGTTATCTCAAATTCTTAATTCAGCAATCTATATGTAGAAACTCCTTTCATGTAGCCTTAGCAGTGAGCCACCTGACTTATAACTACACGCTACCAGAAGTCATTGCCATTTGCGGGATTCTCAATCCAGATTTAATAGATGGAACTTACCTTTACAAATTGAAGCGGAAGTTTTTATCGAGTATAAAGAAGCGGTTCAGTGGATTTGTAAGTTTCATAGGCAATGGGAATAAGCAACACCTCGATATATGTAAAGACTTGTCTGGTGAGTTGATAGAGTTTGTGAGAGAATCGAGTTGCCTGCTGATTCCCTGGGGAACTAAATGTCAGAGTGAAGATACAAAGTTGAAGAACAGGGCATTTGATGAGCAACTATTCGATTGGCTCGCAGAGATAGAAGATGAGAATCAAAAAGAGATATACCGTGTTCATACAGTAATATGTCCAAGTTGTTATACGAATCTGGTTACCAGGTGTCCTGTAAAAGGACGCTCGACTGGAGTAGCAAAGCCACTGCCTTATCCAGTGTTGGCAATTCCAGATTTCAAGATCCCAGGAGGGGAAATCGACAAACAGATACCTAAGATAGCGATAAACAACCCGCGAGAGGAATCGACGGAAGTGATACATAGGCTCACTGGCTCAGTCAAAAGTGAATCAATTAGACTTGCAAAGGCATTAGACTCTTCTAAAGAGATATTTATTTTCGTGGATGGTAAGAAACAGGGGGAACTAAAACCAGCTAAGTGCAGCAGCGTTCGACTGAATGTGGATGAGAATGCTAGATATATCAAAGTAATGCTACATAAGGATGGAGAACTCTCTCTGCTCACATCCCTGGTAATAAATTTCCATAATATAGAACATTCATTATTACATCGCTTGTTTGGGTTGAAGAAAAAATATTACACAATTCTTAAGGATGGGCAACGAATCACCATTGCCATTACATTCCCTAGAATTGATTTGGATGATAGTGATCTTGTCATAGACATTACCTACCAAGATAATTCAAATAAAGCAGTAATACGATTGTTGCAAAGTATAAAATCTAAGATATTAGAACTACTAAACCAGTATCAACTAGTGTCACTAACACCAGTTAGAGTTCTAATTATTATTGCTATAATGGCTTGTATCGTTGGATTTCTATACTTTGACTCTTTGAAGAGACAATCAGTATCAGATCAACAAGCAGGAGAATTGAAACAGAAGCAGGAGACTAACAAGCAGAATGCAGCCTTACCATTGCAATCGAAATCGCAATCATCTAAGCCTGCCCCGCCAGACCAACGGTCACAAGAACCTAAAAATAACCCTACCAGACCGCAAAAACAAGGAAACCAAAACCAGAATCCACCTATAGCAGTGAAGAAGCCTTCAAATAGTAATACTATGCATTCACAAGGTGGCGCTAACCTTTCTCAAGTCAAACGTATCTATGTTTATCGATTTGGCGACGATTCAGTGAACGATTTGCACGGACTGCTAATGGAGAGTCTGGCAAGTAAAGGTTTCGATATTGTTGAGCAGAAAGAGCAAGCAGACGCAGTAATTAGAGGCTCTCTGATAAAAAGTAGTGATAAACAAATTATTCAAGTACGGTTAGTAAATAGACCAGGGAGAGTTCTTTTCGCTGAGAAATTTGTCATCGACAACGATCTTGAGAGCGTAGCAAGCAATATTACTGATCATCTGTTACGAGAGAAAGAGAGAAAGAGAAAAAGAGAGAAAAAGTAGGCCGACAGAATCAATCATTCAATAGAGAGCGTCTATCGGCACAGTTAAGTCAAAATCTTGCACAGTTAATCTATGCCTCAAAGTCAGTTATCTACTGGTTATGTTATCTCCATTATATTCACCGCTTATCACAAAAGCAGCCCAATAATATGGATTACTCCATTTTCCTAGTTTTAACATCTGTATTTGTGCAGAGCGCAATGCTGCTGCTGGTGGTAAGTTTTCCGGCCCTAACATTGCCTTGTAGAAACGATACAGCAATTCTACTGTAGCATCTTCCTGAATATTCCATAAACTGACCTTTACACGCTTAGCGCCAGCATAGATAAACCCTCGCGCTAACACGGACAATCCTTGATCTTTGACTCTTTTAATGCGCTGATCGTAGTTCTCACTCTCTTTCAAAGGATCCGGATCCAAATCCAACCCGCTCTGGCAAGCAGCCAGTACAACCAGATCCGCTCGTAATTTTAGATTGAATATTGCAGCAGCATTTAATAGCCCATCCTGCTTTCTACCCTCACGATCAACCAGTGATAAAACGATACCTGATTGCTTGAAATCTGAATCTAAAAACCCATGTGTCATGAAATCGATGATTCTATATTGATATAGTTCTGGACTTGTTGCTGTTGTCAAGTTTGCATCAAATCTAGTAAAAAGCTTCCCCATCTTTGGTTTTACTAGAGCCAATATTTTTTTTGCTGTCCATTCTGTCTTGGGTAATGGCACAAGACCGCCGACCGGATTTGCAAATATTGCGATAGTTTTTGGTGCAGATTCATGCTCGGCCAACTCTCTTCTTTGCATTACCAGAGTTGATGCTGATGGTAAGCTCACTATTTCATTTTCAACTATTAAGGGAACTGGCAACCCTTGACTCTTGAATTTAGAATCCGGGTTTGATACTGCAGGTATGGGTAGTGCGGCAAAAGGTATGTATTGCAACAAACCATCACCCACTATTAGCAACCGTTTGTTGCCTAACTGATTGGTTATTGGTCCCAATAATATATTGCTTAACTTAGCCGCAACTTGAGGATAGTTAGAATCAGCCTCCTTTACACGCTCCCATAACATTTCAT
>JBFLVQ010000120.1:0-17337 GCA_040758525.1 Acidobacteriota bacterium
TTTCTCAATGGTCGTTTCCCATATGGATAGTGTGATATCATAGTTGGCAGCATAAGACTGCTAAGCAGCAAAGCAGGGTAACCACCAAAAAGGCTACTTGTTGCGAAAGCGCAGGTCGCAAAATCAACAGCCTAAGTCTGTAGCGGATATGGCTGGGAGATTATTTAGTGGATGCCTGGCTTTGGAATCTTCTTATTCCCCCTCAAGCTCCTTAGCCCTCCACTTAAATCAGTGTCTATTCTGCTTACTGGCAGAACACTGTCGGTATGCCTAGCTAAGTTGTATGACCATTAACAGATTTCGATTCCCCTATTTGAAAGGTTGGGAGGATTTAATATGTATCAAGCTGCACGTCTAGCTCTATCTTCTCTTACCGTGATACTGGCTATTTTTGCTATTGGCACACATCTATCGGTGTGGGCGCAGGGCTCTTCAACTACGGCAAGTATTACCGGCGCGGTAATTGATGAACAAGGAGCGGCAATTGCCGGAGCAGTAGTACAAGCAAAAAACCTTAAGACCAATCTGGTTCAAGAGGTTGTCACAGATACAGAAGGCAATTACTTGTTGCAGACACTACCACCCGGCGATTATGAACTAGTTGTAACAAACGAAGGCTTTGCCAATAAATCATCATATATAAGTCTGCTATTAGGAACTAACGCGCGTGCCGATATAATCCTCAAGGTAGGGATTACTAAGGATGTTGTTGATGTCATACTGAAGAGTTTAGCCGATGAAGGCAAGACGGAAAGCAGCACTAATATTGATACTAATCAGATAGAATCATTACCTGTATTTAAGCGCAATTTTCTTTCATTATCACTAACCGCAGCGCGAGTAGTGGCGGATAGAACACCAGAGCAAGGTGCCGGAGCTACGTCGGGACTCTCTTTTAATGGTCAGCCGGCACGATTCAATAACTTTACCATAGATGGTCTTGATAATAATGATTCGTTTTCTGGTTCTGTACGCTCATTATTTAGTCAGGAAGCGGTACAAGAATTTCAGATTGTTTCTAATAGCTACTCAACAGAGTTTGGTAGATCTCTTGGTGGTATTGTCAATATTGTAACCAAGGGTGGCAGTAACAAGGTTAATGGCAATCTCTTTCTCTTAGCCCAGAACGATAAGATTATCGCGCGCGATGCTTTTGCGACTTTCAAACCGGAGTTTAGACAATATCAGCTTGGCGCGCTACTAAGTGGTCCTATTAAGCAGAACCGAATCTTTTTCTTAACTTCAATCGAGCGTCTTTCGACAAAACAGAATAACATTGTTGTTATTAGCGATCAGGCAGTACGTTCAGCAACCAGTCAAGGGTTTATTTTACGCAATGGACCAGTACCCTTCTCGGTCGGGACAACATCTATTTTAGGGCGTATTGATGCACAAGTTAATAGAAATGATACGCTCTATCTACGCTACAACTTTGGCGGCACATACAATGGTGCACTGGAGCCATTTGGTGCTCTGATTGGAGAGACTAATGGAGGAATACAGCGATTAAAGGACAATTCGATAGCAGTAAATAATATATACATTAGCTCACAACTAAACCTTACTAATGAGACACGCTTTCTCTATGGTAGGCGTAATCAGAGGGTATTGCCACTTGATAATGGCCCACAGGTACGGATTGTTTCTCAGCAAGAGTCAATAACCTTTGGGCGTAGCACGATTTTGCCGCAACTGCGAGATGAGAGAATCTATCAAATTGTTAATAATGTATCGCTAACTAGCGGCCACCATCAGATTAAATTTGGCGTAGATTATCAACATATATCAATACCTGATGGCAAAACCAGCATTCCCATTCTCGCAGGCGGATTTGCTATCTTTCTTCCTATAGACTTTTCTGCCGCTAAAGGTGCTCCTCCAGGATTGCCTGTGTTGTCGGGTCCACAAGCGTTTGATCCATCACTACGCACCCCAGAACAACAGAATTTTCTTAGGATATTGTCAACATTTTTGCCCAGCCAATTCCCTAGCTTTCCCTCTGGTATGGATCTGACCACACTATCGCTGCCAAGCATCTACTTACAGGGCTTTGGAAATCCAAATATTGGTGGCAGTACAGACTTCTTCTCTCTCTTTATTCAGAATGATTTTAAGCCAAAACAGAATCTCTTGATTAAAACTGGCTTGCGTTACGATATTAATCGCGCCACCTTTATGCCTAAAAATAGCGGTAATTTTAGCCCCAGAGTTGCGTTCTCATATCGCCCTCAATGGCTGCCGGCGCTCAATCTACGTGCAACTTATGGGTTGTTCTTTGGGGTTCCTGTAGCAGGAGCATTTTTACCATTCAAACTAGTATCGACAAACCAATTAACGTTAGCATTGACTCCATTACCATTCTCGATACTGCCATATTCACTACCCGGCCATCATTTTCCTGAAAGTGATCAGCTACCTTCAAATATAACGATAGTTCCACAATTGAGCCAAATCTCTAAGCCTGACGAGAATCTTCGCAATAGTTATTCACAACAGGTAAGTTTAGGGTTTGAATATGCATTCGGAGCAAGCACCTCGGTCTCTGTAAGCTACAGCTTTGTGCGAGGTATTAAAATCTTTTCCATACGTGATATCAATCCAATTGTTAGACCAATCCCAGGAGATCCGCTAAATAGCGCAATAATTGGACGAGTGGATCCATCAACCGGATCTGTTTTTAATGCTGAGTCAAGTTTTGACAGTTACTACCATGCCTTTACCATCTCAGCCAATCGACGCTTCACCAATCGCTTCGGATTTCTAGCCAGTTACACACTTTCTAAGGCAATAGATAATTTTGTTGATCTACGTTCGGATCTTCAAGAGGTAGTTGATTCACTTCAGCCTAGGAATGAGCGCGGCCTCTCTATCCAAGATGTGCGCAATCGCTTTGTGCTTTCTGGAACTTGGGAGCTCAGCTATAGCAAGAATCCCTTGCTACGTGATTTCCAGATCTCGGCAATCTTAAATTTAAATTCTGGCAGACCCTATAACCTACTTGCCGGCGCAGACCTCAATATGAATGGTGATAATCCTCCAGGGGATCGCCCATTAGGTCTTGGACGCAATGTTGGTATTTCACCAGGATTTACCAATCTAGATCTACGCTTGACACGTTCTCTCGCGATAAAGGACCATTACCGTCTTCAGATCTTCATAGAGGCTTTTAACTTTCTCAACCACGTCAATATCAGTGATTACAATCGTGTCTTTGAGCCTGACTCGCAAGGATTTTTCAACTTGCCAGCCAAACAAGGAGGCCGTTTTATTGTGCCGCCAGATCGCTTTCGTAAAGCATTTTCGCCACGACAGTTCCAGTTTGGTCTCAGGCTCAATTTTTGATCTCTACTTAATAATAGGATAAGTAGGAGGCACAGGGATTATCATTTATAACCGTGGCAATAGCCATTACCATTCAAAAGGAAATAAGCATTATCTTATGGCAACAATTAAGAATAGAATAGTTGTTTGGACAGTTCTGCTGTTTGGACTATTACCTATCTCCTCCCGTCAGACTATGGGTCAAGAGGCTGATCTGCCCCGCCCTCTGGAGATTAAGGAGATACGACTCTCATTTGTTAGTAAGACCCCTACATCTGCAGAAGAGTCGATTATGCCGCATACCTCCAGACCAGGCAGTTTAACAATGCCAGACTCAAACAAGGATGACGACAAACAGCTCTTCCTTGGTTTCAAACTAAAAAATATCTCTGCCAAACAGTCTGCAGTAATATATTGGGAGTTGCGTTTTACCGATATAGAACAACAGCTCGTTAGCAAACAGTTTAAATCAAAGAAAAAGATCAAGCCTGGTCAGGAAGAGACCATAGAAGAGGCGGTCAATTGTGATATGAGCAGAGTTCCTGATTCAATAAGAATCGGTTTTCGCGTCATTAAAATTGTATATTCAGATGATTCTGTATGGGATTATTGTATAAAAGATTCTGATGCTTGCTTTGTTTATAATAACTATAGACTCAAAGATCTAAGAGCACAGCCTCTTAGGATGCTGCCGAATTAGAACCAGACTTTACGCTAATTTTTTTAATGATGCGTGTGACGGTGGAAGAGTTTAAACTGCCACTGCCTATGCGTTGGCTTAATGTTGCTGGCAATTGACTGAATAAAGAGCAACTGAGAAGGTGCTATAACCTCCTACACTAGCTAATTAGGGAGATTTGGTTTAGTATTAAATTAGTCTCTCTTTTCAAATTGTAAAGTTACTAGCGATCTGTCAGAACAAGGAGGTTATAATGAGCCACAATACACATCAGGGACATGAGCATGTGCACGGTCCTAACTGTGGTCATATTACGGTTAAGCATAACGATCATATTGATTACCTACATGATGGCCATCTACATCAACCTCACGAAGACCACATAGACGAACATACGCTAGAAGTTAATACCAAAAACCCTGCCGACTGCACGATCAACCACTATTGCGGCGGCCATGACGGCGCTCATAAACATGGTCCTAGCTGTGGACATAAATCGATACCACACAGTGATCATGTTGATCATATTGTCCAAGGCCACCTACACCATTTGCACGGGGATCACTGTGATGATCATGGTCCAGTTGAGATAGTCTAAAAAGAACCATGATTTGCCAAAAGCTCCTTGACCGCTAGTATATCTACAGCGGTCAGGGACAGATCTGACGGTACTAGGATAGCTGGTAATGAAAGAGTTTGTTAAAATTCCCGTTCTTTATAGAAAAAATCTGGTTGCCGAGGCTAACACTTTCTTATAAGGTTTTCTCGTTAATTGGTGATGGATTAGTTTGAAAAATTGATAGGAATTTTTCTCTGAATCCAACTTTATGGTATTGCACTCCCTTCCCAGGTATTTTATCAGCCGCGCCTATGATAAAAGCGCGCTACCTGCTGCTTATCAACCTGCCATTCCTATTCATGCAATTGACGCCTTCTATACCAACGACCAGGGTCGCCAACTTGAGTGGATTGTGATGACAGATAGTGTAGGTACTCTACGGGCTATGCAGATCACTGAGCGCAGTAACTTGCCAGAATCTATCCAGACCGAGTTCGCCTATAATGAACTGGCTGGCAGCAGGAAAGTTCGCTATTTTGATGTAAGAGAATTTTATATCTTTGATCTACAGCTACTAGAACAGCCCACCGAGGCGCCAGGCATTAATGATCCGGCCTATCTTTATGGAACGCTCTATGGCCCTTATTCTAATACTAACAATATTGCTACGTCAGCCATAGAAGGACAATTAACAGTAACCCGCGCCGATATTTTGGAAGGTCTAGTACAAGCAGCAGCCTATCCATTCCACTACTCTAACACAGCAGCCGATGGCTCACTCTCGCGCTGTTTCCATCTGCTGCTACCAGGTGGTAATGATATTGAGACCAACAATGGTGAAAGTATTGTGCTTGCCTACCCAATGCTGCCAGTTGAGTTGATGCTTACTAATGCTGCCAATGAGATTATCATCAATCATCTTCTATACGACTTATTAAGCGCACTCAAACAGGATCTCTCCCGTGAAGGCGTGGAGCATATGCTTGGCTCGATGATCTTACCAGTGCCAAACCGTTTTCTACTCGAACAACAGCTATGCGCCGAAGGTTATCAGATCAAAGGTGACACCGCGATCAGAAATACTAGCTCTGCCAAAGGACTATCAGGATTACTGGCAGCGGTCTTTAGTTCGTTGACTAGTGATAAACTTACTCTCCCTGCACAAGGAAGGGTCGATGAATATATAGAGATTGCCAGAACTACAATTAATACTATCTACGGTTGGCCTACACCACGTGCTCTAGCACTGAGAGCGCATGTACATACAACTGCTTCAGCAAGCGCTAAACCCATTGTAGAACCGTTGCGCCAACCTATTGAGATTGCCTCACCCAGCCTTACACAACAACCTAGGCAAGAAAGACGCAAATTACAACTCTCCTACTATAACAATAGTGGCCCACCGGCCTGGATGCAGGATTTTATTACATCTCACCAGAAACCAGGTGAGCGGCCTCCCCAGCTTACTTCCCCCTTAGCAACAGGCAGGCAGCCATCTTCACAATCAACTAGCACAAAAAAGATTAATTCTGATAGGCAACAGACCCCCGAATGGATGCAAGATTTCCAATCGCCCGAGACAGATAATCGACCAGATGATGACAAGCCGTCATCTGGCACTGTTAAGCCAGATTGGTTGAAGGATTTTGAATAGACTTCTGAAAGGTAGGTAATAAACGATGGGACATGAGCATGAAAGACCTGTTGAACCATTTTCTGATCTTCATATAGAGCATGGACGAGTTCGTGCCACGCTATTACACGATCCCACTGTTGAAGGATTGGATATGGCAATTTATATGGACGGTTCCGCAAGTATGTCAGAAGAATACCAGTACCAGAAAAAGTACAAAGGTCTCTTCTCTTGGCTCTTTGGTGGAGAACCAGAAATATTGCCAAACCAGGTAGAACCACAGGTACAATGGATGCTTGAGTATCTTGCTACCAAAGACCGTAATGGCATACTACGTGTCGCTTACTGGGCCTGTGGCTCAGGTAAAGAGATCGAGTATGTTGGCGATCTAAAAGGTGTCGATGTAAAACAGTACCGCTTCCCTGGACCCAAAGAGTTAGGCAATGGCACTATGCTTGAGCCAGCATTGCGCGACTATGTGAAATATCTGAAAGCACAAGTCTCACAGGGAGCACGACGAGGATGTGCCGTGTTTGTTACTGATGGTGTCATACATGATGCCGATAAGGTTAAATCTTATTGTAGGTCGTTAGCCAAAGATATTGCCACTGGCCGTTTGCCACGTATGAATTTCATTTTGGTTGGAGTTGGTGATCAAGTAGATGAAGAGCAGATGGAGGATATCTGCCATGAAGAGTATCATGGCGTAGGTCACCTATGGTGTCATCGTATTGCTGAAGAGATCAATCAGGTTGCGGAATTGGTAGCCGTGCTGGTTGACGAGACAATGACAGTAGCAGCAGGTGGCACAATCTATGACGACAAGGATAATATCCTGAAGATCTATGAGGCACGTCTGCCTGCCATTTTAGAGTTTGATATCCCAGCAGGAGCCCATAGTTTTACTCTGGAAGTAAATGGCCAACGCTTTACCCAACCTTTGCCAGATGAAGATGAAGATGAAGATGAAGACCATCACGATTAAGATATAGAAGGGAGAGCCCCATTATGGCACACAAGCACGAAGTGATCGTCAAACCGTTTTCTGATGTCCATAAGAAGAGAGATAAGGTACTGGCAACATTGCTACACGATCCTACTGTAGAAGGTCTTGATGTAGCCCTCTACATGGATGGTTCCGCAAGTATGGAGGATGAGTATGGTCCCCGCGGTATACTGGCAAAACTGGGTGGAGTACGCAATCTGGTTGAGCCACAAATGCGTTGGATGCTCGAATATCTTGCCAGCAAAGATCGTGATGGTCTATTGCGGGTCGCCTATTGGGCTACTGGGGATGGCTCACAGATCGAACTGCTAGGTAATTTAGATGGTGCAAAGGCTCAGACCTACAAATTTCCTGGCCCACAGTTCTATGGCAAAGCAACCATAATGCTTCCCGTGTTACGTGACTATGTAGCATTTATACGTCAAGAGATAGCGCGTGGCGCACGGCGTGGCCTAGCTGTAATTATTACTGACAGCCAGATCCATGATGCTGATGATATTTGCGCATACTCCACACAAGTAGCAAAGGAGATCGCTGCAGGGCGACTTCCCCGCCTCAATTTTATCTTGGTAGGAGTTGGCGATCAGGTAGATGAAGAGCAGATGGAAGAGATCTGCCATGTAGAATATCCAGGAGTAGGACATCTATGGTGCCACCGTATTGCAGATCGTATGGAAGAGATGGCCGAACTGGTTGCAGTACTGGTTGACGAGACAATGACGGTAGCGGCGGGCGGCACAATCTATGATGATAAGGATAAAGTTCTTAAAGTTTATGAGTCACGTCTGCCCGCTGTACTTGAATTTGCCGTGCCTGCTGGATGTACCAGTTTTACCCTAGAGGTGGCTGGTCAGCGCTATACTCAGCCACTTCCAGAAGAAGATGATCACGACGAGGAAGAGGAGAAACACAAGAACAAGACAGTAAAACCCCAACCACTACATTCGCAGGATAGCTCGCGTGATCGGCATCGTGGTAAGCGTCATCGTCATTAAAGATGACGCATTGCTGTTATCCTTGATCATTATTGAAATGAGGGGTGCCGTATGAGTGAAAAAGATAAGGAAAAGAGCGAGCCGGTAATAGCAAAACCGACCAATGTAAGTGAACCGGTGAGTGTTATCGAGAAACATTCTTCTCTGTCTAGCTGTGACCATAAACATCATGAGCATGGATCTGATTGTGCACATCAGCATCAAGAACATGTACCTGGCCCTGATTGTAAACACGAACACCATCATGAACATAGCTGCAGCCATAGCGATAAACATCAAGACCATCATGACCATCAGGTTGCGGCTCATCAACATATCCATAAACCGGGCTGTAGTCATGATCATAATCATAGCCATGTGCATGATCATGAATGTGATCATAAACATCATGTTGATGAGCATGAACATGTGCATGGCCCGGGCTGCAGCCATGATCACGATCACCATCATCACCACAAGCGTGTTGAACGGCCAATTGGAACCCGACCTGGAGAGGATGGTAGTCGTGCTTTTCAAGTAGTATTGGACGATGTTATTCCCGGAGAGACAGACGAATTTGGACGTACCGCAAAGCTAGAACAGATTTTAGAATCACGCAGTGGCATACTGGATGTGCATGTAAGGCGTGATCTAGGTCGCACAGAACTGTGTGTCCATTATGATCACGAACTGGTCACCTTAAATCATATGGTGACATTGGTTAAATCCTCTGGTACAGAGGTCTCAAAGCGCTATCGACAACAGACCTGGTTTGTACGGGGAATGGATTCTGCTCAGTGTGGTTATGTTATTGAACATGTCCTCAATCGTATGAAGGGGATACTTACTGCTAATGTTGCTTATGCGGCTGAGCGTCTCGTGGTTGAGTATGATAGCGAACTGGTAAGTCCTCCTGATATCGAGGCACGAATCAGCAAGATTGGCTATGAATTGGAGATACCTGAACATGGGCATGCCTGTTCTCATCATGCCCATAGTGGCGGGCTATCACCAAAATTAGAAATGCCGCTAGTGATTGTCTCGGGTATTTTGATCAGTGCAGGTATTATCCTTGACGAGCTGGTTGGCACACCACCAATGGTAGCAACCATTCTCTTCATTCTTGCATTATGTTCTGGCGGATTCTTCGCAGTGCGAGGCGCAATCAGTTCGATACGCCAAGGCCTATTTGATATAGAGACACTAATGGTGCTGGCGGCAGTTGGCGCAGGATTGCTGGGAGCCTGGTTTGAAGGCGCATTCTTACTCTTTCTTTTCAGCCTTGGTCATGCTCTAGAACATCGTGCTATGGAACGAGCGCGTCGTGCTATTGAGGCACTTGGCAAGCTACGTCCTGAAATTGCTCTAGTCAAACAAGCCGATGAGGTAAAAGAGCTACCTGTAGAAAAACTCCAGCGTGGTGATATTGTGATAGTTCGGCCTGGTGATCGTGTACCAATCGATGGAGTGATATGCAATGGTAGATCGATGTTGGATCAGGCAACGATTACAGGAGAGTCTGTACCTGTTGCCAAAGGACCTGGTGATAGCGTTTTTGCCAGTACAATCAATACTGAAGCAGCCATCGAAGTCGAAGTAACCAAGCTCTCAACAGAATCGGTACTGGCTCGTGTTATCGATATGGTGGCCGAAGCCGAAGCGCAGAAGAGTCCGACTCAACGATTCGCTAAACGATTGGAGCGACGTTTTGTACCAATTGTATTGCTGGCCGCGCCAGCATTAACAATCACGCTGTTGATTATCGGTTATGGATTCACAGAAGCTCTCTTGCGCGGTATTTCGCTACTAGTGGCGGCCTCGCCTTGTGCTCTTGCCATTGCTACACCTGCTGCTGTGCTCTCAGCGGTAGCCCGTGCTGCGCGTGGAGGCGTACTGATAAAAGGTGGGGCACATCTGGAAACATTAGGAAAACTTTCTGCAATGGCATTTGACAAAACCGGCACATTAACAATTGGTAAACCTAGAATCATCACGCTTACTCCTGCACCAGATGTGACTGAAACAGCTCTGCTCACTGCTGCTGCTGGCGCTGAATCTACCTCTGCACATCCATTAGCAAAAGCAATTGTAGAAGGTGCCCGTATACGTGGTATTGAGACACCCGTTGCTAATAGTTGTCAGGCAGTACATGGAAAAGGCATTAAAGCCACGGTTCAAGGAGAACAGATAGCCGTTGGTAATCTAGCCCTCTTTGAAGGGGAGCATGTGCCGGAAACCATTGTTAAGTCGTCTAAGGATCTGGAAGCGGCTGGACAGACAACTATGATTGTTAAAGGTAATGGCTCTTTTCTAGGGGTTATAGGTGTCGCTGATCAATTGCGCGCAGAGTCTAAAGGAACACTTACCAACCTACGACAACTAGGCATCAAGCGCACTATTATGTTGTCTGGTGATAACCAACTAGTTGCTCGCGCTATTGGCAACCAAGTTGGTATTGATGAGACCCATGCTCCATTGATGCCTGATGGTAAAGTTTTGGTACTACGCGAATTGGTAAAAGCAGGGACAGTTGCAATGGTTGGTGATGGTGTCAATGATGCACCTGCTCTAGCAGCAGCATCGGTGGGTGTTGCGATGGGCGGGGCCGGTTCCGATGTCGCGCTAGAAACAGCAGATATGGTACTTATGAGTGACGATCTAAGCCGCTTACCCTTTGTTGTCAGTTTAGCTAGAAAAGCCTCTGGAGTGATCCGTCAGAACCTGATCATCTCGCTTGGTATTAGCGCTCTATTGGTATTGGCCTCGATCTTTGGCTGGGTACGTATTAGCGAAGCTGTTGTACTACATGAAGGAAGTACTCTGTTAGTAGTGGCAAATGGCTTACGGTTATTAGGATTAAAAGCTTGAACAGAAGGGCAGGCGCATTCTCCGAGTCTTTAGACTGGAGTTAAGCCTGCCATCGCCTGAGAGGGCGATAAAATATTGCTAATTCGCTTATGTTTTGCTAGCATAGCAACCATTGTTAGGTAACTAATAATCATACCCGCGGGAACGCGGGGGAGTGCGCGCCCAGGAGCAGATAAGACCTTTAGCCTAATGGCTGAAAGGCAAGCTCGCAAAACCATCAATGATGGAAGTCAACGCGAACCTGGTAGTAATTGTGTAGGATACTGTCGTGAGATAGCATCTCGAACCCAGGAAACTTTGGCATTTATGCCAGAGAAGTTCACCTAAGTCGATAGTGGATTGCGGATTGGGTAGAGTCTATTTTCAAATCCGCAATCCAGCTTTACCATCGCAGTAATTTGCTAATGCCTTTCATTAAAAACAATTACTGAGAAGGCGATTCATTCTCGCACAGCAATGGTAATCGTACTGTAAAAGTCGCACCCAATCCTTGGCCAGCACTATAGGCAGTTACGCTGCCACCATGCATTTCGACAAGATGACGTACAATAGTTAAACCTAATCCAAGCCCGGTAGCTCTCCTCTCGACGCAATGGCTAGCCTGAACAAATTTTTCAAAGATATGCACAAGCAGCTCAGGCGCAATACCGATACCATTATCCTGAATAACAATCTCCGCCTCCTTGCCCACACGCGCTAACCTAGCTTCTATACGCCCACCATTAGGAGTATATTTCACGGCATTTGAGAGTAGATTCCAGATCACTTGCTGCAAACGTGCGGCATCACCCAATACTTGCCCAACATCCTGCATTAGATTGGCCTCTAATTGAATACTTTTTGTCTCAGCCGTTAGCTTTACAGAATCTATTGCCATCTCTGTTATGTAGAGAATATCGACAGCAGCAATACGAAGTTCTAACTTACCGTTTATTATTCTTGAGACATCAAGTAGATCATCAATAAGCCGTGTCTGTATACGGGCATTACGTTCAATGGTCTGCAGTGCCTTGATAGTGGCGTCCTGGTCGAGTTTGCCAGTATTGAGCAGTTGTGCCCAACCGAGTATTGCCGTTAATGGAGTACGTAACTCATGTGAGAGAGTCGCAAGGAATTCGTCTTTAGCACGTCCGACTGCCTCAGCCTCGGCTCTAGCAGCTCGTTCCTGTATCAGTAGTAGTCGATCAGCTTCGGCTCGCTTTCTCTCCGAGATATCCCGTATTATTGCCAGCCCTCCTACAATAGCACCAGACTCACTGTAGATAGGGGAGTAGTAGCATTCAAAGAAACCTTCTGTGCCGGTTTGGTGATTTTGATAGTATTTATCTGTGGCCACACTGCTAATACCATTAAGAGCATCAAAGAAGTAACGGCCGTCACCAATCTCTTTCAGGAATGGAGCTATTTCAAAGGCATATTTACCTACCACCTCGCGTTGTCCAAGCCCTGATATACGTTCAATAACAGGATTCCAAATAATTAATCGCAGGTTTTTATCAAACGCTAAAATGCCATCCACACTATTATTGATGAGTAGCGCAGAAAAGGCCTTGACACGACGATTCTCTGTTTCAAGAGCCTCTAATAAGCTAACCCCTTCACGATAGGCAGTCAGTTCCGGTAGCCATTCAGGAAAGGTGCTACGCTCTTCAGAGTTTCGTCTTTTAGCCTGTATTAGCGTAGAATGTTGAGAAAGCTTGCGGATCTGTGTCTCTTTCCGCAGCGCCTTCTTCAGCGCCTGAACCTCACCACGATTGAAGATTGTTTCTCCACCTGGTAGTAACTGTGTAGTAAGTTTGCCATCCTTACACCATTGTTCGATCTTGCTTCTGGATACATTAAGTATTCTTTCGACCTCCTTCTTGGACATGTACTTAGCCATCTATCTATGCTCCTAAAGGGCAACTGGTCACAATTAATGATTACATATCAGGGAAAAACGGTTGTCCAGAGAATAGGGCTATATACGGGCTATTTGTTATTTAATAATAACAAAATCAGGAAAGTTGCCTTGCATTCTCTATATTAAAAGCATAAAAGGCAGTTTTATGAATAAAAGATCCTTTTTATACCTGCTCAAAACTCGCTATCTACTAATTGGCCTCAGTAAAACCATTATCCTTGTGTCGGCCTTTAGTGTTGCCCTCGCTTGTCAGGAAAATGTCCGCACGGCACGAGATTTCCCTGTTACTACGGTGTTACTAGTGCGTCATGCAGAAAAGAGTGGTCCTTCTGGAGATGTGCCATTGAGTGAGGCAGGTCTTGCTCGTGCCCGCGAATTAGTGCGCATTATTGGCCGTACCGGTGTCAAAGCAATTTATGCAACACAATTCCAGCGCACACAACAGACCGCACAGCCGCTTGCCGATCACCTAAGGCTTACTATCAATAAAATTGCTGCTAATAATACCAAGGGACTGGTGGAAGCGGTACTTTCAAAACATGTTGGTGAGATTGTGCTGATTGTAGGTCATAGTGATACCGTTCCGGATATTATCGCAAAACTGGGTGGTGGCGAAGTTGCGCCTATTGCTGAGAATGAGTTTGACCGACTCTACCTGATAACTATTTATCAATCTGGTCAGGCCAAGGTTGTAGAACTTCGCTACTAATTAACCATTCCTCTTTTGCTGCCAAAGAAACAGGACCAAAAATAGTATTCCAGAAAAGAGGAATACCACCATAGGCAACGACCAAATAATTCCTCCTCTGGTGTATACCATTTCTGTTTCTGGATCATAATATCGGCCATTCTCATTAAATTCCCATTTATAATAGCGAGTATAGAACACATAGGTGAAAAATAGCACAGCAAGAAAAGAGATTATCGATGTAATTGCATAGATTAGACGCTGCTGACTCATACACTACTCTATGTGAATATAAAAGTGTGGAAATAATTAAGAAAACGCTCATCCATTATCAGACTCTTCCCTACTCCATTACATTACCATCCGTTTTCTGCTAGCTCAAACTTATCAATCCATCATGTTCAAACATCACGCTAGCATCAAAGAGGGATTTAGGGTTTGAACATACACCATAATCATCGCTGAATGCACCTGCTAAAGATATTAAATGATTCTATTTCCAGTCATCTTGCATAGCATTCACTACCACACTCTCCTTGAAGCACAAAACCTGCCCAATAATAGGGGGACTGCCATCTCTGCTGCTTCCAGATCTCAATCTGCGCTTCCCTTAATGCCTCGGCAGGCCTTTTCTCTTCGCTAAACATCTTCTTATAGAAACGGACCATTAATTCAGAAGTAGCCTCATCATTGATATTCCAAAGACTGACCATTACTCTTGCTGTTCCAGCATACATAAAACCTTGTGTAAGACCTACTAGTCCCTCTCCTCTGATCTGTTTGCCAAGACCTGTACTGCAAGCACTAAGAACAACCAGTTCAGCAGATAAATTTAGATTGAATACCTCGCTTGCGGGAAGGAAACCTATCTGCTGTTCACCCTGTTGATTAAACATAGAGAGAAGAAGACCGGACAGTTCAGGGTGAACGCTATTAAGAAATCCATGGGTTGCAAAATGGATTACTCGATACTGATTCATCTCCATGCTTATAATCGCATTTAAATTTGCGTCAAAATCGAGTGCTATTTTCTGTTTCCCTTTATCAATAAGCTCTCCTATTCTCTTGGCCTCAAGACGAGTAAAAGGTAATCGTGATAGTCCAACGCCAACTATTGTAGCTCCAGATTCAACAGCCGTCTTTTCTAAACCTCTGTTCAAGTCAGGAAGGACTGCCGCTATTTCAGTTTTAGAACTCTCATTTATACTTCCATTAGCCTTGATCCGCTCATCATTTCTACTAAATACTGGATCAGCAAAGATAGCAATCATCTTATCTACCGGCTTGCGCCCTGATAAACCACGTCGCAGTATTGCCAGTGTTGAAGCTGATGGAAGGCTCACTACCTCATGTTCAACCATTAGAGGAGAGTATGATTGAGATACCTTTGACTGCTCAGGCTCTAATCTCCGCTCTGTTTGTGATGATCTCTTTTCTGATACTTCTAATGGTAATGGAAGTATTGAGAAAGGTATATAGTGCAGCGCTCCATCAGCCACAACTAACAATCGCTTCTTCTTAAGTAGGGAAGCTGCGGGAGCAATTATCATATTGCTCAGGAATGCCACAGCATCAGGAAATTGTGCATCTGCCTTAGCTATCCGCTCACGCTTCTCGTCATCAGTCTCAAACTGTTTGCGCTCGCTTCTAGTTGTGATAAGAGAATAGACCAGCCGAGCAGAGTCTTCTATTTTTTCTTTAGGAGGCAACTGATAGTTCTTAATCGAGTTTTTTGTTACTGCCCAGAGATAACTCCTCTCTCGACCAAGAGAATATTCTAGAAGCACTGTATCTGCATCAAGAACCTGTTGTTGAATCTCCTTGGAAGAGAGAGATTTAGGATATTTCAGAGCCGCATATCGAGGACTGCTCTTGCGAATCTCTGCCTCTACTTGCTGAAGATCCTCTTTTATTTGCTCTATCTCCTCTTTTGCAATTCGCTCCTGCTCAGGCGTATGTTTGCTGTTAAGAAGCTCAAGTTGATACTGAGCTTTAGAGTTAAGTTGACGCTGTAAGCTATCTTCTTTCTCTAATAATCGAGCATCTACCCCTTGACGAATATTAGCCTGAGCCTCAATCAAGCTCTCAAGAAGAGAACGAGCACAGGCTTGCTCATGGATCTCTAGAGCCTTTGCTGAGTAGCCTCCAGATCGATTACCATTATCCATTCTCATTAATAGATCAATATAAAAATCATAGTAATCTTGAACAGAAGCAAAGAAGGATAAGCGCAGTTCCCGGCTATTTACTTTTAATCTTAAAGACTCAATTATATTAAGCGTCTTCTCTATTAGTATGGATGCTTTATTAAAATGGCTCTGATCGCGCTCAACTTGAGCCATTCGGTAGTATGTCTCTGCCTCCCCTTTGCGATCCACGACAGCTTGGAAGAGTTTCAATGCATCTCCATAGTAATAGAGTGCTCTATTAAACTGTTTTAATGATGCAGATATATAGCCAATGTTTGTAAGAGCCTTTGCCTCTTCCCATCTATTGCCGTCAGCCCGACAGAGAAGCAAGACCTTATTGTAATATTCCAGCCCTTTCTCTTTCTGATCCATCTTGGTATAGACTGTGCCAAGATTGTTGAGCGTATTAGCTTCTCCTTTCCGATCACCAATGGCCTGAAATATTGGCAACGCTTGATTATAGCCTTCAAGCGCTTTCTGATAATCTCCAGATAGAGAGAAGAGTTTTCCGAAAGCGGCAAGTGTGGCTGCCTCCTCGCGTCTGTCCCCTATAGATCGCAGTATCGGCAGAGCTCTATTGAAGTAATTGAGAGATTTCTCATATTCTCCGAGGAGGCCAAAAGTGATGGCAATATTATGATATGTATAAGCTTCTCCACTTTTGTCTCCTAATGCTCGATAGATTGAAAGCGCATGATTAAGACAATCTATCACTTTCTGGCTCTCTCCCATTGGAGCATAGACCATGCTCAGATTAATAAGTGTAGTTGCTTCTCCCTCTTTATCGCCCATAGCACGGAAAAGTTGTAGTGCTTGGTTATAATTATCAAGGGCCCTCTGATTATCTCCCATTGAGTTATAGATAAGACTGATACTATTTAGAGTACATGCTTCTCCTATCCTGTTTCCAACAGCTCGCCAAAGCTGGAGAGCCTGCTCATAATTGTTGAGTGCCTTTCTATTCTCTCTAAGAAGATTATAGGTATCTCCAATACTAAAGAGCGTTAGTGCCTCTCCATCCCTGTCCCCAATAGAGCGCAAAAGTGGCAATGAAGATTCAAACTTCTCTATTGCCATCTTCATCGATTCCATAGCTCCCTGTGAGCGAAGTTGCTTCGCTTCTGCAAAGGATTGCTGGACAGCGACTCGATTCTTATCTTCTGCTTTGGCATCTCTTAGCTCTACAATTATTACTCTATACTGCCCTGCAGGAGCTTCTTTATTGATTGAATGGATCTCCAATCTATACTTTCCAGCAGTTTCTGCTATTAGATAGAGAGGTTCGTCTGCTTGAGTGCGATAATCAACCTCTAAAATCTTCTTATTATCTGGACTAAATAGAGAGACTGCCAGATCGATACTCAACTGCCCTACTACTACATGTAGAAATTGACCTGAACCAAGCTCTATCTGATAGGAATGGTCTATCCCACCTTTTATCTCTCGCTCTAATACCTCCCCTTCTGCTAATTTATAAACTTTCTGATCCGTTATCTTCTTCCCTCTGTCTCTCTCTT
>JBFLVQ010000121.1:0-17279 GCA_040758525.1 Acidobacteriota bacterium
AAAAGGCGTGGTTGGACAAGCCCACCCTCATGTTCGAGTAACCACTCTTTTCGCCATAAACCTCCCCCATAACCGATCAATTCACCACGACTGCCAATCACTCTATGGCAAGGAATAATGATGGCAATAGGGTTTTTACCATTGGCACGGCCAACGGCACGTACAGATTTCTCGTCGCCTAGCCGCCGCGCTAGTTCTATGTAGGAGAGAGTTTGACCAAATGGTATCTTTAATAACTCCTGCCAAACTCTCTTCTCAAACTCACTGCCAACCAGTTGCAATGATAAAGAGAAGTCCTTTCTATTGGTTGCGAAATATTGATCGAGCTGCCTAACACACTCCTGCAGACAAGCAGGCGTGGCAGCGACATCTGTCACCTCTCGATCAATAAAATTTAATCCTGTAATTGCTGCCTCACTACCGATAATCTCTAATATTCCCACAGGGGAACGATAATAAGTCTTTTGTTCTTCCATAAATTTTATATATTCAGTAGCTTGCCCTGGTGGGCAAGTTTTATTGCCTCTCTATAGAAAGCAGCAAACTGCTCTTTCGGGAGACAGTGCTCTGGACCAGAGAGGGTACCTTGTAAGGCGCTTAGTAGATCGCTAAGACCTAGATGGCACCAGTCCCACAGTCCCGAATCAAAGTTATAAGCCCACATTGCCTTAGCCACACGATTGCGTAGTCTCTTAGATAATTCACGATCGATACCGTTCTGTTCAAGCAACTCTAGGGTCGCCTGTTGCTGTGCAGCAGTGAACTCTGTATCTAGAAAAGGCTCAAGGATCAATCCCCAAACATCCTGCCGGTTTGTCAAAGCAATACCCTGCTCTTTGGCAACTGTCATTAGTTGTTCTCTTAGCGATGCGGATACAAACAGTATATCTTCGCTAGTGCGCACTTCTGGGGGTATTGCGTTGATGACAATCTCTTCTATAGAGAGATATTTGACAATACCTGTAGGATAGATAGAAGCAGGTGGATAAGGATAGTCGGTGAACCTGATACCATCAGAGAGAAACTCCACACTACCCAACATCGTCTTAGCCAAACCACTCGCGTAGAAGTTCGTACATCTGCTCACTCACCTCTTTAGGGAAGCACAGACGATCGATCTGAAAACCACGCATACCTCGCACTACTCCAGAGACTTCGGTAATCTCTCGCAATTCATTACCTACCGGCCCACGTGTCTCTATATAGATACGTGCCTTAGGATCAGCGCTATCCGGCGCATAAGGACCAAAATAGGGTATATCAGTAGCACTATCACGTAATAGGTAGTAACGCTCATCGAATCCAGCCTGTCTAACAATCTCTCTTGCACGCGCTAGTAAGGCGCTCTCTTCGGCCTGTTCACGCTTGAGGTCGATCGACTTAAAGAGACGACGATTGAGGAAGCGTTGACATAGATCGCGCAAAATTGCATCACTCTCATCAGTCCATTGCTTGATATGAAACATTAGATCGTGATCATCAAGAGCAAGGAACTCCTTGGTCGTGAGTGCTTGTGCACTCAACAATTTTACGAAAGCTGAATTAGGAATAAAGAAACTTAGCTCTTTGTTGTTGAGTAGTTCTACGGCTCGACGCAGTATAGAGATCAGCATAATCTCAACCGCGCGTAAGGAATGATGAAAGTAGACCTGGCGGAACATATAGAAGCGTGCCTGTAGATACTCCTCTACCGCATAGAGTCCTTTGGCAGAAACATGTATCTGCTCTCGGGCAGGATCGAGCTTAAGGGCATGTATAATCCATTCCAGATCATAGTTGCCATACTTAGCACCAGTCATCAAGCTATCACGTAGCAGATAATCAAACCGATCACAATCGAGCTGAGAACTGACAAGCTGAGCGGCATAAGCGGGTGTATATTGATGGTTGTAGATCTTAACAAGTTGGCTAGGAAGATCCGGCTGATATTCGCAGAGTATATGATTTAGCTCTGTCTCTGGATCAAGCAGAATACGCGCCGTCCAATCTTCATGTCCTGTTCCTGTTGCCTTCTCGATCACATGCGAGAATGGTCCATGACCAACATCATGTAATAGTGCTGCGGCACGTGCGGCAACTCGCACATTAGCTGAGATAGTATGTTCACGGGCAAGTTTATCAAGCACTCGTGTCATTATATGCATGACACCAAGCGAGTGGGTGAAACGGCTATGCTCAGCGCCTTGATAGGTATAAAGGGCTAATCCTAGTTGTTTGATACGACGCAGGCGCTGAAACTCGGCCGTATCAATCAAGGCAATAAGCAAGCGATCATCTTCACGCTCACTATCGAGCGCAATGATATTGTGGACAGGATCACGATATTTGCGTTCTACCACCAGGCGCCTCTAATGATTATAGCTTTAGATGAATCAATGGCGCTCATTCTCATTAATGCCACTGAGGATCTTCCAAAGCACATATAGACCCATACCAACAATAGCCACTGCAACGATCGTCTTCAGAATCACAAACAGCTTAATAAGGAAGCCCCAGAAGAGCACCCAGACTAACTTACCGATCAAGTAGGTAGCTAGAGTCAATCCAGCAGCCAAGCTTAGTTTCTTGAGAATTTTCATAACTTATACCCTCACATAGAGACTTTCATGCGCCGCAGTACTTTTGACAATTCGATGCGGCCACGATTAATGCGGGATTTCACCGTGCCTTCAGGGATCTTAAGTCGATCAACGATCTCTTGATAGCTCAACTCCTGTATATCACGTAAGATTAGACATTCACGTAGATCCGGAGAGAGTTTCTCTATCGCTGCCTGTACTTGCAATTGACGTTCCTGGCGTTCCATACAGCGCTGTGGGCTATCCACATCTGTGCGTAGGTGATGCATATGGTCTTCCAGGTCATCACTAGTATCGGCGGGCTGGCGTTGGCGTTTGCGGTAATCGTCAATAATCAGATTACGCGCCAGTCGCATCAGCCAATTCGACAGATCGCCTAGTTCCGGATCGTATTGATCTAGCGAGCGGTAAATACGGATAAAGACCTCTTGAGTGAGATCCTCCGCCGACTCGTGACGGCCTGTGAACCGATAAGCAAGGTTATAAATACGGCGCGAGTACTCGCGCACGATCATCTCCCAGGCCGCCGCGTCACCGCTCCGACATTGTCTTACCAACTCAACGTCATCTATTAGCAAGACCGTTTCCGCTCCCACGATTTCCCCGCCTCGCTATAATACTGTGAAACTGAGACAGAGGTTCGTAATCATGCTGTGCGTCACACTTTTATTGCCAATCTCTTAGCAAGGTGGCGATTGACGCCTCTGCGCTGCCATGATTCAATAAAGTCTGTTACTGCCGGTCGCGTGCTCGCCGCTATAGAGCATTGTAGCCAGGTCATGCGAAAACTAGCAAGGGAAACAGCGCCGACGGCACTCCGTACCCGATTTTGCATTCGGAACCTAGTCATGCCATTTATCGATCTAGACTCAACCAGACTCTATTACCAGCTTATCGGGCAGGGACGGCCAGTAGTTTTCGTCAATGGTTGGACGATGTCCTGCGAATATTGGATGCCATTGATCGAGCAACTTAAGGATCAACATCTATGTCTAGTCTACGATGCTCGTGGATTTGCACGTTCACGTCCGCTTAGCGCTAGTGCCGGCGTCGATATAGATGATCATGTCGAGGATCTACATACGCTGATTAATCGTCTGGGGTTGAAGGATGTAAATTTGGTTGGCCATGGCTTAGGCGCCTGGACGGCAATTCTCTGTACGCGCCGACATCCTCAGGATGTTATCACCCTTACTGCAGTTGCCCCAGAGAGTGAACCACAACAAGAAGAGAAGTTGGCTGAAGCGCCTACCATTTGGCAGCAGGCAAGCCTACTACTTAAGGATTTAGCGGCTTTGCCAGTGCTACGCAATCTTGTCGCTTGGCGTTATCGACAGGTAGCCGAGCCCTACCGCACGCAATTGTGCGAGGATTTTGCCCAGGCTGATCGTCGTGTTGCCTATAATATGTTAGCTAGTGTTATGGGAGTAGATAACCAAGAGCGGTTGCAGCAGGCATTGTCAGAGCTTGTATTGCCAGTCTTATTAGCTCGTGGTATGCAGGACAGATTATGTCCAGAGCCGCTCTTTCGCAGACTCTTTACGCTAATAAATCGTGGTAAGATGGCCACTGTGCGAGGTTGCGGCCACCTGCCTATGCTTGAATATACAAAAGAATTTGCCACTCTGCTGGCAGACTTCTTTGCCAAGAATGCCAAGCCTTCTAGGCAGGCGCTTACCAGGGTATAGTTATGTCCATCCCTCAGTGTTCAAGTTGTGGCGGTGTCGTACGTGAACGAGCACGTTACTGTTCGCACTGTGGTATATGGCTGAATCGAGAGGATCCTACTTATAACGCCCTAAGTGTCTATCACTCCCGCTTGCGTGAGACTACTTATCTAGAGCCGGAGTGGCAGGCAAAGGCTGAAGCAGCGCTAAAACAGCCTCCTACTGGGCGGTTAAAAGCCACTGCTGCCAATCCAGTATCATTTGGTCGCCCTCGCAATATTGTCCTGGTATTGTTGCTTCCTTTGCTTACACTAGGTTTCTATGCGCTCTATTGGTGGTGGGCAACAGGTCATGAAATACGCGACTATCTACAGAGCAAGGAGCCGCAGCCTGGGCGCGACCTACTGTTGCTACCACTCACCTGTGGGTTATGGCGACTTTATATGCATTACAGCTATGCTGTTTGTATTGCTGATATGCAGGAGCGTGTACAATTGCCGCGCAATGAACATCTCAAGATTATCTGTCCATTACTGAGCTTCTTCTTTCTAGGTTTTATCAGTATTGCCTTGCTGCAATACGAATTGAATAGGATCTGGGAGGCAGAGGGGCTATGAATCATCCCTTGTGGGAGAAACAGATACATTGGCTGGTGCTATTTGCGCTTAGCACACTACTATTGGTTAGTCGCTTCCACTATCCGCCCGACGAGCCTGCTACTACTCTCTGCGGTTTTAAGACTGTGATAGGACTACCTTGCCCTGGTTGCGGTTTAACACGATCCTTCTGCACCCTTGCTAAAGGCGGACTGTCACGCGCCTTTGCTTTCAACCTGCTTGGTCCTCCACTCTTTCTCTTTGTGCTGCTCTGGTGGTTAGCCTCATTACTGCGTGGTCTGGGTTTCTCGGCGCTATTTAACGCTTGCCAGCGCTTTACCTATAGCAGCACCTTCATGAAATCGCTGCTGTTTATACTAGCTACCTACTGGATTGCACGTATCGTCTATCTGCTCACTGTCTATGGCAGTGCGGCAACTGTAGGGCATGGACTATTTGCACGCCTCTTTTAATTGCAAAACGATTCTTGTTCCAATTCTCCACGACAATCCATTCTAGTGAGTCAAGATGCCACACAGGATATATTGTCGCTTTTACCGGTAATCTTTTTTTATTCATATAACTATGCGTTGATCGGTAAGTTAGTCGATGCGAACGAGTACCAATAGAGTTTGGTCTTTCAATTGCTTTTGGCAAAGGGAAATGAAAGAGCCATTCGAGGCTAGATAGGAGATGTAATATGAAAAAACGGATACTGATTGTGGATGATATGCCAGAAACTCTCGTGATGCTGATGGCGTACCTGTCGAGCGAAGGTTATGAGGTCGTAACAGCCCAAAATGGCATTGAGGCGCTCTCATTACTTGGTAGTAATCCTCCTGATGTAATTATCAGTGATATTATGATGCCGAAAATGGGAGGCTTTGAGTTCCTTGATAAGATGAGACGCAACTATCCGAGCAATCATATACCTCTTATCGTAATGTCTGCTAAGAATAAGAATGTTGCTGAACAGATGGCCCTAGACCTGGGTGCAGAAGGATTTTTAGAGAAGCCCGTGAGTCTCACTGTGATCAAAGCTGCTATTGAAGCAGCACTCACAAAAGCCAAAAAGCAACAGAAAATACCACAAATCTCACGCTCATTCGTTGAACAACGTCAACATAAGCGCGCACCATTCATCTGTGAGGCCTACTTTGAGGGGGGTGGGATCTCAGGCCTTACAGTAGCCTCTAATCTCAGCAAAGGTGGTCTGTTTTTGGATACCTTCTCCAATATTCCTCCAGGCACGTTATTACATCTACGACTCAAGCTTCAGCCTGGTCGCGAAGTCGAGATGCTGGGAGAAGTCCGTTACCGTCTCAATGGTGGGATAGGAGTAGAATTTATTAATCTAGATAAGGAAACCATGGAATTTATCAACAACACCGTTGAGCAAGTGCTCAGCCATCAAAATAATGCCGCCAGTATGGCGATCTCTTACGCTCGCTAAACGAGCCTGCTCAAGCTGTTAACCAGATTGCTTTACACCTCCTGAGAAACTGCTAATAAGCGAGATCCACTAACTACTGAGAAGTGGTTTGAGGGTCTCGCATTTATCGTTTAAACAGCACTTACAATTCGAGTTGACTCTACGTAATGCTATGTAGTATTGTTCCTAATAATATTACGCGTGCGTACCTGCCTGGTTAAAACCGGGGTTTCTCCTTCCTTAACACTCTGTGAGGAGAGAACAGGTATATCCCCTTACGAAAACTTATTGACTGATAGGCATTACTGTTGAAGTAATGTCCTGGTTCATCAAGTTGGTATAGTGCTGTTCTGTCAACCCAGAACATGGTTGGACTATACTGTCTCGCGTTAATGTAACGGTTTCTTATAAACGTACCATTGCGAGCTGGAGGCATGCTCTTCTCTTAAACAAGCGCTAATTGGGAGGGACAATGGCTGAACAGATAGACACAGATACTATTGATACAAAACTACTGCTAAAAGTTTTAACTGCATTCAAGAAGGGTGACTTCTCTGTACGTATGCCGCTCGAACAGACTGGTATCGTAGGAAAGATAGCTGATACGCTCAACGAAATTCTTGAATTGAACGAGAAGATGACAAAGGAGTTTGAACGTATCAATATTGTTGTTGGAAAAGAGGGAAAGATCGCGCAACGCGCATCCCTAGGCGGTGCTGGTGGCTCCTGGTCTGCCTGTGTCGATTCAATTAACACTCTCATCGGCGACCTAGTCCAACCTACCGCTGAAGTAGCAAGAGTAATAGGCGCGGTCGCTAAAGGCGACCTGTCTCAAACAATGGCGCTAGATATAGATGGCAGACCACTAAAAGGCGAATTTCTACGCACAGCTAAAATCGTTAACACAATGGTGGACCAGCTTAGCTCATTCGCTTCTGAAGTGACTCGTGTGGCTCGTGAAGTCGGCACTGAAGGCAAGTTAGGCGGTCAAGCAGTTGTCAAAGGAGTCTCCGGCACCTGGAAAGACCTTACCGACAATGTAAATCTGATGGCCAGTAACCTCACTGGCCAAGTACGCAACATCGCAGAAGTGACCAAAGCGGTAGCAAAAGGCGATCTCTCCAAGAAGATCACTGTCGATGTGAAGGGCGAGATCTTGGAACTTAAGAACACCATTAACACAATGGTGGACCAGCTTAGCTCATTCGCCTCTGAAGTGACTCGTGTGGCTCGTGAAGTCGGCACTGAAGGTAAGCTTGGTGGTCAAGCAGTTGTTAAAGGAGTCTCCGGTACCTGGAAGGATCTTACCGACAACGTAAACTCGATGGCTAGCAATCTTACTGCGCAAGTACGCAATATTGCAGAAGTAACCACAGCAGTAGCCAATGGTGACCTCTCCAAGAAGATCACTGTCGATGTGAAGGGTGAGATCCTAGAACTTAAGAACACCATTAACACAATGGTGGACCAGCTTAGTTCATTCGCTTCTGAGGTGACTCGTGTGGCTCGCGAAGTCGGCACTGAAGGTAAACTGGGCGGTCAAGCCGAAGTAAAAGGAGTGGCTGGTACCTGGAAAGACCTTACTGATAACGTAAACTTCATGGCTAGCAATCTTACCAGTCAAGTGCGTAACATTGCAGAAGTGACTACAGCAGTAGCCAATGGTGACCTCTCTAAGAAGATTACTGTCGATGTGAAGGGCGAGATCCTAGAACTCAAGAACACCATCAACACAATGGTGGACCAGCTTAGTTCATTTGCTTCTGAGGTGACTCGTGTGGCTCGTGAGGTCGGCACTGAAGGTAAGCTTGGTGGTCAAGCTGAAGTGAAAGGAGTGGCTGGTACCTGGAAAGACCTTACTGACAACGTCAACTTGATGGCTAGCAATCTTACTGCGCAGGTGCGCAACATTGCAGAAGTGACTACAGCAGTGGCCAATGGTGACCTCTCCAAGAAGATCACTGTTGATGTGAAGGGTGAGATCCTAGAACTCAAGAACACCATCAACACAATGGTGGACCAGCTTAGCTCATTCGCTTCTGAAGTGACTCGTGTGGCTCGTGAAGTCGGCACTGAAGGTAAACTGGGCGGTCAGGCAATTGTTAAAGGAGTAGCAGGCACCTGGAAAGATCTTACCGACAATGTGAATCTGATGGCCAGTAACCTCACTGGTCAAGTGCGTAATATTGCAGAAGTAACCACAGCAGTGGCCAATGGTGACCTCTCCAAGAAGATCACTGTCGATGTGAAAGGCGAGATCCTAGAACTTAAGAACACCATCAACACAATGGTGGACCAGCTTAGTTCATTCGCCTCTGAAGTGACTCGTGTGGCTCGTGAGGTCGGCACTGAAGGTAAGCTAGGCGGTCAGGCAGATGTTAAAGGAGTCTCCGGTACCTGGAAGGATCTTACCGACAACGTAAACTCGATGGCTAGCAATCTTACTGCACAGGTGCGCAACATTGCAGAAGTGACCACAGCAGTGGCCAATGGTGACCTCTCCAAGAAGATCACTGTCGATGTGAAGGGTGAGATCCTAGAACTTAAGAACACCATTAACACAATGGTGGACCAGCTTAGCTCATTTGCTTCTGAGGTGACTCGTGTGGCTCGCGAAGTCGGCACTGAAGGTAAACTGGGCGGTCAGGCAATTGTTAAAGGAGTAGCAGGCACCTGGAAAGACCTTACCGACAATGTAAATTTCATGGCCAGCAACCTTACTGCACAAGTACGCAATATTGCAGAAGTGACTACAGCAGTGGCCAATGGCGATCTCTCCAAGAAGATCACTGTCGATGTGAAGGGCGAGATCCTAGAACTCAAGAACACCATTAACACAATGGTGGACCAGCTTAGCTCATTTGCTTCTGAAGTGACTCGTGTGGCTCGTGAAGTCGGCACTGAAGGTAAGCTTGGTGGTCAAGCCGAAGTAAAAGGAGTAGCAGGCACCTGGAAAGACCTTACCGACAATGTAAATCTGATGGCCAATAACCTCACTGGCCAAGTGCGTAATATTGCAGAAGTGACTACAGCAGTAGCCAATGGTGACCTCTCTAAGAAGATTACTGTCGATGTGAAGGGTGAGATCCTGGAACTCAAGAACACCATTAACACAATGGTGGATCAACTTAGTTCATTCGCTTCTGAGGTGACTCGTGTGGCTCGTGAGGTAGGTACTGAAGGTAAACTTGGTGGTCAAGCCGAAGTAAAAGGTGTCTCTGGCACCTGGAAGGATCTTACCGATAGCGTTAACTCTATGGCATCAGGTCTTACCGCACAAGTGAGAGATATTGCTAAGGTAGCTACAGCAGTAGCTAATGGCGATCTCAGTCAAAAGATTGCTGTAGACGTTAAGGGAGAAATCCTTGAACTGAAACAGACCATCAATAAGATGGTTGATAACTTGAATACGTTCTCTGGTGAAGTGACTCGTGTGGCTCGTGAAGTCGGCACTGAAGGTAAACTGGGCGGCCAGGCTCTAGTTAAGGATGTTGCTGGTATTTGGAAGGATCTTACTGACAATGTGAACTTGATGGCCAGTAACCTTACCAGTCAAGTACGCAACATTGCAGAAGTGACTACAGCAGTAGCCAATGGCGATCTCTCCAAGAAGATCACTGTCGATGTGAAGGGTGAGATCCTAGAACTCAAGAACACCATTAACACAATGGTGGACCAGCTTAGCTCATTCGCTTCTGAAGTGACTCGTGTGGCTCGTGAAGTCGGCACTGAAGGTAAACTTGGTGGTCAAGCCGAAGTAAAAGGAGTGGCTGGTGTTTGGAAGGATCTTACTGACAATGTAAATTGGATGGCCAGCAACCTTACTGCGCAGGTGCGCAACATTGCAGAAGTGACCACAGCAGTAGCCAATGGTGACCTCTCCAAGAAGATCACTGTTGATGTGAAGGGTGAGATCCTGGAACTCAAGAACACCATTAACACAATGGTGGACCAGCTTAGCTCATTTGCTTCTGAGGTGACCCGTGTGGCTCGCGAAGTCGGTACTGAAGGTAAGCTAGGCGGTCAGTCGGTTGTGAAAGGAGTGGCTGGTATTTGGAAAGATCTTACCGACAATGTGAATCTGATGGCTAGCAACCTTACCAGTCAAGTGCGTAACATCGCAGAAGTGACCACAGCAGTAGCCAATGGCGACCTCTCCAAGAAGATCACTGTTGATGTGAAGGGGGAGATCCTAGAGCTCAAGAACACCATTAACACAATGGTGGATCAGCTTAGCTCATTTGCTTCTGAAGTGACTCGTGTGGCTCGTGAGGTCGGTACTGAAGGTAAGCTTGGTGGTCAAGCCGAAGTGAAGGGAGTGGCTGGTGTCTGGAAGGATCTTACTGACAATGTAAATTGGATGGCCAGCAACCTTACTAATCAGGTGCGCAACATCGCAGAAGTGACCACAGCAGTAGCCAATGGCGACCTCTCCAAGAAGATCACTGTCGATGTGAAGGGTGAGATCCTAGAACTCAAGAACACCATTAACACAATGGTGGACCAGCTTAGATCATTTGCTTCTGAAGTGACTCGTGTGGCTCGTGAAGTCGGCACTGAAGGTAAGCTAGGTGGTCAGGCAGATGTTAAAGGAGTAGCTGGCACCTGGAAAGACCTTACCGACAACGTAAATTTCATGGCTAGCAACCTTACTGCGCAGGTGCGCAACATTGCAGAAGTGACCACAGCAGTAGCCAATGGTGACCTCTCCAAGAAGATCACTGTTGATGTGAGGGGTGAGATCTTAGAACTCAAGAACACCATTAACACAATGGTGGACCAGCTTAGTTCATTCGCTTCTGAAGTGACCCGTGTGGCTCGCGAAGTCGGCACTGAAGGTAAGCTAGGCGGTCAATCATATGTAAGAGGAGTAGCAGGCACCTGGAAAGATCTTACCGACAATGTGAATCTGATGGCCAGTAACCTCACTGGCCAAGTGCGTAATATTGCAGAAGTGACCAAGGCGGTGGCAAGTGGCGATCTTTCCAAGAAGATCACTGTTGATGTGAAAGGTGAGATCCTAGAACTCAAGAACACCATTAACACAATGGTGGACCAGCTTAGCTCATTCGCTTCTGAGGTGACTCGTGTGGCTCGTGAAGTCGGTACTGAAGGTAAGCTAGGTGGTCAAGCCGAAGTGAAAGGAGTGGCTGGTATTTGGAAGGATCTAACCGACAACGTCAACTCAATGGCTAGCAACCTTACTGCACAAGTGCGTGGCATCGCCAAGGTTGTTACTGCAGTTGCTAATGGTGACCTTAAACGGAAACTAGCATTAGAAGCCAAGGGCGAAATTGCCGCCTTAGCCGATACTATTAATGAGATGATCGACACACTAGCAATCTTTGCCGATCAGGTCACCACAGTGGCTCGCGAAGTAGGTATTGAAGGCAAGCTAGGCGGTCAGGCGCGTGTGCCTGGCGCTGCTGGTACTTGGAGAGATTTAACTGACAACGTAAATCAACTTGCTGCTAATCTAACTACACAAATCCGTACGATTGCTGAGATCGCAACCGCCGTGACTAAGGGTGACCTGACACGCTCTATTGCTGTAGAGGCACTCGGTGAAGTGGCTGCTCTTAAGGACAACATCAACCAGATGATTGCTAACTTGAGAGAGACAACACGTAAGAATACTGAACAAGATTGGCTTAAGACCAATCTTGCCAAGTTTACTAGGATGCTGCAAGGTCAGCGTGATTTGGAGACCGTCTCCAAGCTTATCCTCTCCGAACTTGCCCCGCTTGTCTCTGCACAACATGGCGTGTTCTATATGATGGATACTGGGGGAGTGAAGTCGGCATTGAAACTGCTCAGTAGCTATGCTTATAAGGAACGTAAGCATATTTCAAACCAGTTCCATATGGGTGAGGGTCTGGTTGGACAATGTGCCGTCGAGAAAGAAAGAATACTACTTACTGAAGTGCCAACCGACTATATAAAGATCAATTCTGGCTTGGGCGAGGCTACTCCGCTCAATATTATTGTGATGCCTGTGATCTTTGAAGGCCAAGTCAAAGCCGTTGTTGAGTTGGCCTCTTTCCATAGATTTAGCGAGATCCATCTCACTTTCCTTGATCAACTCACTGAGAGTATAGGTATTGTGCTTAACACCATTGCCGCTGGCATGCGTACAGAGGAATTGCTCAAGCAGTCTCAGTCACTCGCTGAAGAGTTACGCAGTCAACAGCAGGAGCTAACGGAAACCAATCGTCGGCTAGAGCAACAAGCTAAATCTCTACAAGCCTCTGAAGAACTACTCAAGAATCAACAAGAGGAATTACAGCAGACCAATGAGGAGTTGGAAGAGAAAGCCCGCTTACTCTCACTGCAAAATATGGAAGTCGAACGTAAGAACCGTGAGATCGAACAGGCGAAGCGATCACTGGAAGAGAAGGCTGAGCAACTTGCTCTCTCATCTAAATACAAGTCAGAATTTCTTGCTAATATGTCACATGAGTTGCGTACCCCACTCAACAGCCTGCTCATTCTCTCCAAGCTGTTGGCTGAGAATGCAGAAGGCAATCTTATGGCAAAACAGGTCGAATTTGCCAAAACCATCTATTCATCCGGTTCAGATCTACTCGCCCTTATTAATGATATCCTAGACCTCTCCAAGATTGAGTCTGGCACAATGGTTGTTGATATCGACGAGCTGCCTTTTGCAGACTTACAAGAGTATGTCGAGCGTACCTTCCGTCAGGTGGCTCAGGATAAGGAATTAAACTTTGCCATAGAACTTGCCCCTACTCTTCCTACCGCTGTATACACTGATCCTAGACGTCTACAGCAGGTACTCAAGAATCTACTCTCCAATGCCTTCAAGTTCACAGAAAAAGGGAGTGTAGTACTCAAGATCGAGACTGCCTCTAAGGGCTGGAGTTTTGATAATGAAACTCTCAACCGTGCTGGTACAGTGATAGCATTCTCTGTCATCGATACCGGTATAGGTATCGCACTCAACAAACAGAAGATTATCTTCGAAGCCTTCCAACAAGCCGATGGTACTACCAGCCGCAAGTACGGTGGTACAGGATTGGGACTGACAATAAGTCGTGAGATTGCACTCTTGCTAGGCGGTGAAATACGTGTGATAAGTGCTCCTGGCCAAGGCAGCACATTTACCCTCTACATACCACAAACCTATGTACCACCAGTGAACCCGGAAAGTAAACCTGCTAGAATAGAGCGAGCGCGACAGAACTACTTTAGTTCTATGACCAAGCTCAATGTAGATGTCTCTGAGACTGACTCTCTCATGCTACAGCACCAGATCATTGATGACCGTAATAATATTGAACCAGGCGATCGCATGATACTTATTATCGAGGATGACTTCAACTTTGCTCGTACATTGCTGGAAGTCGCACACGAGAGAGATTTCAAAGGTGTCATCGCACTAAGAGGCGATACTGGACTACAATTGGCAACCGATCTTAAACCAGATGCGATTATGCTTGATCTACGGCTACCAGTAATGGATGGCTGGACATTACTAGACCGCTTTAAGCATGATCCTAGAACGCGCCATATCCCTGTACATATTATGTCGGCAGCAGCAGAAGAGCGTTATCGCAGCCTACGCTTAGGTGCAATGGCTTTCTTAAGCAAGCCAGTTACTCGTGAAACCATAAATGAAGCGTTCGTCAATGTTAAGAATTTCCTTGAACGCAATGTACGCAATCTACTTGTAGTCGAGGACAATGCTACACAACGTAACAGCATTGTAGAACTGATCGGTAATGGTGATGTTAATACCATTGCGGTGGGTAGTGGTGCAGAGGCGATTGCTGCACTTAAATCACAGTCTTTTGACTGTATGGTGCTAGACCTGGGACTACCGGATATGACGGGGTTGCAGCTAATTGATAAGATCAAGAAAGAACTAGGTCTGCACGAATTACCGATCATTATCTATACTGGTAGAGAGCTTACCCCTGAGCAGGAGACCGAGTTGAAGAGAGTGTCGGAAGCGATCATTATTAAGGGGATCAAATCTATGGAGCACCTACTTGATGAGACGGCTCTCTTCTTACATCGTGTGGAGGCCAATCTGCCCGAGACAAAACGGCGTATTCTTGAGCAGATCCATCAGACCGATCCTGTGCTGGCGGGTAAGAAGGTGCTTATTGTTGATGATGATGTGCGTAATATCTTTGCTGTTACTAGCATGCTAGAGCGTCATAAGATGCAGGTTGTCTATGCTGAAAATGGCAAGGCCGGTATTGAACTACTACAAAATACTCCAGACGTCGATGTTGTACTAATGGACTTAATGATGCCGGAGATGGATGGATATGAGACCATGCGCGCGATTCGTCAGCTTGACAAGTTCAAGAATCTACCGATCATTGCATTAACAGCAAAGGCAATGAAGGGTGACCGTGAGAAATGTATTGAGGCAGGTGCTTCTGATTACATTACCAAACCGGTAGATACTGATCAGTTACTGTCACTGCTACGCGTTTGGCTCTATAAATAATCAGGATGCGGCGTATAATCGTCGTCCCTGAACGTGCGGAGAAGGTTTTATGTGCGCGTTACCAGGGAGGCTGTCAAAGAACAGCGAAGACCTTGAATCGATAGAGATACAGCTATTACTAGAGGGCATCTATTGCCACTACGGATTCGATTTCCGTGACTATTCTATTGCTTCTCTGCGACGCAGAATTTGGAGCCAGATTCATGCAGAAAAAGTTTCGACCGTGTCGGGACTGCAGGAACGATTGCTACATGATCCTGCCTGTATGGAACGTTTTCTGCTCGCCCTCTCAATCAATGTAACAGCACTTTTCCGTGATCCCAGTTTTTACTTGGCAATACGTGAGAAAGTCATCCCGCTACTATACAGTTACCCATTCGTACGCATATGGCATGCTGGCTGCTCCAGTGGTGAAGAGGTCTACTCCATGGCAATTCTACTGCAGGAGGAAGGACTCTATAACCGTTGTCGTATCTATGCCACCGATATGAATGAATCTGTGCTCAAAAAAGCCAAGGAAGGTATCTTTCCTATTGAATTGATGCAGGAATATAGTGGTAACTACTTCAAGGCTGGTGGCAAAGGTTCCCTCTCCGACTACTACACAGCCAATTATGATCATGTTATCTTCCGACAATCTCTTAAGAAGAATGTCGTCTTTTCACAACACAATCTTGTCACAGATGGCTCATTTAACGAATTTAATCTGATCTTTTGCCGTAATGTTATGATCTATTTTAATGACACGCTCCAGAACCGTGTACATCAACTACTCTATACAAGCCTAAGGCGCCTGGGTATACTTGCACTAGGAATTAAGGAGACACTTAAGTGCACGCCATTTGAGAACAATTTTGAGGAGATTGATGGCGCTAACAAGATCTATCGGAGAATTGTCTAGTGGCTTATGAGTTGGTTGTAATAGGTACATCATTGGGTGGAATACGTGCCCTCAGCACACTACTCTCTGGTCTTTCTCAAGATTTCTGTATGCCTATTGCAATCGTGCAACACCGTGGTAAAGATTCTGATGAGCTGCTGATCAACTTCCTACAACGGCACTCTCGATTGCCAATCTGTGAAGCACAAGATAAACAGGCTATTGTAGCTGGGCATGTCTATCTGGCACCCCCCGATTATCACTTGCTGGTGGAGAAAGGTTGCTTTGCGCTCTCAACTGAAGCCCCTGTCTCTTATGCACGACCATCTGTCGATGTCCTGTTTGAATCGGCAGCGGTTGCCTATAAACAGAATGTGATTGCTGTGGTCTTAACTGGCGCTAACCGAGATGGTGCACAAGGAGCAGCACAGATTAAACAACGTGGTGGTGTTGTAATAGTGCAAGATCCTAATACTTGTGAAAACAGTGCCATGCCTAATGCTACCATTGCCGCCACAGCTATTAATCGTATATTGTCAATTGAGGAGATTGCTGCTTTCCTTAACTCTTGCTGCCAATCAGAGGACTAAGCCAATATCAACCAATTTAGTGAACTGGATTACGTAGGATCGTTTTCAACCGTGGCTCTGCTACCCGCCTAGGATCTGATAGATATATCTCATGATGCAGCCCATGATATTTCAATCCTTTATCTGCAGCATATTCTTTCATCCTAGTAATTGTTTCTTCTTCTTTTCCATACGACCCAACATGAAGCATTTGAACAGATAATCCCTCTGCTATGGTTTCCAATCTTACCTCGCTGACCTCTGCGCTCTTCCCTTTTTCACGTAATTTTGCTATGCCCTTATGTAGATGGTCGATAGTAACAAAATCTGGAGTTCGAATTATAAGCTTCCAGTTCCATTTGTCTTTAGGCTCAAGTAAGAAGTCTCTGTGCGGTTTATCCGCCCACCATAGTCCTTCTAGTTTGCAAACCTTGTAATCTTTGCCAGCAAACTTATGTTCCATTTTAATCGTGAAGACTACGTTGTAGAGAGCGCCCAGCTTTGTTGAGAACTCCGCTCCACCCGGTTCACCACGCCCAGTAATAGTTAGATATCTGGCAGGCTTGATCTCAACCAGTGTGGGCGCTTTAGGAGTGATATACTCATCTTTGTGCAATTGGTAAAGGTCAAGCTTCTCTAAACTCATATTCATTTCCTGTTTATACAAACTACTGGCTTAAACGCGCTCACCTTCAATCTTATTATCATCATAAAGTAGAGTAGTATTTATAAATGATACGACTCTTTAATTATTTGAGCTACTTCTATTGGATTAATATTGGTATTATCAATTTGTATACTTTCGACAAACGGTATAACAGAATATAAATCCCATTTATTTAAAACATCATTGAGACGCTCTACGGTTTTAATCTTCTCAAACTCTTTTCTACTCTCTGCTATTACCCTTTGTTCCAACTCTTCTTTTGTACAAAATAGTCTTACAAAATAGACTTTACCTTTATGATTCTCAATAATATTTATAATACGATTAATAAAATTATCATCGTGCTGCTGTGCATAACAAAATGTAAATATTATCCCATCTATATTACTCTTTGCCGCCGCCTCAAA
>JBFLVQ010000122.1:0-17263 GCA_040758525.1 Acidobacteriota bacterium
TTCCAAGACTTGCCATGCTTGCAAGCTGGTCAAAGAGTCGAATCGCAAGATCAGAGGCTTTTATCAATGCCAATGTGGCTTCGCAGTGCAAGCTGATATAAATGGCGCTGCCAATATCTTTGAATCTTACTTCAAGGTATCTCCGATAAGGAGTAGTGGGGCTGTGGCTGCCCCCCTAGTCTTGCCGATCCGTTTGGGTCGTCATATGGTCTACAAATCGGTATCCCATACTATCCCTATTGCTAATGCTGTTTCCTGCTCGGTTGGGGCTGCTTAAGTGCTGCACCAGGGATGCCCTTCTATTTATTGAAGGGAGGAAGTCACTTAAGTTATGACATCACAGGAGGAATCGCTTGCGCCGCCTCTGCTTCATTTGTGAGAGTGGTACAGATGTGCGCATTATTGATGGTTTAAGTCGACATTTCCGTCTCACAGTATTGGTGAGGCCAGCTTTTGGTGATCGTGCTATCAATTGGCAGTATGAAGGTGACGCACCTTTAGAGGTACTTGCTGGTCCTCCTGGACGGCTGACTTTTACGCTCTATGTCTTGCGCTGGCTGGTCTCACAATCAGGCAATATCGATATTGTATTAGTACAAAACTATGGCTTGGCCGCGCTGGCTGCCAATCTTGCCCGTCTGGTTACTGGTCTGCCTACTTTACTCTTTGTCTGTAGCCCCAATATAGAATATTTCCGCTGCCGTTATCGGAAAAGCGAGATTTCGCTGCCCAGTTATTTGACCGGTCTGATGGTCTTGCATTTCTGCCGCACGATCAACGCACTTTTGACAGAGCGCTATGTCGTGCTCAGCCATTACCTAGCAGGGGTAGTAGCAGGTAATGGTCAAGCGCGTGCTGCGGTAATTCCTATTTATGGCGTTGATACTAGGCGCTTCCATCCTGTCACAGCCGAGCAGAAGATCGCGCTACGTCGTCGCTTTGGCTTACCGGAAGAGGAATTTATAATCTTCTTCTCTAGTCGTATTGCTCCTGAAAAGGATACTGAATCATTGATTGAAGCAGCTTGTCTACTGCTTGCGCGCGGCTACCGTTTTCTCTTGCTTAATCTTAGTGGTGGTTATCAGGCTTTCCTGGATAAGGCGGCGGCGGCTGGTCTAGCAGAACGGGTGTGGGCACTCGATGCTGTCCATCCTGTGCATGAGCTGCCTTACTACTATCAAGCCTCCGATCTATGTGTACAAATATCTCTGGAAGAAGGGCTAGGGTTCTCACCCCTGGAGGCACTGGCCTGCCAACTGCCAGTCATTGCCACAGGTGTGGGTGGATTGCGAGAGACTATTCGTGATGGTGAGACAGGCTTGACTGTACCTATACACGATGCCCAGGTGCTAGCTGATAGAATCGCCTATGCACTTGATAACCCCGAACAGATGCATATGCTTGCACAACAGGGTAGAGCTATGGTGGAGCAGCACTATCAGGCACAGGAGTGCTTCAATACCTTTGCTGCGCTGGCAGAGTCGCTGATCAAGGTGCGGTGCCGGTAAACCTTATAACAAGGTGTATGCATCTTTTTCAAACACCTTCCATGTTTTTCTTGGCGAATTTTTGCGAACTAGGTGTATAATAGCCCATACCATTGGTTATTAAGCTATGGGCTGGCTAAACGGGTATCTGAAGAGTTAATGCTGAGTTGAGTTATGAGGGTTCTTATGAGTGGAATATATACGGGACGCCAGCGGGGTAGATGTAAAAGTTTAGGGGACAAGCCAACCAGATATAAACTGCTATTTCAGAGCCCTATCAACAAGATATTCCATAAGCTTATAGAATTCCCTTTTTATTGATTATTATTTGGGCACATAACGGGCGGTTAAATCGCTATATTTTGTTCTTTTATTTCGAGACTAATTGGCTATTTTATCGATCTAAAGGGCAATAATAAGTATGGCGGGAATGCCTAAGCTAGGGCGAGGTAGACCGCTCAAAGTTAAACTTATGGACTAACCTGCAGAGCGTAAGCTTGTCGGGTGGGTGTGTCCTTAGTGCCGTAAAGTTTTATCAGGTATTCAGGCCCATTATGCAATAGGAGCTGCTTCAAGGGTCAGACTTGAAGTGGTGGGATTTTACCCTAAAGAATAATGAGTTCCTGACCTGTGCCATCTAAGGAGGATAGATGAGAAGAAGACTAGTTATTATTTTAGCGCTTACCCTGATGTTGTTGTTGACGGTGCAACTGAACTTGCCAGGAACTGGCGGCACTAGCTGGTCGTTGACGACAACAGAAGTCTCAGCGCAATCGGCACCGGTATTTCTCTACACTAATAATGAGCATGGCGGCTTAGGCAATTTCGCCGACATCACTGGATTCAGTGTGCCAGCCAATGGTGTCTTGAGTATGATTGCCGGATCGCCATTTCCCAGAAACGCTAATGCCAATCTAATACCAAACAGTCCAACAAGTCTGGCAATTAACCCAACGGCCAATTTCCTTTATGCCTCGAATGGCTTAGACGGCACAATCAGCGCATTTGCTGTCAATGCCACTACTGGTATGCTTACACAAGTTGCCGGATCGCCATTTCCCGCTGGTGGTGCTAACCCAGGCGGTTTGGCGATTAGTCCCCAAGGTACATTACTCTTTGCTGCCAATGCCGATTCCAACACAATAACCTCGTTCACCATTAATACAATGACGGGTGCACTTACCCAAACCGGTACAATAGCTACGCCAAACGATCCTCTTACATTAGTAGTTAACAATACTGGTACAGTACTTTATGCGTCGATCTTTAATGATGGCAACACAGGTAGCATCTGCGCCTACACAATTGGCGCTAATGGTGTGTTGACGACGATCGGTTCTTTCCCTGCTGGTGCAGGTCCCAATGGGATTGTAGTAAGTCCGACCGGCGGCAATGTCTATGTTGTTAATCAGAACACACAAGATCTACGTTCTTATCAGGTTAATGCAGGTGGCAGCTTAACTCTATTGGCTACCACACCTTTTGGCGGTGCTGGCAATGTCTTTCCAGTCGGTGCAGCAATCAGTCCTGGTAATCCTAATCTGCTATTTGCTGCTGCATCCATTTCTGACACGGTACATGTTTTTAATGTCAGTAATCCGGCTGCGCCGGTACAGGTTGCTGGCTCACCAGTCGCTTCTGGTAGTGCCGGTCCCTTCGGCATTGAAGCTAATAATGCTGCTACACTGCTCTATGTTACCAATCTCTTTGGTAATACAATCAGCGGATTCACAATTGGTGCTGGCGGTACATTAACACCAATTGCTGGTTCACCTTTCGCTAATGTGCCAAGTGCTTCTGGAGTAGGGGCACGGCCTAGTAGTGCACAACTCTTTATAGGTGCCCAACCAGCCCCACCGCCGGGTAATGGTATCACTTGTCTACCAACTCTGTTTGCCACCGATACAAACAATAACCGTATACAGTTCTCGACCGATCAAGGTTCAACTTGGACCGTACGTGGCTCTGTAGGCAGCAATCCAGGTCAGTTCCGCTTGCCAGAAGATATCTCTTCGGACGGCCTCAATACCATTCTGGTTGCTGATACAGGCAATAATCGTGTACAGCGTTCAACCAATAATGGTATGACTTTTAGTGTTGTTAGCACTGGCACGGTGAGTATACCACAAGGTGTCCATCTAGATCCTTCCACCGGTTTTATCTATGTTAGTGATACAGGTAACAGCCGTATCTTGCGTTCAACCGACGGAGGTGCGACCTTCAGTGTGCTAGTTACTTCTGCCACAGTTAACAAGCCGCAGGGTATTCGTACCGATCTATCAGGTTTTATCTATGTTGCTGACACAGGCAATAGCCGTGTGTTGCGCTCGACAGATGGTGGACTGACCTTTGGTGTCTTCATTCCGTCTAGTCCGCCTACTGGCACGCCACCAGCAAATACTGTTAAGTCGCCAGAAGGTATTGCGATCGGCTGTATGGGTCAAATCCTAATTGCTGACTCAGGTAATAGCCGTATATTACTCTCGACCAATGGTGGAGCATCCTTCACCGTAGTAGCTTCTGCTACCGCAGGGCTACTAAGAGTAAATATTCCAGAGGGGGTCGCCTTTACCACGATGTCTGCTTTTGTTGCTGATAGCAGAAACAATCGTATATTACGCTCAGGCGATGGCGGCAACTCCTTTACACTTGTTGTTGCTGGAGGAGGATTTGGGCCAGGTCAATTCGCTCAACCGAGCGGCCTACGTTAATCTTCACAACATTGGTAAACAGAATGTCTCCCCGTTAGTCTCTCAGCGGGGAGATTTTTTTTGATTTGATCGCGCCACACTTCTACGAGTATAACTATTATCATAGTCAAGTCGCAGATCAGATCTAAAGCTTTTCAGAATACCGAGTCGGGATAATGATCAATCTACTTTGTGTCGATCATGTGACAAAGATACTGGGTGGGGCAGAGCTAAATCTGCTGCAATTACTTGAGCATATTGATCGCGAACAGTTTAATGTACAAGTCGCCTGTGTTGCAGATGGTGTGCTTGATCGTGAACTTTATGCTCGCCAGTTACCACGTCAGCACTTTCAGCTTTCTACTGTGATCTCTGAATACCGCTTAGTCAATCGACGGCTTGCCTTAGGTCGTGCATTGCGTGCAGCCGCAATGCTACGAGGCACAACTGATCAGTTGATCACTATTGCCAAACAAATGCAGGCTCAAGTGTTGCTTTCAGTCACTAATAAAGATCACTTTGCTGCTGGTATGGCAGCACGCCGATTGAAATGTCCGAGTGTCTGGTGGGTTAATGATATTATGAGTCGCGCCTTCTTTTCACCACTTGTATTAAGCGTGTTTAATCTAATGGCGCGCCGTTATGCAAGCCGATTGGTGGCAGTTTCTCAACAGGTAGGCAGATCCCTGCTCGATCTGGGTGTTCCTGCTGATCGTATTACAACAATTTATAATGGTGTGGATCCTCAACTCTATCGTCGTATCGATGGTACTCCATTGCGCCGTGCGCTAGGTGTGCCAGAGACGGCACAGGTTGTCACAATTATTGGGCGTATCACACCCTGGAAAGGGCATCAGATCTTTATTGATGCTGCCGCCGAGTTGCTACGCCAGCGCGATGATATCTACTTTTTAGTTGTAGGAGGAGTCTTTAATGAGGATCAGGCTTTTGCTGAGCAGTTGCAGATGCGTGTAAAAGAGGCCGGCTTGACCAATCATCTACACTTTCTTGCCTTCCGTAAAGATGTTGCAGAAGTCTACTCTGCTTCTGATATTGTTGTGCACTGTTCACTTAAGCCAGAGGCCTTTGGACGTGTACTGATCGAAGCAATGTCTTGTGAAGTACCCGTGGTAGCGGCTTGCAGTGGTGGGGTAGAAGAGATCGTTGTAGAAGGCCATCATGGCTATCTTGTCCCTATTGGGGATGTGCGCGCTTATGTCGCCGCGATTGACGCATTGCTTGCCGATCCTTTGAAGGCACGTACATTTGGTCGTACTGGCCGTGATACAGTATGTGCGCGCTTCACACTTGATCGAATGGTAAATCAGTTTGAAAATCTACTCACTGAGACGGTAAAAAGATGATCGAATTTGAAACTATACAACTACCTCCTAGCCACCAGGTCGCAGATAATTTTGCTTATCGATACTACTTTACTAATGAGTTTGGATTTGCCAGTTCTGCTGTGCGCCACATACGCCGTCGTCGTATAGAGATTGTCTTGGAAATGCTGGCTAATCTACCTGCAAAAGACGTGCTTGATATAGGGTGTGGCCCTGGTGAATCATCGATATTTCTGCATCGCCATTTTGGCACTCAGGCGCGTGTGATTGGTATCGACATTGGTTGGGAGTTTGTTGAATTAGGGACACGTATCGCTGAGGTTAACCAGATCTCTACCAAATTTTTGCGTGGCGATGCCTGTACGCTACCTTTTGCCGGTAATAGTTTCGATGTTGCCGTAACACTAGAGATGGTTGAACACATGCCAACTTGGCAGCAGTTTCTACGTGAAGCGCACAGAGTGTTAAAACCAGGTGGCAGCCTGGTTATCTCTACACCAACACGTGCTGGCTTTCATAGTTGGTTAAAACGCGCTTGGGTGCGTGCTAGAGGTCTACAGAAGACTTTCCAACAGTATAAAAAATCTGGTGATGTCTACGAGCGCTTTATTGGTCGGCGTGAGATGGCAACAGAATTATCTACAGTGGGATTTGAACGTGTTGCCGAGAAGGTGAAGATATTTGTCTTTTCATTTCTACCAGAGCCTCTCTTTGTTATTAACCGGGCCTGCGAGCCATTATTGGAGGCGCTGCCCGGCGTTAACCAACTAGGGGTCACAGCCTTTTATCACTATCGTAAACTATGACAGCACAGATCGCCCCTACCGTTTCAGCGCGTGCTACTGTGCTACTATTGCAGGATCTCGCACTAGAGGGCTGGAAGAGCATGGATCTTTATGCAGCACGGCTGTGTCAACACCTATCGCTGGTTGACAGCCGCTATCAAGTGACCGCTCCCTCCGATTACGCGGCTATTTCTGCCTATCCTATAGAAGGCAATCGTATGCTTGGATTAGCGCACCGGCTGTATACTCGCTACCTCTATTATCCAGCAGTTTTACGCCGTTATGATGCCGACATCATACATATCTTGGATCATTCTTATGCGCATCTGCTGCGAGGTCGCAACCCTCGCCATACACTAGTCACTGTGCATGATCTATTCCCACTTCAAGTTACTGTTAGGCCATCAACACGTATACGTGCACGTACGGCATTACTACGTTGGGTGATGAGATGGTGTGCGCGTGCTGCTCTGCTTATTGCCGATTCCGATTTTACGGCTCGCGAGATTGTCACCCTGATGGGTTATCCACGCGAGCGTATACGTACTGTGCCGCTTGGTGTTGATGAACGCTTCTTTGCACCTGTAGCTTCTTCTTGCCGCACACAATTGCGTGATCGATTAAAACTTCCCGATGTTCCTTTGCTGTTACATGTAGGGAGTTGTGTAGAACGTAAGAACATCAACGCAATCTTTCAGGTGCTGGCGCGACTGCAGGCGGCTGGTATAGCAGCCTATCTACTACAGGTGGGAGGAGTCTTCACTGCTGCACAACGATATGAGATTGAGCGTCTTGACTTGACATCACAAGTCAAACAGATCCATTACATCTCTGATGATGAATTACCGGCTATTTATAGGCTTGCCGATCTGTTGATCTTTCCTTCAACTTATGAGGGTTTTGGTCTGCCTGTACTGGAAGCAATGGCGTGCGGCACACCTGTAGTAGCAGCGCGCGCTGCCTCTATTCCAGAAGTCATTGGCGAGGCAGGATTGCTGGCAGCGCCTGATGATTGGGATGGGCTAGCAGGTGCTGCACAACAGATCATTAAAGAGAGAACTTTGCGTGAGGAATTGAGTGAGCGCGGCCGTGCCCGCGCTACATCATTCACATGGATGGCTACTGCACGCAAAGTTATTGCTGTTTACGATGAGTTGCGGCAATCTCTCTAGATATTCGCGGATATCAATTCTTTTTACGCGCTAGCTCGCGTACGCTACGAGCTTGACTCTCAATAGTTTCAAACTGCTTACGAACCTGCTCAAGTTGCGAGACATTGACAGTATGAGCGATATCTTGTTGGTTACTTACTTCATCTACCAGACTATCAATATTCTTGCTCAATTCACGTATCTGTATTGTGCGATCATCAATTGGTGATACTGGTTGAGGGTCAACTTTATCACTAAATTCTTTTCCAAATATCAAATAGCGCAGCACGTAGGAGTGTTTAGCAACCGTTTCAGCAAGTTTGGCTGTCTTCTTAAGATCGTTCTTATCAGGCCGCTCTATTTGACTAATACTCAATAGCTCATTACTAGCTTGATTGAGTTGCGACAAGCTTTCAGTAATCGCTAACTGAAGCTTTATCGTTGGATCAACTCTTCGTGTAGATCCATTACTAATATCGGGTAATGATGGAGGCTCGATTCTACGAGACGGTTCATAAATAAGTACTCTGTCTGCTGGGTTGAGGTTTGGGTTATGGTTAGGTGTTTGAGCAGAAACGTAAGAAGTAAACAAAAGCATAGCTAGTATCGTGTAGCAAAAATAGATCAGTATCTTCATATAGGGTCCCCTCTAATAGAAATGCGGTTTCGCAGAGGCTGAAGCAAGGTATGTACCAACCCTACATAACTCTACCATTGCTCTTATTGTTACTTAGATAGTCTGCCAATACTGTTTGCTACACGATAACGTAGAACTATTACCCCATATGGTTGATACGGGCTGAAATCCATTGATCAATTAATGGGTATGCTTCATGAGCGACTTCATGGCCTATGTCGTAGATACGCACCTCAACAGCACGGGCACGCCGTTTTAGGGCAAGCGCATTCTCCTCGATACGTGTAGGAGGATAGAATTCATCTTTGCGGCCTGCCAGGTAGAGTACATCAATATCGCCACGACGATATTTCTGCTCATTATCCCAATCACCAGGGATACCTCCACACATTGCTATGACGCCACGTACTCGTTCTGGATGAGTAAAGGTAAAGCGAAAATTGAGTGCGACAGATTGGGAGAAGCCCAGCAGGAAGACTCGGGCTGGGTCGGCGCCTGCCTCTCGGGAAAGGCGATCGATAATTTCGATCACTGCCTTGTGATGAAAGGCGACAGACTCCTCTGATTTAAAATTTGTCACCCAACCAAAACCATAACCGAGTGACTGTCCACGTTCGCCAGGATAAACAATATGTTGATGTGGACCCTGTAGACTAGCAATCAAGTAATCTCGCTCATTTATTCGTCGCGCTAGCCGCATCATTGATGACTTGTCGCCACCATAGCCATGCATTGCAATGAGTAATGGCCGACGACCATTGCCATTAGGTATGTAAAGATCATAGTAGCAAGGAAACTCTTGTACAAATTGGTATTCAACTACATCTGCCATCACACGCTCCGTTAGTAGTGTCGTTATTTTCAATAGGATTTCGAGCTGCTACGCTTCTGGGGCTTCTTTTCTTTTGCTTGACTCGCTTTCCAGATCAAGTAGCGCTCCATTTGAGACTGCTGGCTAAGTGGTAGGGCTGCTTTCCAGATCTTTTTTAGCAGCAGAAACACACAACCGATTGCTAGTCCTATTATTATTATAGGATAGATAGTCAACAGCAGCGTTACTCCCCATAGTGAATCCTGTGGGTCACCCTGTTGCCTTAGACCGATAATCAATACCACTATTGCCAGCACAACAGCCGAGGATATAAATAGGGGAACTCGCCAGCTACCTGTACCAATGTCGGCTCTGGATTGAAAAGTTGTTGCTACATACTGAGTGAGATTATTTGGCGAGCAGCGCTGGCAGCGATTGTTACTAGCGTCAAAGAGATCAGACTGGTGACAGATCTCACAACGTGCCGGCAGTGATTCCGTCTTGACTTGCAACTTGGCCATAAAAAAAGTATACCAGAATAATCCTATCCTGTTTAAGTATTTGCCAGAATATTAATCCAGCATGTTGAGAGGAGACTTACTGAGAGGAGGTATTATGACCAAACTGTTAAGAATTGTCATTACTGCTTGTCTGTTAATTGTGGTTACTGCAGTTACTGCAGTAGCACAAGGCAAAGCTAATCGCCTAACTGTATCAGACGTATTCAACCTAGAGTATGCTAGCGATCCACAGCTTTCACCAGATGGTAAAAGGATCGTCTATGTTCGTCAGTTCGCAGATATTATGTCTGATAGAACCTATTCAAACCTCTGGATTGTCGATTTTGATGGGACTGATAATCGACCACTAACTATGGGAAACCATAGTGATAATTCACCTAGATGGTCTCCAGATGGAAATCAACTAATCTTTATCTCGGATCAGTCGGGTATGCCCCAGATTCATCTACGTTGGATGGACACAGGGCAGGTTGCCAAATTGACAAATTTACAGTATCCCCCCAGCGGTATTGGTTGGTCACCAGATGGCAAACAGATCTCCTTCACCTGTTTTGTGCCAGAGCGTGCGCCACAGATTGCGAATATGCCCACCCCTCCGCCAGGGGCAAAATGGGCTGAACCAGCGGCAGTTATTGATAAATTGATCTACCGCTTTAATGGACCAGGCTATTTGAAGCCAGGCTATACACATCTATTTGTGGTGCCTGCAGAAGGAGGCACGCCTAGACAGATTTCTAGTGGTAATTTCCAGCATGGAGGGATTGCCTTCCAGGCTAGTGAGGCAGTTTGGACACCAGATGGGAAATACCTGCTTATGTCGGCCAATCGCCGAACTGATTATGAGCTTGAGCCACTTGATACCGAGGTCTATGAGTTTTCTGTCACAGATGGAGCAGTGCGTACCCTGACAAGCCGTAAAGGACCTGATAATTCTCCAGTAGTTTCGCCAGATGGAAAATATATTGCCTACTTGGGATTTGATGATACTTATCAAGGTTATCAGGTAACCAGGCTCTATGTGATGAATCGTGATGGCAGCGGCGCGCGAGTATTGTCAGGAGAATTAGATAGAGATATTAACCGACCACGTTGGGCTAGCGACAGTAGTGGGATCTATTTTCTCTATGATGATCTAGGCATAACCAAAATGGCATTCTATCCTCTGAAAGGAAAGATGAAACCGTTAGCCGATCATGTCAGTAACGGTACTACAGCAACAGCAGCAGGAACCTACACAGTGAGCAAGAATGGCAGCTTCACCTACACTTACTCACTTCCTACTCATCCTGTCGATATTGCTGTAGGGAGTCTCACCAATCCAAAGATCAAGCTCGTTACACAGATCAATGAAGATCTATTAGCCGACAAGGCACTAGGAGAAGTAGAAGAGCTTTGGTATGAGTCATCGTTTGACAAACGTAAGGTTCAGGGTTGGATTATTAAGCCACCTCAATTTAATCCAGCAAAAAAATATCCCCTGATACTTGTTATACACGGTGGACCATTTGCTAACTATGGCGAGCGCTTTGACTTTGAAATGCAGACCTGGGCAGCCAAGGATTATGTTGTGCTTTATACTAATCCACGTGGCAGCACCAGCTATGGTGCAGAGTTTGGCAATCTAATACATCATAGCTATCCTGGTGATGATTTTTACGATCTCAATTCAGGCGTCGATATGCTAATTTCAAAAGGCTATATCGATCCTGCCAATCTATTCGTTACTGGTGGTAGTGGTGGTGGAGTGTTGACCTGTTGGATGATTGGGCGTACAGAGCGTTTTGCTGCTGCTGTCTCAGCCTACCCCGTGATCAATTGGTATAGTTTTGTGCTCACTGCCGATATCTCATCCTTTGTCACCAAATATTGGTTTCCTGGTCTTCCTTGGGACAATGTCTCCCATTATGAGAAGAGATCGCTACTTTCTGTTGTTAAGAATGTCAAGACACCAACAATGGTCATTACTGGCGAAGAGGATTATCGAACCCCTATATCAGAATCAGAGCAGTATTATCAGGCACTCAAGCTTCTCAAGGTTGAGAGTGTTTTGGTAAGAGTACCAGGCGAACCACATGGCATACGCCGTCGTCCTAGCCATTGGATAGCCAAGATGCTGAATATTGTTAGTTGGTTTGATCGCCATCAAAAGAAGGCCTCTTGATGGCGATCGAGAAAGACTTATTTAATATTTAATGTAAGCGTAGCAGTGCGAACACGGCCTGTTGTGTCTTGGCCTGTAAAGGTCAATTGTTGTGGGCCGCGCGGAGCTCGTTTCTTAACTTTGAAATCGAAGGTTACTTTTGTTGCTGTTGTCGATTGTGTTGGCGGTGTCAAAATAACCTTAATGGCTTTAGTGTCAGGCGCGCTTACCGTAACGTTATCGGCAAAGCCATTAGTACGGTTTACGTTTACGGTAAGCTGCCCCTTCTTTCCACGCGATACATCTATCTGTGCAGCATCAAAGCCAAGAGAAAAATCTGGTACGGTGACATTCAATGTTGCTGTTGCCGTACTAGTGCGCGCTAGTTGACCACCTGTGCCAACAATAGTGATAGTGAAAGTCTTTGCTGGTGTACTGGCCAAAGTATTGACTGTGAGAGTGACTTGGTTGCCAGCAGTAATGCTGTTGGCAGAAAGTGATGTAGTCAAGCTACTGTCGGCTGGTGTAACCATAGCAGTTAAGTTGACTGACTGTGCAAAGCCATTGTTAGACTTTAGATCTAACATAAAGCTGGCAGATGTGCCGGCCTTAACAGTCTGTATGGCAGGTGCCAATGAAATGATGAAATCGCCCTGCGCAATAGTAAAGTTGTTATCGCTTACACCAAAGCCTTCATTATTGGAATTATCAATGGCGCTAACACGTATACGCGCCTGATTGGTTTCAATGTTAGGTACAGTCCAGAGGAAGTTTTGTGCTGTAGCTGCTAAACCGGTAGCGATCGTGATTGGGAAGCTACTGCCACCATCAGTAGAGAGCGTGATATTGTGCTGCTTGACACCAAAATCATCACTAGTTGTCCAGTTGATGGTAAATTGACTGGTCGCGGTTAAGTTCTCGCCACCCTTAGGTGCATTAACTGTTACTTGGGGTGGCATACTGTCTTTGGGCAACTTTAACTCATAGATACCTCGGCCATGAGTAGCCAGACGCAGTAGTGCTAGATTGCCATTAATAGCAATATCGAAGACAGTTACTGTTGGCATACCCGCCACCAGTGTCCAACTTATACCGCCATCTGCAGTCTGAAATAGCCCTAGATCTGTACCTAAGAAGAGATTATTTGGATTGAATGGATTGATTGCTAATGCAGGAGCCGGTACATCAGGAAGATTGCCACTAATATTTTGCCAACTCCGCCCGCCACTAGTGCTCTTAAAGATATGGCCAGTCGAGAAACCATTGAGTGAGACATAGACAGTTGTAGGAAGATTTGGATCAACAACAACATCAGTGATGTAACGAGTTGGCAGATTATCGGTAACATTTTGGAATGACTCACCGCCATCTTGACTGGCAAATACTGCCCCATCCGAAGAGCCTGTATAGATAAAGCGTGGCGCGCCAGGCGCTACGGCAATTGCTGAAATCGCCGCTCTTGGCGCGCCCGCAGTAAGCGAACCAGAGATAGGTTTCCAAGTACGCGCTCGATCCATTGAGCGATAAAGCCGGTTGGTGCCAAAATAGAGTGTTGATTGGTTGTTTGGATCAAGAATAAAAGGTGCATAAAAGAGCACATCATCATTCTGGTTAATACCGCTGAAAGCATCATCCCAACTGCCCAACCGGCCACCCTGTTCCGATCGCGCCGGCCCTATACCAATGCCAGGGAAATTAAAATAAGTATGGTACATCACATTAGGGCTTGATTGATCTATGGCAGCAAAACCACCATCACCATCGTCAGCATGTTGCCAGGTATCATTACCAACATAAAGATTGGTGCCATTATCTTGTGTTCCGCCAATTGTGATGTTGGGATCCGTAGGATGTATCGCAACACTCTGAAATTGAGTAATGTTAAGGGTGCTGTTACGATTTATCCAAGTGTTGCCACCATCCCCAGATGACCAGACACCACCATCATTGCCAACAAAGATTTGATTAGAATTATCTGGAGCAAAAGCAATGGCATGAAAATCGACATGCAGTCCTGTGCCACCACTCCCTTGTGTGATATTAGTCCAAGATTGACCACCATTAACACTCTTGAATATCGGTACACCACCGAAATAGACGATCTCAGGATTATTGGGATCAGGTTCGATAAAATTGTCGTAGGTGCATTGACAAAGGAAGCCACCAGGCGGTCGCGCCGTCATATTCCAAGTATCGCCACCATTAGTCGATTTGAAGATCCCTAGTAGATCTCGGCTGAATGGGTTACTTGATGGTATATTGCCATAGGATATATAAAGGACATTAGAATTCGATTTTCCTATACCTATATCAGCACGAGTGAAACCATTGTTGGGTAGACCATTGGTCAGCTTAAACCAGTTCAATCCACCATCGGTAGTCTTGTAGATGCCTAGACCATCAAGTGCAGCGTAAAGCACGGAACTGTTCTTAATATCTATTTCAATATCATAGGCAGTTGTGCCAAGCGCAGGCATAGGAGCAGGAGGGTTGACTTGTAGAGAGATTGACCAACTGACACCACCGTCAGTCGATTTGTAGATACCGACAGGTACCAGGCGTGGACTAGTAGCGCGTGCTCTGCCTGCGAAACCAGCGCCTATGGCTGCATAGAGTGTGCGGGGATTGTTTGGATCAATAATCAACCTATTGAATGAACGACCAAGAAAAGTTTGTGCCGCAAGATTAGTCCAACTACGGCCACCATCTGTCGATTTCAAAATGCCCATACCAAAGAAGGAGTCACTCGATGAATTTCCTTCCCCTGTACCTATGTAAATAATACTGCTGTTGGTCGGATCAATAACAACCGCACCAGTAGCTTGTGTGGGAGCATTGTCAGTCATAGGTTGCCAAGTCTGACCATTATTAGTCGAGCGCCACAATCCTCCTTGTGCTGCTCCTAGATAGATTACAGATGGATTCTGGGGATCGATGGCTAGCGAAGTTACCCGACCAGAAACATTCTGACGACTGCCAAATGTCTGTCCATTAGCAATAGAAGCAGGACCAATGGGACGTAGCATAGCCGCCAATTGTGGCGTGAGTCTGTTGGCCATTTTAGTACGCATATGCTCGAATGCTTTTAATCGCCAATCGACAGGTATCTCCTTAAACGGGAAGGCGCGTTGTGTAAAGAAGAACTCTTCGCGTCGCTCGGCCAGTTCCATCATTTCAGCCTCGCCCTCGGCAATATTTTCACTGGTAGATCGCTTCCGCTCTTGAGTATTTGCGGACGTAACTGTTGTGGGTGCCGATAACGCCATTGAGATAAGTGCTAGTAATATGATAAAAGCAGCCACACTACGTATCATCATTTTCTCCTCTCAGGATGATCTTATCGATCTATTATTTCAAAATCGATCTGTTGAAAGATAGGTCTTTTACTGCCAGCTTGATCAACTCTAATCTGTAATACATATTCACCAGTAGTCAGTTCTGAACTCTGTGGCACAATACCATTAATAGCCGTCTTTTCAGGATTTTTCTGCTTAGTGGTATCGATAGGCTGTTTAGGGCCAGTAAAGACAGCTTTACCTTTATGAAATAGTATTACCTGTGCTGTAAGTGGTTTTGAGCGGTTCAAAGAAGATATGTTGTAGATATCATAAGTATAGTTAAGCACTGTCCCTTGATAATAACGGCGTAGCACAGCAGCAGATCCCTGCGAGTCTATCTCTCCAGAAATTTTATCTATATCATTAATCTCTTTATCAATGGCAGTTTGTTCACTCTCTTTAGTACTAAGAAATATGCCTGATAACAAGGGCTGCTGCTTCTTTATCATGGGGATATTAACAAATTGATAGACAGAACCTAACTCCTGCGAATTTGTATCTTTAACAACTATACGTAACTGATATCCTCCTGCTTGTTTGACTGGCACATTAACAATATATACAAAGCCATCTTTAAGTACCTGTTGATAAGTATTACCGGTCAAGTATAGAGAATGGTTACGATTGGCATGATAGGACACTCTGCCATTATCTCCAAACAGATAAATGTCCAGGTCAAAAGTAGCTTTGTTCTTTCCATCCAGTTCTTGAGCAAAATGTAGCTTACTAGCATCTATATGGACCAGTGAGCGCAAGATTGACTGTTGCTGTTGTTGTCTAAAGATAGTAGTCATCTTTAGCGGTATTTTATCGATCATAAAAGGAGAGGTTAGCGCTAGCAGACTATTATTCTCTTGACTTCTTGCTAATTGCATCTCTGCATCGGTAACTGCATAAAACCCTACACGGCTACGTACCATTAGATCTTTTCTCTTTACTTTTACTTTTATATTACGAAAACTCCTGCTGTTTATATCTCCCTTAAAAGTAGCTTCTTCTGGAATATAGCCGATCAAATAGTAACCCGACTGCTCTTTCGCGATGCGTTTCAATGATGCTTCCAAGTTTGATGAAAAGAATCCTCCCGTAAGATTGGCTAGGTATAAGAGACCCTGCTGTTTCTGAAAATTATGATTGTGTGATAGTAATTCTGCATCTATTGTATAGATATTTATTGATGCCCGATTAGCCATCTCAATAATATTATCTATCGTGGATCTGTTAGGGTTGAATCTGGATAATTGTTCTCCAAAGAGAGCAAATCCATCAGAGATAAAGACCAATGTTTTGCGACCTGGTAGCGTTGCTAATCTTCTTATAATAGATTGCAAAGCATTAATGGAATGGCCTGTCGATATCTCAAATGGATTATTGCATTGAGTCTCGTTATTTTCATCAAATATGTTGTATATACCGTTTCTAGAGTTTATATTCCAGCGTAATTGACTAATAGCAGCATAGAGTGATTCTTTATTATTAGTGAATTGTTGAAGTACTCCCAATTCTCCACCTATGCGCGAAATAGCTACCAGACTTCCAGGTTGTATATACTCATCAACAAGTTTTTTAAGTCTATTACGAACATAGCCAATGGTCTCAAATGATAATCCTCCATCATCGACAACCAGGGCTATTGTGTGGTTAACCTGTGTAGGGGTTAATGTGGATAGAGAAGGCAATACTTTAGCTGCATCTTCAGGGTTACGGCTAATATATGAAAAATTCGTGATGGGCTGTTTTTTTCCACTCTCAAAAAGCTCGAAGTCTTCTGCTTTAAGATCGCTAATTAAACGTCCATCCTTATCGGTAACAACTACATCAATCTGCACAAGTTCAGTGGAGACTTTTAAGATCGGTTCTTGGCTATCTTGGCTAGTTTGAGCTTGTGCTAAAGCTCGGCTAGGCAGAACTATTATAGTGGCTAAGCCAAGGAGAATAAGATAACCGATCAACATCTTTCTTTTACTATTTTGAGCAGTGGCTTTCATATCTTTTATCAACCTATATCAATATCTGACCAAGACTAAGGTAGTGAGGATGCTGTCTGGACCACTTCAAGCTGTGGATCATTTATCCAAACCTGTCCTCGTCCACGTAAATGAATACCATATTTAATAACCGCACCATTCTCAGGAACAGTTACAGTAACTACATATTTGCGCCAATCGGTTGTGCCTCGTATCGGCTTGCTAAGCATATTGTCAATTACTATCGCTTCTTGTGTATTGCTATCGACACGTATCCATAATCCGGCACTATCTTCAACCTGACTAGTCTTTATATAACTAGTAAAGCGCAACCTGGTTCTGCGATAACTATCTGCGGCAATTGTTCGCATTAACACACCATGATTAGGAACT
>JBFLVQ010000123.1:0-17258 GCA_040758525.1 Acidobacteriota bacterium
ATACGAGCAGAGCTGATCAAGCTGAGTGAGGATGAGCAAGTATTGGTAATGGTGATGCACCATATCATCAGCGATGGATGGTCGATGGGGGTATTGGTACAAGAGGTAGCACAGTGTTATGAAGCCTACATTGCAGGACGAACAGCCAGGTTAGCAGAGCTACCGATTCAATATGCAGACTATGCATACTGGCAGCGCAACTGGCTACAAGGAGATCTACTACATTTCCAGTTAGATTATTGGAAACGACAGTTAGAGAATATTCCTGAGGTATTACAACTTCCTACTGATCGCCCACGACCAGCATTACAAACTTATAATGGTGCAATTAAATCATGCATACTGCCTAAGAATTTGTCTGAATCACTTAGTAAATTAAGTCAGCAGGAGAATGTTACGTTATTTATGACATTACTAGCTGCATTTCAGACACAACTCTACCGTTATACTGGTCAATCGGATATTGTTGTTGGTACTCCGATTGCTAATCGTAATAGAGTTGAGATTGAAGGATTAATAGGTTTCTTTGTTAATACTCTCGCGTTACGCAGCAATCTCTCGGGCAATATCAGTTTTTTAGAATTACTGAGAAAGACACGGGACATTGCTTTGGGTGCTTATACGCATCAGGATCTTCCTTTTGAAAAATTAGTAGAAGAACTGCAGCCACAGCGCCATTTAAGCCATACACCAATTTTCCAGGTGATGTTCACAATACAGAACACACCGATGTCGTCTTTTGATATTTCTGGTTTAAGTTTCCACACTTTTGAAGTTGAATCCGTCGTTGCTAAATTTGACTTATCTCTTTCATTTGTAGAAACGGATAATGGTTTGGTTGAATATTGGGAATACAACACAGATCTGTTTGATGATGTTACAGTAGCGCGTATGCTAGGGCATTGCCAGACTCTGTTGGAGAGCATCATTGCCAATCCAACACAGCAACTGGCAGCCTTGCCGATCTTGACACTTGTCGAACAGCAACAGTTGGTAACCTGGAATGACACTGACACCGATTATGCACAGAACTATTGCTTACATGAATTATTTGAAGCTCAGGTAGAGAGAACACCAGATGCGATCGCGCTAATCTTTCACGATCAGCTAGTAACATATCAAGAATTAAATGCGCGCGCTAATCAACTGGCGCACTATCTACAGAAATTTGGTGTAGCACCAGAAGCTTTTGTAGGGATATGTGTGGAACGTTCGATCGAGATGATTGTTGGGTTATTGGGAGTATTAAAGGCAGGTGGGGTATATATACCGCTTGATCCAAACTATCCTCAAGATCGTCTTGCTTTTATGATTGAGGATGCTGGTATTGAGCTGCTATTAACCCAAAAGCATTTTATCGAGAAGTTTTCTCAGTTATCAGGCAGAGCGCAAACAGAGATAGTTTGTTTAGAATCAGATTGGCAAATAATTGATCAGGAGCCTTCAGAGAAACTAACCAACAATGTCTTGACTAACAATCCAGCCTACGTAATTTATACTTCTGGATCGACAGGCAAGCCTAAAGGTGTGGTGATCTCACACAACTCCATATGCAGTAGGCTCTACTGGGGCCAATTAGCACAACCATTCCAGGTAAATGATCGCACTTTGCAGATAGCGTCAATAAGTTTTGATGCCTCAATATGGGAGATATTCACACCATTGGTTGCTGGCGCTCAGTTGGTTATTGCTCCCCCTGAAGCTACTCAAGATATCGACTACCTATGCAGAATTATTGTCGAGAATAAAATTACTGTGCTTCAGATTGTTCCTTCATTATTGCAAATGCTCTTACTCACAGGAGATTTACAGAAGAGTAGAGATCTACAACAAATTCTCTGTGGTGGTGAAGTGCTCAGTAACGAACTCCAGGAACGCATCTTTGAATCTATGCAGGTAGAGTTGTTCAATTATTATGGTCCCACGGAGACTACCATAGATGCAACTTATTGGCATTGTCAGCGTGGCAGTAATACTCGCACCGTTCCTATCGGTCGACCAATCGGTAATATTAAGACATATATACTGGATAAATATTTGTATCCAGTAGCAATTGGTGTTGCTGGAGAATTGTATGTTGCGGGTGTTGGCTTAGCAAGAGGCTATCTTAATAGGCCAGACTTAACAGCAGATAAATTTATTCCTGATCCATTTAGTAAACATCCTGGTGACCGCCTCTACAAGACTGGTGACTTGGTACGCTATCTACCAGATGGTAGTATCGAATTTCTCGGACGTGTTGATGATCAAATAAAGATTAGGGGTTTACGCTTAGAGCTTGGCGAGATTGAAGCAGTATTAACTGCGCACCCTGATATACACGAGGCCGCAGTAGTAGTAAGAGAAGGTATACCAGGCGAGCAGTGTCTAGTTGCTTACCTGGTTGCAAAACAACAGGAAGTCTCTTCTTTTAGTGAGTTGCGCAACTATTTGAAAGAGAGATTACCTGAATACATGGTGCCATCAGCTTTTGTAATATTAAATGCAATGCCACTTACACCTAGTGGTAAGATTGATCGCCAAGCCCTTCCTTTGCCCGATAAAATGACGACAAGCTTTGCCTCTCCTCGTAATTTAATAGAAGAGATGATAACCAGTATTTGGTCGCAAGTACTAAAACGAGAAAATATAGGTGTTCATGATAATTTCTTTGAATTGGGCGGACATTCATTACTAGCGGCACAGCTTATTGCTCGATTACGTTCTGTATTTAAAATTGAACTACCTTTGCGTAGCCTATTTGAATCACCTACTATTGCCGAATTGGCCAACAAAATAGCAACAACCGATTTGAGCGAGCAAAATCTTCCAACGGTTGAGTTACTTCCAATATCAAGAGAGCAAGAATTACCACTCTCTTTTGTACAGCAGCGGTTTTGGTTTCTTGATCAATTAGTACCTGACAATCCTGCTTTTAATATTCCTGCCGCAGTTCATCTAAAAGGCATACTTGATGTCGCAATATTGGAGCGTAGTTTTAATGAGATTGTCAGGCGGCATGAAGTCTTGCGTACTAACTTTGTCGCTGTAGAGGGACGGCCAGTTCAGACTATCAATACTACAAAGAGACAAACACTATCGATCGTTGATTTACGACACTTGCCTGAATCTGTGCGTACTGAAAAAGTTAAACAGTTGACCATTGAAGAGGCACAGCGGCCATTCAATCTAGCAAAAGATCCATTATTAAGAACCACGCTATTACATTTGGCAGAAGATGAATACGTGCTGCTTCTGACCATGCACCATATCATATCTGATGGTTGGTCGGCTGGTGTACTAGTACAGGAGTTGACACAGCTTTACCAAGCCTACTCAGTTGATCAACCATCGCCACTTTCTGATCTTCCTATTCAGTATGCAGACTTTGCTTATTGGCAGCGACAATGGTTACAAGGTGAGGTTTTAGCAACTCGTCTTGCTTATTGGAAGAGACAATTGGGTGGTAATCTTCCTGTATTACAGTTGCCAACGGATCGGCCTAGACCACCATTGCAAACTTCCAATGGTGATAATCAACTCCTGATATTACCAAAGAAATTGTCACAAGCTCTCAAGTCACTAAGTCAGCAAGAGTCTGTTACGTTATTTATGCTTTTGCTAGCTGTCTTCAAAGTTCTACTCAATAAATATACTGGGCAGGATGACATTATTGTTGGTTCATCAATTGCCAACCGTAATCGTATTGAGACAGAGCAATTGATTGGCCTGCTTATTAACACTCTGGTGCTACGCACGGATCTCTCTGGCAATCCCAGTTTTCGAGAGTTACTTAATAGAGTAAGAGAGATGTCACTGGGAGCTTACGCAAATCAAGATCTTCCTTTTGAACAGTTGCTAGAGGAACTACGACCAAGTACAGATACAAGTCGGCCACCAGTATTTCAAGTAGCATTTCAACTACAGAATTTTACTTTACCAACTGTACAACTTAGTGGGTTGACGCTCAGTCCACTGACTACTGAGAATAAAACAGCAAAGTTTGATCTTTCACTTTCCATCATGGAGATCGAAGATGGGCTGATGGTGATGATGGAGTACAACACCGATCTCTTTGAAGCTGCTACAATCAAGCGAATGCTGCAACATTACCATATTCTATTAGAAGGTGTTATAGACGAACCAACCGCACAGTTGTCAAAATTGCCTATACTGACCGATATAGAACAACAACAAATATTGGTTGAATGGAATAATACTGATACACATTATCAACCAAACTTCTGCTTGCATAAGCGATTCGAAGCGCAGGCTGAGCAAACACCTAATGCCGTTGCATTAGTGTTTGAAGATCGACAGCTTACTTATCAAGAACTAAATCAACGAGCCAATCAACTGGCCCATTATCTGCAAAAGTCAGGTATAAGTCGCGAAGCATTAGTAGCAATATGCTTAGAACGCTCGCCAGAAATGATCATAAGCATACTAGCAATCCTAAAAGCTGGCGCTGCATATCTACCTCTTGATCCAAATTATCCTTCAGAGCGTCTACATTTTATTATGGAGGATGCTGACACTGCGCTACTGCTTAGTGAAACCAGTTTAATAAAGCTTATTCCAACACAGTCTCAACAGGTAATTTGTCTTGATACAGATTGGCAAATGATTGCTTGTGAGAGTAAAGATAATCTACCAGATACAGCTACGGTAACAGACACTGCTTATGTTATCTATACTTCTGGCTCGACCGGCAAACCCAAAGGTGTTCTGATTAGCCATTACAATGTTGACCGTCTCTTCCAAGCTACTGAACAATGGTTTCAGTTTAATCAATATGATGCCTGGACACTCTTCCATTCCTATGCTTTTGACTTTTCCGTATGGGAGATATGGGGTGCTCTACTACATGGTGGACGTTTAGTAATTGTCCCTTATTGGATGAGTCGTTCACCAGAAGAGTTTTATAGACTGCTCTGTCGTGAGCGAGTGACAGTTCTTAATCAGACCCCTTCTGCTTTTCGTCAGCTTATTCGTATAGAAGAGTCTATCAATAATAGCAATGAGCTAGCATTACGATTGGTTATCTTTGGTGGTGAGGCATTAGAGCTACAGAGCTTAAGACCTTGGTTCAATCGTCATGGAGACCAGCAACCTAGTCTAGTCAATATGTATGGTATTACTGAAACAACCGTGCATGTTACCTATCGTCCATTAACAATAGCAGATCTAGAGCTTGCTTCTAACAGTGTGATTGGTGGACCGATTCCAGATCTACAAGTCTATATTCTTGATCAATATCAGCAATTGCTGCCGATTGGTGTTGCTGGTGAGATGTACATAGGTGGAGATGGTTTAGCGCGTGGCTATCTTAATCGTGCTGAATTAACAACTGCACGATTTGTTCCTAATCCATTTAGTAGTGAAGCAGGCGCGCGGCTATATCGATCTGGTGATTTAGCTCGCTATCTTGGCAATGGAGATATCGAGTATTTAGGTCGTATTGATAATCAAGTAAAGATTCGCGGTTTTCGTATCGAGTTGGGTGAGATAGAAGCAGCGATCTGTGAACATCCTAGCATTAGTGAGGCAGTGGTAGTAGCCAGAGATGTTACTGGGGAAGAGAAGCGATTGGTGGCTTATCTTGTTGTTCATTCACAAGCTAGCCTTTCAATAAATGAATTGCGGGTATTTCTACAACAGAAACTACCTGATTATATGATACCGTCAGTCTTTGTAATCTTAGAGAGTCTACCACTCACCGCTAATGGTAAAGTAAATTATCGAGCATTGCCAGCGCCTGACCAGGCCAGACCAGAATTAACTAAGGAATTTGTTACGCCACGTACTCCCATTGAGAAAGAGTTAGCAAAAATCTGGAGTGAGCTATTAGGTGTGGAAAAGGTTGGTATATATGATAACTTCTTTGAACTAGGCGGCCATTCACTCTTACTTACTCAACTAGCTTCCTGGATACGCAAAGATTTTCGTGTAGAAGTACCATTACGAATACTCTTTGATACTCCTACCATTGTGGAAATGACCAAAGCGATCTTAGCTAGACAAGTTAAACAGGAGAATAAGGCTCAACTTGCTCAAATGCTCAAAGAATTGAAACAACTCTCACCAGAGAAGGTGAAAGCGAAGTTGGAGAAGATGGGAGGCAGTAAATGAGAATCCTGCTAACAATGAATTTGCCCTATTATCCTACCTTTGGCGGTGCTAACAAGGGCAATCGAATATTAGCGGAAGGATTGGCCGAGAATGGTCATCAGGTACAGGTTGTTGTACCAGTGTTAGGAGTACCTAGTCGATTAACGCATACAGAATTTATTGCGCAGTTGACTGCTGAAGGAATAGAGGTCTCTTCTCACGATAAAATAGTTTATTTCCATATGAATGGTGTGGAAGTACAGGCTGTAGCCGATCCATCACAATTACGCACCCATTTAGTAGCAGAGATAGAGAAGTTCAAACCCGATTGTGTACTAGTCTCTTCTGAAGATCCATCACATAATTTACTAGATGCAGCATTGAAGGCTTGTCCAGATCGAGTGATCTATCTGGTGCATACAGTCTCTTTTCTTCCCTTTGGTCCACAAGCATTCTTTCCTAGTGAAAGTAGAGCAAAACTGATCGAACAAGTAGCAGGTATTGCTACAATCAGCAAGTATACTGCCCAATATCTAGAGCGTTGGGGAGGTCTATCTTCAAAGGTGATCTACTGGCCTTGGTATGGGTCTGGACCTTTTCCCAATTTTGGCCGATTTGATCAAGGTTTTGTTACTATGTTGAATCCTTGCGAGGTGAAAGGGATCTCAATATTGCTAGCATTGGCGCAAGCATTACCAGAAGTTCAGTTCGCAGCAGTTCCTACTTGGGGCGCGGTTGCTGCAGATTTAGCTAACTTGAAAAGCTTGCCTAACATGCATCTGCTGTCACCTAGTCCCAATATTGATGATATTCTCTCACAGACACGTATTCTATTAGTACCATCATTATGGGAAGAATCATTTGGCCTGATAGCAGTAGAGGCTATGTTACGCGGTATTCCTGTGCTGGCTAGCAATATTGGTGGATTGGTAGAAGCAAAACTAGGTACCGATTTTCTCCTACCAGTTCAACCTATAGAACATTTTAGCGAGCAGCTTAATGAGAGCATGATTCCTATACCAATAGTGCCTAAACAGGATATCACTCCTTGGCGAGAAGCGCTTAGTCAATTGCTTTCTCAGCAAGAACTATACGAACAGCAATCAAAAACAGTACGCGAGACAGCAATTAAATTTGTCAGCAGTCTAACGCTTGAACCATTAGAAGAACTAATAGAGCAGGCCATTAATCGATCTGGTAAAGAACAAATGGATATTGATATGCAGAATCAAACTCTACTCAGTATCGTGGAAAGTTTAGGCGAGGATTTTGATAACATAGATGATCTTAGTCCAGAACAGCAAGCACTACTAATGTTATGGTTGCGGGAAAAGGCTGCTGAACAGGTTAGCGATGAGCCTCATACTCAAAGTATCCAGCCAATTATACGTACAGGGGAATTGCCGCTCTCTTTTGCTCAACAGCGGCTATGGTTTCTTAATCAATTAGAGCCTAATAGTGCAGTCTACAATATTCCCTCGGCAATTCGCTTATCTGGAAAGCTGGATCTGGCAGTTTTGCAGCAGTGCTTTAATGAAGTTGTAGATAGGCACGAAGTGTTACGAACAAACTTTGACACCGTGGATGGCAAGCCAGTGTTGGTGGTTGCTTCACAATTGAAATTACCATTGCCAATAGTAGATCTACAACAAACCTCTTACCAACAACAGCAATTTGAAATTAATAGACTAGCTATTGCTGAAGCGCATAAGCCGTTTGATCTAGCAAAACAACCATTATTACGAATGGTATTACTACAGCTTGGTAAAGAAGATTTTGTACTGCTTTTAACTATGCATCATATTGTTTCTGATGCTTGGTCGATAGGTGTCTTTGTTAATGAAGTAATAGCACTATATGAGGCATTTTCTCAGAGTAAGCCATCACCATTGCAGGAGCTTCCAATTCAGTATGTCGATTTTGCTGGATGGCAACGAGAGTGGTTACAAGGTGAAGAGTTAGCCAGACAACTAGATTATTGGAAAGAGCAGTTAGCTGGTAGTGCTACCATTTTGCAACTTCCTACTGATCGACCTAGACCAGCAATTATCTCCTATCAAGGTGCAAGTCAGACTGTGAGAATTCCTCAAGATCTTACTCGGGCTATTAAGGAGCTTTGTCAGCAAGAAGGTGTCACACTATTTATGACATTGTTGGCAGCATTTGAGACGCTGCTTTTTCGTTATAGTGAACAAAAAGATATTATTGTCGGCTCGCCAATTGCAAATCGTAATCGTGCTGAGATTGAGCCTTTGATCGGGTTTTTTGTTAATACACTGGTGTTTAGAACTGATTTTTCAAACAACCCATCTTTTCTCACATTACTACAACAAGTTCGCCAGACCGCGTTGGATGCCTATTCGCATCAGGATCTGCCATTTGAAAAATTGGTTGAAGAGTTACATCCACAGCGCAATCTTAACCAGTCACCATTGTTCCAAGTGATGTTTATGCTACAGAATGCTTCTGTTGGCTCAGTGGAGATTGCTAATTTAAATGTGCGTCCTATCGAGATCGATATGCAGACAACAATATTTGATCTGTCATTAGCATTAGAAGAGACGCCAAGAGGATTAGTAGGTATTGTTGAATTTAGTACTGAATTGTTTGATCTTGCTACCATTGATCGAATGATTGGTCACTGGCAAGTTTTGTTAGAAGCTATCGTAGCAAATCCTACACAATCGGTTCGTATGCTACCTATTTTAACAACCACAGAACGTCATCAGTTACTGGTAGATTGGAACTCGGCCAAATCAGATTATCCAAAAGAGAAATGTATACATGAGCTTTTTCAAGCACAAGTTGAACGTACACCTGATGCTGTAGCAATAGTGTTTAATGATGAAGAACTAACTTATAAAGAATTAGATATTAAAGCAAATCAGCTAGCCCATTATTTAAGATCGTTAGGTGTATCATCAGAAAAACTAGTAGGAATCTATCTTGAGCGATCACTAGAGATGGTTATTGGTTTATTAGGTATTCTTAAGGCTGGGGGCGGCTACTTACCGTTGGACATAGATTATCCTCAAGAACGACTAGCCTATATGTTAGGAGATACCAAGCCGGTAGCATTACTTACTCAACGAAAATTGATTGATGGGCTGCCACAATATTCGGCGCCATTAGTCTGTATTGATGACGATTGGGAGCTAATCGAGCAACAGAATAAAGAGGTGCTAGTAAGCGAAGTCAGTAGTGAGAATCTGATCTATATAATCTATACCTCTGGTTCTACAGGCGAGCCAAAAGGTGTTATGGTGAATCATCAAAGTGTTTGTAATAGTCTCTACTCGCTACAGAAGATACATAAGCTTGTTGTAGAAGATAGACTAATATTGAAATCGCCATTAATCTTTGATGCCTCGGCATGGGAGTTGTTCTGGCCTCTATCAATAGGCGCCAGTGTGGTTATTGCTCGACCTGAAGATCACCGCGATAGTAGATACTTGGCAGAACTGATCGCAACAAAAAAAGTCACTACAGCCCTTTTTGTTCCTAGCCTCTTTCAACTCTTTCTTGATGAGCCATCGCTTGATAATTGTCACTCTTTAAAAAAAGTTATTTGTGGTGGAGAGGCGCTTTCTAAGGCAAGTATGGATCGGTATTATCAACGCTTGAGTGGGGAATTACACAACTGTTACGGACCTACAGAAACATCTATTGGTTCGATCAATTGGCCATGTGTAAAAGATTATCATAGAGCCAATGTTCCAATTGGTCGTCCACTTTCAAATATACAGATCTATCTGTTAGATTCGCTACTTCAGCCTGTGCCTATTGGTGTTGCTGGCGAACTTTATACAGGGGGAGATGCGGTAGCTAGAGGATACCTAAATCATCCAGATCTTACAGCAACGCGTTTTATTCCCGATCCTTTCAGTAATAAACCAGGTGCACGACTATATAGAACAGGAGATCTTGCTCGGTATTTACCTGATGGCAATATAGAGTTTTTAGGCAGAACAGATCAACAGGTGAAGATACGAGGATTTCGTGTTGAACTAAGCGAGATTGAAACTAATCTCAGTGAACATACTGCAGTACGAGAAGCATTGGTTTTGACTAATGAAGATAAGGGAGAAAAACATCTTGTTGCCTATATAATTCCTGAAAATGGGCAAGCACCATCAATTGGTGAGTTGCGTAGCTTCTTAAAACAGCGGTTACCAAATTATATGGTACCATCTGATTTCGTGTTTTTAGAAGAGTTTCCTATTATTGTTAACGGTAAAATAGATCGTGCCGCACTTCCTATAATTGGTCGAACCAGGCCAGCATTGGAAGCACGGTTTGTCGCAGCTAGCAATTCTATTGAAGAGATCATAGCAGGGATCTGGGCAGAGGTCCTGGTACTGGATCGTGTTGGAGTAGTTGATAACTTTTTTGATTTAGGTGGGCATTCATTATTAGCCATTCAAGTAGCATCTCGTTTACGTGCGGTTTTTCCTGTAGAAATTTCTGTGCGTAGCCTTTTCGAATCACCGACTATTGCCGAATTGGCAGAAAAGATCGAGGCAGCTTGTCAGGGTAGTGATCGACTTTTACAGATGCCTTTACAGCCAGTGACTAGAGATGTTCAATTACCACTCTCTTTTGCCCAACAACGGCTATGGTTTCTCGATCAATTACAGCCAAACGATATATCCTATAATATCCCTGCTGCCGTAAAACTTGAAGGCAAGCTAAATATCAAGGCACTAGCAGAGAGTTTTAATGAGATAGTACGACGACACGAGGTTCTACGTACAACCTTTCAGGTACTAGAAGGAACTCCTTTCCAATCGATCTTTGCAGAATTTAATCTCAATCTACCTGTAACAGATCTAAGCTCGCTTTTTGGATCAGAACAACAGTTGCAGGTAGAACGATTAATTACTGAGGAGGCACAACAACCTTTCAATCTTGCGCAAGGTCCATTGATACGTATCAAGCTATTAAAATTGAATGAACAGGAGCATGTTTTACTGCTTACTATGCACCATATTGTTGCTGATGGTTGGTCAATGAATGTGTTGATACAAGAATTGACCATACTTTATCGCGCCTTGAGCAAAGGAGAGATCCCTGCGCTGCCGGAGCTTCCTATTCAGTATGGAGATTTTGCTTATTGGCAGCGACAATGGTTGCAAGGTGAAGTATTGGATACACAACTTAACTATTGGCAACAACAATTACACAATACCCCTCCATTGTTGTCATTACCAACAGATCGCCCTCGTCCAGTTAAGCAGACCTATTCTGGTACAACACGACCGTTTGAACTGTCTGTAGAACTTCATAATGGATTGAGAGCACTTAGTCGTAAAGAAGGAACAACCTTGTTTATGACGTTGTTGGCAGCTTTCCAGACACTGCTCTATCGTTATACTGGCCAACCAGACATTGTTGTTGGTACACCTATTGCCAATCGTAGCAGAGTCGAGCTTGAAGGATTGATTGGATTCTTTGTCAATACATTGGTACTGCGTGCAGAGTTATCAGAAAAACTCAGCTTTCAGCAACTATTGAAACAGGAGCGTAAGGTAGCATTAGAAGCTTATGCACATCAAGATCTGCCATTTGAGAAACTGGTCGAGGTATTACAACCAGAACGCGATATGGGCCATCTACCACTGTGTCAGGTAATGTTTGCGCTACAAAATATGCCTGCATCAATTATGCAGTTGCCAGATCTAACTCTCAAGCTCTTAACCACTGATATTGGTATTGCTAAATTTGATTTAACGGTCTTTATTATTGAAACAGATCAGCAGCTAAAAGGCTCTTTGGAATATAATACAGATCTGTTTGATGATGTCACAATAGCGCGTATGCTAGGGCAATTCCAAACTCTGCTGGAAAACATCATTACTAATCCAACACAACAATTGGCAACTCTGCCGATCTTAACACCTGCTGAAGAAGAACAGTTATTGATAAGCTGGAATAATACCGATACCAACTATCCACAACATTACTGTCTACATCAGTTGTTTGAAGCTCAGGTAGAGAGAACACCAGATGCAATTGCCGTAGTCTTTCAAGATCAAGTGCTGACATATCAAGAATTGAATAGACGAGCCAACCAGCTAGGACATTATCTAAGAAAGCTAGGAGTAGAGAGAGAGGTATTGGTAGGGATATGTCTAGAGCGTTCAGTTGAGATGATTGTAGGGATGTTAGGGATATTGAAGGCAGGAGGTGCATATCTACCACTTGATCCTTCTTATCCTAAAGATCGCCTTGATTTTATGATTAGAGATGCAGGTGTGACCGTATTGGTTACAGAAGAGCAGTTGGGCAGATCGCTTAATCAACCAGCCATCAAAACAGTTTTGTTGGATGTTGATTGGGCTATTATCGCAGCAGAGAGCAATACAAATATAGTTAGTGACACAGACAGCGATAATCTTGCTTATGCGATCTACACATCTGGTTCAACAGGAGAGCCAAAAGGGATATTGATAACCCATCGTGCTGTGAGCAGGCTGATATTTAATACAAACTATATAACATTGTCTCAAACTGATCGTGTTGCGCAAGCTTCTAATGCTTCATTTGATGCTGCTACCTTTGAGATTTGGGGTGCGCTAACACAAGGCGCTCGGTTAGTTGGTTTGACTAAAGAGATAATGCTTTCACCGTTAGAGGTTGCTCGCCAGTTAAAGGAACAAGAGATCAGTGTGCTGTTTTTAACGACAGCACTCTTTAATACAATTGCTTGTCAAGCTGCTTGGGCATTTGGTTCGCTTCAGCATCTCCTTTTTGGTGGGGAGTTGGTTGAACCAAAGTGGGTTCAAGCAGTACTAGAGAACAGTCCACCGGCACGACTGCTACATGTTTATGGGCCTACAGAAAGTACAACATTTGCTTGCTGGCATCTGATAAACGAAGTTAAAGAGGGTAGAACCATACCTATTGGTCGTCCTATCTCAAATACTCAGGCTTATATCTTGGACAATAGTTTGCAACCTGTACCAGTAGGTGTAATTGGCGAGGTCTACTTGGGTGGAGATGGTTTAGCGCGGGGCTATTTAAATAGGCCAGCACTTACTGCCGAACGCTTTATTGCCAATCCATTCAGTTCAAAACCAGGCGAGAGATTATATAAGACTGGCGATTTGGCGCGCTATCTACCAGATGGGAGTATAGAGTTTATTGGGCGTACCGATAACCAAGTAAAAATAAGGGGATTTCGTATTGAATTGGGTGAGATTGAAGCTGTCATTGCACAGCATCCTGATATTGATCAAGTGATCGTAATAGCACATGAGGATCTGCCGGGCGAGAAACGTTTAGTAGCTTACTTAACTGCAAAAGCAGATTTGACTGCAGATCAGTTGAGTGATTTTCTAAAACAGCGACTTCCTGAATATATGCTACCAAGTGCGTTTATTATTCTTGATAGGCTACCATTGAATGCTAATGGCAAAATCGACCGTCGCTTGTTACCATCACCAGATGAAGATAGATTGAGATCAAAAGAGTCCTATCTACCGCCTCGCGACAATCTGGAGTTTCAGTTAGTACGAATCTGGGAAGAGATTTTAAATATTAGTCCCATTGGTGTGAGAGATAGCTTCTTTGATTTAGGTGGACACTCCTTATTGGCAGTACGATTGATGTTCCAAATAAAAAAGTTGTCTGGACTGGATATGCCACTGACTACGCTTTTCCAAGCCACTACAATAGAAAAGATGGCTTTATTATTGCGCCAGCAAGAAAGTGTGATCTCTGCATCTGCTCTTGTGATAATTCAACCAAGGGGATCAAAACGACCTTTCTTCTGTGTACATCCAGCTGGTGGGAATGTGCTCTGTTATGTTAATTTGGCCAGACATCTTGGCCTTGATCAGCCGTTTTATGGATTGCAAGCGCGCGGATTAAATGCTGCCGCCGAGCCAGATACCAATATTAAAGATATGGCAGCATGTTATATAGAGGCAATACGTACAGTTCAGCCGCATGGCCCTTATCTTTTAGGTGGTTGGTCTATGGGAGGGTTGGTTGCGTTTGAGATGGCTCAGCAATTACGCAAACAGAATGAAGAGGTGGCGAAGATCGTATTATTTGATACCTGGTCGCCTATATATAACAAAGAGCCCCAATATTATAGTGAAACTGAAATGATGATCTGGTTTATCAAAAGAATGCAACCGCACGCATTGGATAATTTGCCAATATTATTGGATGAGCAGGTCGCAGAGCTTGGACCAGAAGAGTTATTAGAAAGAATATTCGAACTGGCTAAAACGGCTGATCAGCTACCTACTGATTTTAGTTTGTCACAGCTTCGTCGATTGGCAAATGTCTATAAAGTCAATTCATATGCAGCCTGGAACTATCTACCAGAGGTCTGTGATAGTCCTATTACTATCTTTCGAGCTACCCAGATGTCTGAATCATTATCGGAAGAGCTTAAAAATGCCGGTGCAATCTCTGATCTATCTTTAGGCTGGCAAAACTTTGCTAGAGGAATTCTTGATATAAAGACTATTTCTTGCACTCACGAAGAGATGATGCTCGAACCACAGATAGGTTTGTTGGCGGCAGAGTTAGAACGCTGCTTCGATGAAATAGCTAGCTTATTATAATAGCAGTGATGAGAAACAGAAATGCTGGCAGTAATGTCAGCATTGTTATCATAGAGAGATTCTCCAACTCATTAATCGCTGATTTCCAGAGTCTAATATGTTGCATGTCTGCTCCCTTATCCCGGTAACTTTTTCGATATTGCTACGTTATTATGTAAAGCTAGCAAAGAGCTTTTTCGCGTTACTTAGTAGAGCGAAAAGTGTGCCAGCGATAAGTGGCTTTATTTAGGTTCTAGGCAATAAGTAGACTAGTACTAACTGGGGAAGTTTAGCCTAGGGCAGTGTACCAAAAAAGACCACTTCTTAGATTGGCTATCAAACTTGACAACTAAGCGATCAGAGGAAAAGAATATTTATAATGACTCCGGTAAAACCATCATCTTTTCCATTTTCAATTTACAGCGTGAAGGAGATGCAAATGAAGAAAGTAGGATTTTTAGTGTTAGTGTTGGGGCTAATGGGTGCCTTTACCCTTATCTCTATTAAATCGGCTGCCAAGGTGAATGCTCAAGTAGAAGACGAGAACGCGAGCATTCAAGCCCAAATAGGCGGGCGAGATTTTAGTATACAGTTAACTGGAAGCGTAGTTCAGCCAGGTGTTGCTACACCTACTCCAATTGCCTTAGTTGGTCGCTTTACTATGAATAACGATGGTACAGCAGTAGGATCTAGAACATTAGTAACACCAGCAGGACCAATTCCGGGTGGAGATTTTACCTGTACTACACCGGAATTCAATCGTTCCACTGGGGTTGGTAAGTTGGCTTGTGTAGTAAAAGATGCCACTACCCCGCCAGATGGGCGTCTAGATACTTTCCGATTTGTCGTTACTGATAATGGCAGAGAGATGCAGCTTGTGTTAATAGATGGCGTGCCAGGCGCCGTTGTCAGTGGCGTTGCCAAGCGGCAGTAATAACATAGTTATCGTTCAAGTTTGATTCCTATAGGCGCAATCCTTAATTAACTGCGATACGATAATACCGAAGATTAAGGTTTGCGCCTTTCCTTTTAATCACCTTGCTCACCTCTTTATCTACGCGCTTATCCTTGTAATTTTTTTTTGATTTCGCCACTTATCAAGTAGAACTGGTAACAGTGATCTTTCTATTTTCAATCAGTATTGTAAAGGAGATATAAATGCAGAAACTAGGATTTTTAATGTTAATGTTGGGATTGATGGGTGTATTTACCATTGTCTCTATTAAATCTGGTGACAAAGTGAATGCTCAAGTCGTTAGTGAGGATCACAATAGTGCACGGGCTTTTAGTGTATATTTAACTGGCAGTGTAACTCAGCCAGGTGTTGCTACGCCTACTCCGGTTGCTTTAGTTGGTCGCTTTACTCTGTTTAGTAATGGCACAGCGACAGGATCACGAACCCTGGTCACACCGGCTGGACCAGTTCCGGGTGGAGATTTTACTTGTACTACACCAGAGTTCAATCCCGCTACTGGGGTTGGTAAGTTGGCTTGTCTAGTAAAAGATATCACTACTCCGCCAAATGGGCGTCTGGATACTTTCCAATTTGTCTTTACTAATGGTGGTAGAGAGATGGAGCTGGTATTAATAGATGGAGTACCGGGTGCCGTTATTAGTGGTTTTGCCAAGCGGCAATAATTAGCTACCACTGAAGTGGGATTGCTAGCAGCGCAATCCTTAACTAACTGCGATACGATAATGCAGCACGTTAGGGTTTGCGCCTTTCGCTTTAATCACCTTGCGTGCCTCTTTACTAGCCTCACCAAAGAAAGCCGAGAGTGCTGCACTTGCCTCATCATCACGAGGTGGACGACGTGGATACGACATACTCAAATGCCAGCAAGGCTCGCCCTCATAACTGTCGAAAGTCACCATTATGGTAAAGCCAGTATTAGAACGGAAGACAAAGTTATTAGGATCAAAGTTGGCTGGTATCGAGCCGGCTGGGTTTGTACGAGCAGTCTGTTTCAACTTCTCGATAATTGCTGGAGTTAGATCTTTCGGCAGCATTGGCGCTCTCCTTGGTTTAATTTGATCTGCAAATCATAGACTAAAGATATTATCAGATCAGCGATCTATAACAAGTAGGAAGTGGCAGCCATAGCTAGTCGCAAGTAGTACGACAGGAACAGAAAGAGCAGGGCGGGGCGGTCCCTGCACTTTTGTTGTTGGTGAGGGACAGAGAACAGAGCTATTTCTTGGCAGCCTTCTTGGTAGTCTTCTTGGCAGCCTTTTTGGTAGTCTTCTTTGCTGTCTTGCTGGCGGTCTTCTTGGAAGCTGCTTTTGATTTTGCTGGCATATTATTTCTCCTCCTAAGCCTTTAGTTGATCTGTTGATTTTTAGAGATATCATCGTGATCGATAAAACTTGATCCGTTACTATCTCTGTTACTAGAAAACGTTCGATAGCATTAGTATAAAGCAGTTAATGTGTTGATGAGAAGAAAAATTTATTTGCTGACCAGAAAAGTCATATTATTTTTCCATTGCCTCAACTACTAGAGGCGCTTGCTTGTGCCAATATTGGCAAGGATCAGATGGTTTGAACCCTTGTCTTTCTGCTTTGTCCCAACGCTGAATCTTTCTTAATGAGCGGTAATAGGCAGCAAAA
>JBFLVQ010000124.1:0-17239 GCA_040758525.1 Acidobacteriota bacterium
TCTTGAGCAGTAATCTTTTGCCGCTAACTATCTAAAATCCGGGTTTGCAGGTCAAAAATGACCTCTTAAGTGTATTTTCTGTTCCGTTACTCCCCAACACCCAATCTTTACTCCTATACAATCCTCCAAAAAGTATTGACAACCTCAACAGAGATACCTTATTTTCTAAGTTCTTTATTGAAATTGAAATTGGTTTTCAATTTCGTTTACATTTTTAAAGCAAAACCGGAACTGATTAATTAAACGATACCAGTACTCGATGAGGCTAAGGCTGTCTGTTAACTGGAATATAAACAATCAATTATCAAGCTAAAGGAGGTCACGAATGGTACATAATTCTGTCATAAGCTGTGTAGGGCGGACCCCTCTAGTGCGGTTAAGCCGGCTATTTCCCTATTATGGGGTGGAGGTATTGGCCAAGCTAGAGATGCTAAACCCAGGTGGCAGCGTTAAAGACCGGCCCGCCCGTTTCATAGTGGAACAGGGATTAGAAAATGGAGCTATTCAGCCGGACACGCATTTAATTGAAAGCTCTTCGGGCAATTTTGGCATCGCACTGTCAATGGTGGCGCGCGTTTATGGGCTCAGCTTTACTTGTGTCGTCGATCCCAAGATTTCTCCCACCAACCTAAGTATTCTGAAACAGTTTGGTGCCAACATCGATATTGTTAACGAGCCGGACGATCAGGGCGGCTATCTCAAGACGCGCTTGCGTAGAGTGAAGGAGCTATTGCAGGAGGTACCAGGCAGTCTATGGATCAATCAATATGCTAATCAACTAAATTGGCAGGCCCACTATTTTGGTGAAGGTAATGAAATAGTAAGCGAATTGGAGTCGCCAATAGATTGTCTGGTTGCTGCTGTAAGTACGACAGGTACAATAATGGGACTTGCACGCCGATTGCGCCAAGCTTTTCCTACCATTAAGGTGATCGCTGTGGATGCGGCTGGATCGGTAATATTTGGTGCACAACCTGGCCCACGCGAACTGCCTGGCATTGGCTCAAGCCATGTTCCCGAGTTGCTTAATCCAACAGAAGTTGATGAAGTATTTTATGTCAATGATAGAGAATCGGTGCAAGGTTGCCGTGAGCTTCTTACTCATGAAGGTATCTTTGCGGGAGGTTCATCCGGTTCAGTAATCGCAGCGATTCAAAAAATTCTCCCTCGGCTACCCAGGCCCTGCCGCATCCTCACATTACTACCAGATCGTGGAGAACGCTATCTCGATCTGGTCTATAACGATACTTGGGTAGCAAAACTGTGCCGTCCACTTAAGCGTCGGATCGCACGTGCTGCTGCGGTCGCCACACAGTGCTTTGAAAGCACTGTTGGATAAGTGAGACTGCTCTACCTCTCAATCAGTTTTCACAGGAGAAATATGAATACAACTGCACATATGCTTTTATATCTCAGTAAATCCGACATTATCAGGTTAGGTGGCGACCGTCCACAACTCTATATTGAAGCCGTCGCCAATGCTCTAAAACAGCATGCACTAGGCGAGGTGGCTCAGCCGCTCAAGCCTTATCTACGCTGGCGTGGTGCAGAAGGCCATATTGCCGATCGCATCATTGCAATGCCAGCCTACTTAGGTGGGGAAGAGCCAATGGCTGGGCTTAAATGGATTGGTAGCAAGCATGACAATCCTATACTACGTGGCTTAGAGCGGGCTAGCGCTCTCATCATACTAAATGATCCGGAAAGCCACTATCCGATAGCTGTGATGGAAGGAAGCTTAATTAGTGGTATGCGCACTGCCTCGGTTACTGCGCTAGCTTCTCGTCATCTTGCGCGCGAAAATTTTTCGCATGTATGCTGCATTGGCTGTGGCCCTATCGCAACAACGCAGTTATCGACTCTGCTGGACGAGTTCCCCTCGGTTAGTTTGGTTAAATTGTACGATCTCAATTCTGCCTGTGCCGAGCGGCTCGCTGGTCAACTCCAGCAGCGCTTCCCATCCGTTACATACAGCCTGACAGCATCGGCTGAGCAGGCAGTCAGAGGCAGCGAAGTAGTTATCACCTGCACGGTGGCTGATAAACCTTATATTCCCTATGAATGGCTATCGGCAGGCACGTTCATTAGCAATGTTTCAATAATGGACGTACATAAAGAGGTCTTCCTCAAAGCCGACAAGGTGGTAGTTGATGATTGGGAACAATCCAATCGTGAAAAGAAGATTATCAACCAACTCGTGCTAGAAGGTAGCTTTTCACGTGAACAGTTGCACGCAGAGTTAGGTGAGATCTTGCTTGGCCGTCGTCCGGGCCGTGAGTCTGATGATGAGATCATTCTGCTCAACCCTATGGGTATGGCGATAGAAGATGTCGCATGCGCTCAGGCGCTCTTTAAGCGCGCCATCGCGGGTGGTGTAGGTACACAATTGAATCTCAATTAGTGTTCTTATGAAACCAGCAAGAGCGATAAGCGAAGCACCCTCATGGCAGGAGAACTTTTTCATACTTTGGACGGGCCAGTTTCTCGTCACTGCTGGGCTTACAGTGGTGGTGCCACTATTGCCATTTTATCTAGAACAGCTAGGCACCCAATCTACCAAGACGAATAGGTTTTGGAGCGGTTTCTCATTGGCTGCTCCGGCCATTACACTAGCTTGCTGCTCGCCATTTTGGGGACGGCTAGGCGATCGTGTTGGACGCAAGTGGATGGTTGTGCGCGCTCTCTTTGGTATTGCCGGCAGTGTCACACTTATGGGCCTTGCTCTTACACCAGGGCAATTTCTTATTGCCCGGTTGCTGCAAGGCACATTCGGTGGTATCGATGATGCTGCGGCAGCATTTACCAGCACACAAGCACCAGCCAGCAATCGTGGTAAAGCGATTGGTCGCTTGCAGACCGCAACTGCCGCTGGTGCTATGGTTGGACCGCTAATAGGCGGTTTTCTCTCGGATCGCTTTGGTTTCCGTCCATTGTTTTTAATTACCGGCGCTTTGATCGCTGTGAGCGGTCTATGCGCGGCTGTGCGATTGCGTGAAGTGAAGCTGACCAGAAGGGAAAACGATGCCCTAACACCAATGTGCACAGAGGTGACCAATCTAATACGTCAGCGCCAAGTTATCACTTTTATTCTTGGCGGCCTTTTTGCCCAACTCGGTAACTATGGCATTGTGATAGTTTTTGCCACCCATGTGCGTGAACTATTAGCCGAGCCAAAATATGCTGCGAGTTGGGTAGGAACTTTACAAGCTGTAACTCTTGCTGCGACTCTCATCGGTGCTGCTTGGTGGGGTAAGCGCAATGACTGTTACCCAATCAGAAACAATTTTTTATTCGCTGCTGCAGGCTGCGCAATCAGTATCGCTTTGCAAGCTTTGCCCATTCATATCGGCTGGCTCTTCCCACTACGCATTCTGCAGGGCTTCTGTATGAGCGCAATTAGCCAATCGGTCTACTTGCAAGTGAGCCGCGATGCCTTGTCACACCGGCAAGGCGTGCGCATCGGTGTGGCCAATAGTTTTCTCACGCTTGGCCAGGTTATCGGTTCACTGCTGGGTGGTGCGCTGGCAGCTTTTGTGTCGCCAGCCTGGATATTCGTGCTAATGGGCAGTTCATATGGCCTGACTACACTCTTGGTCTGGTTTAGCGGCACTGCGGCTGAGCGAACAGCAGATCTCCAATTAGAAAGAGGTAAAACATAGTAATGATTTCTGAGCAATATTACTCAAGTTCTCGAAGCGTAATATTGGCCGAAACGGCCACTGTCGAGCGACTGCTTAACACCTATTTACGCGAACTGGTAGTTGCTCCGGCTGAGTTTGTAGCAGATGAGCGCTTGTTGGCTCAACTGCCCAATCATATTTCTGAACAACTATTGCACCAAGGGTTGCCCATGCGCCTGGTGCTGCCTAAATCGTCTATCATCATTTGGGGTTCGATCATCTATTTCTCTCCCATTGGGCTACATAAATTTGGTGATAGCTTCTGGCGTAGCGCCAATGAAAGTAACGCCAGTTCAATAACTATTTCACGATTGGAATTGGCAACTCTGCTGTTGTCTGAGATATCAAACAATGAGCCGGGTTTGCTGACACCTGCCGAGCATATCAATGTGTTGCGTCAACATATCGAGAACAGTATTGAAAAGACTGCTCTCTATGTCGATCAAAGATTGAATTACAATCAGCCCTGGCTTGATCTGGAAGATGAAGATCGCTTTCTCGCCGCTGAGCAAGCACTGCTCTTTGGCCATCCTTTTCATCCTATGCCAAAAAGCTCGGATGGTTTTTTACCTGAAGATCTAGATCGTTACGCGCCGGAATTGGGTGCCAGTTTTGCACTCCATTATTTTGTCCTCTCACCACAACTGGTGAGAGAGGAATTTCTTCCTGGCTCAATTAATCATGTCATTCCCCGCCGAGTAATCGAGCAGACGAAAGATTGTCTCAATTCAGCGCAGCGTGATTGGCAATTATTGCCTTGCCATCCCTGGCAAGCAACCTTTCTGTATCGCCAGAGTAACGTACAGGCATTAATCGACGCCGATGAATTGAGCTATTTAGGCCCACTGGGAGAGACCGTCTATCCTACCTCATCTGTGCGCACGATCGTTAGCACTGAGCATCCATTCTTTTTTAAGTTGCCGCTCAGTGTGCGCATTACCAATTATATTCGTATTAATCCATTGGAACATCTACAGCGTAGCATAGATGTGAGTAGAGCCATCAGCACGGTGAAAGCCTATGCTGCTACACCAAACCTCACAGTGCTGCTAGAAGTAGGATTTCGTACAATTGCGCCCAGACATTGGTCGGAAGCAGATCAGCAACAGTTAATGGCACAGTTCGGAGTGCTCTTCCGGGAGCGCCCACCCATTACCGGTGCGGCAGCTCCAATGGTAGTGGCAGCGATACTCGAGCCCTGTCCACACACTAATGAACCTCTGATAATTAGAGTGATAAAAAGAGCTAATGGCAATGTCGCTATTAACTCTACGACGATTAATAGTTGGCTCAGACGTTATGTGGAGATCTCATTAATACCGCTGTTGCGTCTATTTATCCACACCGGCATTAGCCTGGAAGCGCATGTACAGAACTCACTAATAGTACTGCACGATGGTTGGCCCAAGCATCTTTATGTGCGTGATCTAGAAGGCGGCAGTATCAGCCGTGATCGCGCTGTGGGTAGCCGCTTGTGTGGCAAGCAGATTGATGAGCAGAGCCCGGCTCTTTATGACGATGATCAAGCGTGGCATCGGCTGAAATATTATCTGCTGGTTAACCATTTTGGACATCTGATTAGCACCCTCGCCCATTATGGCCGGGTCGATGAATATCAACTCTGGCAAGTAGTGCGTGACACCGTGTCAGCAAAGGTCGTGCAAGAGATCAATGGCGTAGGCAGACGGTATCTGGAAGAGCTGTTAGATGGTCCAGAACTGCCGGCAAAAGCAAATCTGCTCAGCTCATTTCATCAATGCAGTGAGCGTCCTCTTTACATCAATATTCCTAATTTCCTGCGCGGAACGGAGGCATTGTAATGATCAGCACAATTTCAGCAACAGCTTTGCGTGCAAGCAGTATTGATGATGCACTGCGCTGTGAACAGTTTATTGAGGTGCGCCGGCGCATACTACGCCAGCTTATCGAATCTTTGATCTACGAGCGTGTGATCACTCCGGAAGTAGCAGCCTCCAGTGCAGACAGGGTCTTTTTATTAGCTGGTAAAACCGAAGCGGGCTGCCCAGTAACCTACCGTTGCCATGGCCGGCAAGCTTTTGGCTTTGATCGTATCCGCTTGTCATCCGATCCGGTTATGCGCATCAATGGCGAAACCACTCGTGAAGCCGAATCATTAGCAGAATTTTTGCTAGAGATACGCGCTCTGCATGACGCGGACGAAACTCTATTATGCCGGTTTATTGGAGAGCTGGAGCAGACACTGCTCAAGGATACCTTTGCTCAATACTATCGCCAAGAGAGTAATTGCTTACTGCGCACATACAATTACGACAAAATAGAGAGCGGCCTGCCGGATGGGCATCCATATCATCCAAGCTACAAGTCACGTATTGGATTTGATTATGTAGATAACCTGTTATTCGGGCCTGAGTACAGCCCAATGTTTCAGCCTTTCCTGCTTGCTGCGCATCGTCAATGGACGCGCTGTGAGGCTTCACGTAGCATTGATCTGGGTCGCTTTATCTTCACTGAACTGGGTGTTAATAAATATGACGAATGTATGCGCAGTTTGCGCCAGAGAGATCTTAATCCCGATGACTATCTCATCTTGCCGGTGCATCCCTGGCAATGGCGTGAGCAGATTATGTCGGCATTTTTCGAAGATATTCGCAATCAGCGACTAGTTCCACTCGGTATTACGGCAGACTCCTATATACCACAGCAATCGATTCGTACACTTGCCAACTATGATGAGCCAGCAAAGGCCTATTTGAAACATTCACTGAGCATCGTCAACACCTCTACCTCGCGCATACTGGCGCCACATACAGTGCAGAATGCCCCGCTCATTTCTGATTGGCTACACACACTTGTTGATCAAGACCCATTCCTGAAAGATGAGATGCAGGTAGTGATACTGCGAGAAGTGTTAGGCATAGCCTATGATCGGCCACAGCCTGATCTTATGCAGTCAAAGACTTATGGCCTACTCTCCTGCATCTGGCGCGAGAGCATTCATCCTTACCTGTCTACTGGCGAATCTGCCGTGCCCTGGAATATACTATGTCATATAGATCGAGATAGCCGCCCGTTTATTATTGATTGGGTTAAGCAGCATGGCTTGGAGCAATGGCTTGAGCGATTGTTGACAGTAGGTATTTTGCCACTTATTCATCTACTCCAGGCACATGGTATGGCACTTGAATCTCATGCGCAGAACATGGTGCTCATCCATCGTCATGGCATTCCACAGCGTATCGCCTTACGAGACTTTCATGATGGCATCCGCTTCTCGCCTCAGTTGCTGGCTAGGCCAGACCTGCAGCCCAGGCTACATTCGATGTCGCCGTATCATGCTCGTGTCAATCGCAACTCCTTTATCATTACAGATATTCCTGCACAAGTGCGGGACTTTCTGCATGACGCCTTCTTCTTCATCAACCTATCGGAACTAGGACTATTTCTCGATGAGCAGTTCGGCTTCAGTGAAAAACAGTTCTGGTCAATCGCTAATAAAATAGTAGTTACCTATCAACAACGATTTACACACTTGCAGGACCGTTTCGAGATCTTTGATCTATACACACCTCTAATAGAGGTAGAGCGATTGACGAGTCGCCGACTCTTTCCCGACACCAGCCTTCAACTCCATTCCGTGAGAAATCCTTTATACCTGATGAAGGAAGAGGTCTGCCAATGACACCGCAGATTGAGACATTAATTCATCGGCTAAGAGCAGAACGTAATGAGCCAGTATGTGCCTATATATATGATCTCACACAGTTGCGTGCTCATATCGCGCAGATTGTTACTACTCTGCCCCGGCAGTGCCGCTTCTTTTATGCCATCAAGGCAAACTCGCAAGCGCCCATTCTGAGGGCGCTTGCTCCTTATGTGCATGGTTATGAGGTTGCTTCTCAGGGTGAACTAGAAAAAGTGCGTGCCATTAGCGCAGACGTCCCAATTATTTTTGGTGGGCCGGGCAAGACAGAAGCAGAGCTGGCCGTAGCAATTAGGCAAGGCGCGAAATTGTTACATGTCGAGAGCGCGCAAGAGTTGGATCGCATTCAATATTTGGGTGCTGCTATGGGAAAGGAGATCCCGATCCTGTTGAGAGTAAACTTGCGCGGCCTGCTACCTGCCGCAACGCTAAAAATGTCGGGGGTAGCTACTCAGTTTGGCATAGATGAAATAGAACTTCCTGATCTCATCACACAGGCACTGCGCAGCCGCAATATAATGGTTCAGGGATTTCATTTCCATTCAATCTCTAACAACCTTGATGCTGTGGCTCATGCACAGCTTATCGACAGCTACATTGCTCGCGCTCATGCCTGGTCAGCAGAATATCGGATCAATCTATCTTATTTGAATGTTGGTGGTGGTATAGGAGTTAATTACGCAGAACTGGACAGACAGTTTGCCTGGGATATCTTTGTGCAGGAACTCAATCAAGTATTGAATGGTTATGATCTGCCCGGTTTGACACTGCTGTTTGAGTGTGGGCGATATGTTACGGCAGCCTGTGGTTATTATGCGGCAGAGGTGCTCGATATCAAGCAAAATCATGCTACCTACTATGTGATAGTGCGTGGAGGCACACACCATTTCCGTCTGCCTGTCTCCTGGCAACACAGTCATCCCTTTATTGTGATATCAATGGAGGATTGGTCATATCCTTTTCCACGTAGAGCCATAGAGCGCGTCAATGTCACTATTGTGGGACAGCTCTGTACACCAAAAGATAGATTGGCTTTTGATGCTTTCGTATCACGAGTGCGTATCGGCGATGTCATACTGTTCTGCTATACAGGCGCCTATGGTTGGGCGATCTCACATCATGATTTTCTCAGCCATCCTAAGCCAGAGCAGATTTTTATTGGCGATTGGGCGGATCAGTAATTGGAAAGATTTTACGGATACTATGAAATCGTGGCTGAAAAAGAATATTGATTGGCCAGCGCTATCGCTGGCACAGGACTTAATTGATGCCATGTGGCTGGAAGACCTGTTTGGTATACGCCAACACTGTACGATAGTTAAGCAAGATAAGATGTATTGGCTGGCCATTCGTCTCAATGAAGAAGCAGAACTATATTGGCAAGGTGTGCCACAGGTGGGATTATTGCCATTTCGCTTACAAAGCTTACCCGTATGCTTGCGCAACAGTCATGGCCAACAGCTACTATCATTGATAGACGCTGTTGCCGCCTTGCAGCAAGCGGAATGGTGGTCAAACCGATCATACCGGTTTAAGCATCTCTTTACTCTCTCCTTAAAACAGGCACAACTGATGTTTGCACAAGAGGCCGATATATTGGCAGGGTTGCGCCAGCCTGATCTTATTAGATGGGAAGTTATATGTGGACTCAAAGACCGTCCATTCCATCCATTGGCACGTGCTAAGGAATGGAGTGACGATAATAAAAGTGTAACTAATAGTGCCGACGAGTTCATTCCATTTCATTGGATTGCCGTGCCACGTCACCGTTTATTAGGAACTGCTTGCAATGGTCAGTTGCTGGCAGAGGCACTACTCAATGAAGATGAATTTTCACAACTGCGTCTGGCAGTGCAAAGGTTGCGGCTGGAGCGAGAAGATCATCTCTGGTTTCCTGTCCATCCTTGGCAATGGCGCTGGCTTAATACTGAGCCTCAACGTCGGTTGCGTCCCTGGCTTGATGACTGCATCGACCTAGAGCAGCAGTTGGGTGGAGGCATTCCCACTTCATCATTACGCACACTTGCGATAGCTGGCAAAAGAGACTTTCATATCAAGTTTTCTCTAGCCGTGAATGCATTGGGTGCACTGCGTATAATGCCGCCTCGTTATCTACATAATGGTGCGCTGGCAGAAGATCTCTTGCAGCAATTGCGCCATCTGGATGCCGCGCTGGCAGGCAGCCTATGGCTCTGCAATGAACAGTTATGGTGGGCAGTGACAAGCCACTCTGACATTGTGCAAGAGCGAGGAGAGCTAGCCTGTCTGTTGCGCCATTATCCTGATATTGATGAAGCGGAGCTTGTGCCAATGGCAGCCTGCTCCGTATTGACTTCTCACGGACGATTGCCGGCATTTGAATATCTGCTACGTGGCAAGAAAACAGTTGAAGCGGCAAAGACATTATTTAGGGAGATCACCGATGTATTAGTAGCACTGGGATTGCGGTGCTTTGCTTATGGTGTTATGCCCGAATTGCACGGACAGAACGTTCTATTAGTATGGAGTAATGGCAAGATAAAAGGGCTGTTATTACGTGACCACGATACTTTGCGCATCTGCCCGACAATACTCAGCGAGCGTGGACTGGTTCTTCCTGAGTATAAGATCGATTGGACCACGCCAAATACTCTGGTGCTGGACGAGCCTAAAGACTTACTCGCCTACTTTCAAACATTGGCAATTGAAGTCAACCTCTATTCAATTGCTGTCGCAATGGTATCACACTTCGCTATTGAAGAAGCTTGGTGCTGGCAAACGATACAGCTCACCTTGATCAAATGGCTAGAGCGGTTGGAACTATCACCCTCCATAGAGAGACTGGCTCATCAGTTATTACTGCAGAGCGAGTACTGGCCATTTAAGCAGGTCCTTGCACCATTATTAACACGAGATCATCTTGGTACTGGTATGCCTAGCGCCTTTGGTGAAATTCTTAACCCAGTAAAGGATTGTTAAATGAGATCGGCTTTTACTTTGCGAAAAAGACTGGCTACCGGTGAAGAGGCTTATGGACTATTCTGTTCAGTACCTGCTGCTATTATGGTCGAACTAATAGCGGCAGCCGGTTACCATTTCATAATTATTGATCTGGAACATACCTTGATTACAGGAGATCAATTGGAAGCAATGCTGCTAGCTGCGCGTGCTAATGGCGTCGCAGCATTAGTAAGAGTAGCCGCACTGTCACAGGTTCTGCCGGTACTTGATGCTGGCGCTGAGGGTGTTGTATTTCCACGTATTCGTTCTGCTCAACAGGCCCATGAAGCCGTGAGTTTGTGTCGCTACTGGCCGGATGGTGAACGTGGACTCAATGCTACGCGTGATAGCCGTTATGCGCGTGATTCACTCACCGATTATCTTGTGGAAGCGAACTGTGGTGTGATGGTCTGGCTAATGATTGAAGATATTGAGGGATTACAACACCTGAATCAGATTGCTACCGTAGCAGGAATAGATGTTTTGTTGGAAGGTGCGGCTGATCTATCTCAATCTTTTGGATTGCCATGGCAAACCCGCCATTCGACTGTGCGTGAAGGACTAGCGACCATCCACAGCATTGCGAACCAGCATGGGCTGCATTTCTGCGCTCTGCCACGCGCTGCGCAAGATCATTCTGATTGGCGTGAGAAAGGCGTTCGGTTATTCATTGTTGGTGATGATAGAGGTCTTACTTGGCGGGGTATGGCGGCACATTTGTCTCAATATCAACTAAATCAACAATAATGAAATTTCTTGGAACAATGGCGCTTATATTTCAATAACAAATATCTTCAGGAGGGAATATGTTGCGTTTTCTAGTGCTATTAGCGAATGTAGCTGTTCTAATGCTCTGTTGCATAAATAATACATCAGCACAAACAGCACAAATATCGGTCACTGGGCGGGTATCAGATCAAACTGGTGCTACCATTAGCGGTGCAACTGTAACTTTGCGGAAGCAATCAGAAGGTGTTGAGCATAACGTTTCAACTGATGATGAAGGCACATTTCGCTTTGATAATCTAATTTCTGGCGTTTATCTCATCACTGCCACAGTTGATGGTTTTGCCACCGCTACACACAATCTTACAGTTGTTGATGATGGCAATAATAACGTGGAAATAACACTTGTGCCTAGTGCCTTTTCTGATCAGGTAGTCATTACTGCCACACGCACGGCTGAGACAATCGATACCATTACCGGTGCTGTTACGGTGATCAGCGGTAATCAACTGGCTGAACAGGCCAGCTTGACAAACAATATTAGCGATTCACTTGGCAAACTCGTACCCGGTCTAGCGCCTGGCAGTCAGAGCATGAGCATTTTTGGACAGACACTACGTGGGCGCAATGTACTTGTACTAATTGATGGCGTGCCTCAATCGACCACACGAAATATTTCCCGTGATCTTATCACTATCGATCCGGCTGCTGTTGATCGTGTCGAGGTTATTCGCGGCGCTACCGCTATCTATGGTGATGGTGCTACTGGCGGTATTATTAATATCATTACTAAGCGCCCCAACGTAGAAGCTCCTATTCGCTTCAGCACAGATTTTCGTAGCACTATGTCGTTAACTCATCCAGAAGACAGCTTGGGCGGCACGATCTATCAAACCATTACGGGCAAGCGTAAAAGCATCGATTATGTGATTGGCGCAAGCTTTGATCGTACAGGTGGATTCTTTGATGCCGATGGCGATCGCATTCCCCCCGATCCACAAGGGCAGGGTGGCCTTGCCGATACCAATACCTTCAATATTCTGGGCAAGTTCGGCTGGGATGTTACACCACAGCAACGTTTTCAATTCACTTTCAACTTCTTTGACAATGAGCAGGAGACCAACTTTGCCAGTGACCCATCGGTAAATAGGCTGCCTGCCACCAAGGCAAAAGCTCGTGCCATCAAAGGTGTGCAACTGGAAGATCGGCAGGGCGGTCATAATACGCTCTTCAATCTCGATTACCAGCATCAGAACTTTTTTGGCAACCGCATCAATACCCAGGCTTACTATCGTGATTACGTCTCGGTCTTCTTTCCTTTTGATGGTCGCGCATTCCCGATCTTCGGCGGCACCATCTTCCAGTCTGTGCTCGATTCAGAAAAGGCTGGTGGCCGCATCAATGTAGATACCCCGCTGGGAAGTAAATCTGGTTTGAGAGTAGTATGGGGATTGGATGTCAGTGTCGAGAAGACAGCACAGCCGGTCTTTCTAATGGACACTAAAATCTTTGATCAGAGCAAAGGGTTAGTCTTCAAAAAAATATCTGAAAGGATATTTGTACCGCCTATCAATCAGCGCAATCTTGGTCTCTTTGCTCAGTTAGAGTATCGTGGCATAGAGCGTCTGGTCTTGCGTGGAGGTATTCGCTACGAGCGTATTCGCAGTCGCATCCGCGATTTCGTCACATTAGCAAACAATAGTGTGCGGGGTGGAGAGCTTAATTATGATGAGACACTTTTTAATATCGGCGCAGTAGTGCAGGCAACCAATACTATTAATATCTTTGGCAACTTTGCACAAGGCTTCTCTGTGCCTGATATTGGCCTGGTAGTGCGCGGTGCGCCCAAAGGCGCTTCCATTAATACATTGCCATTTCAAGGGCAGAAAGTAGATCTCTTTGAAGTGGGTGTGCGCATGCAATGGCAGAAACTCCAGAGTTCATTATCAACGTTCTACAACACTTCAGATTTAGGCACAAGTTCTGGCGGTTTCAATGCACCAGTAATACGCGCACCGGAGCGTGTCTATGGATTTGAAGCCACCATTGATGTACAGCCAAGTTCGCGTCTGCAACTAGGCACTGCTATCAGTGTCGTCGAAGGTAAGAGTGATCCAAACCTTGATGGCAAGTACACATTTCTAAACAGTTTTAGAATACCGCCCATTAAGGTGACGGCTTATCTGGAACATAATACATTGCCGCGCTGGCAGAATCGTTTCCAGGTACTCTATTCCGGCAACCGCAATCGTTTCCGTAACAGTGTAGCTTTTGGTGAAAGAAGAGTAGGCGATTACGTCACGCTCGATTGGATTAGCAGTGTCAGGTTAAAACGCGGTGTGTTACGTTTCAGTGTAGAAAACCTGCTCAACAATCAATACTTCACTAGAGAATCACAGTTGCTGCGCACGGGTCGTAATGATAGTTTTGCCGCCGCGCGTGGAGCAGTGTTGAGTGTGGGCTACTCAATAAACTACTAATAATTAGCTCTATTGAGGCAGGCGGAGTACGATAATGGTGGCATATAAGTAGATACTAAGAGTGATTACTCCGCGGCCTAGAAAAAACTTAGGCCGCGGCTTCTATGGGTTCATCACCAACAGATTCAACAGAATTAAAGAGAAATGCTCATTTAACACCAATATTAAAGCGCCCCAGTAGAGCCAAGATAATTGACCTAAACTATCAGCAAGTCTGCTTTTATTTGCGACAGGAGACTCTTGCTAGTCTAAAAATTTATGTTGCTCAGCATCCTAAGCATGATCTATCAACAGCAGCAGATAAAATATTGGCGAATTTTCTTGCAAATAGAAAGTAGCAAAAGAGGGTGCTTGTAATAGAGCTCCCAGCTATTAGGGTATTTTATCTTTGCTTTTGGTATATAAATAGATCAATGCCGTCCTATAGGCCAATGCTGCTAGATAATCTTCTATCTGACTGTCAGTCTGCTGGCTGAATTGACGGATAGATTGATGATTAGGGTTCAAGAGCTTAAGCATTATTTCATCTACCACATCACAGATTGCTTCTGGGGTAGCCTGTGATTGTGGTGTTAGACGGTGAAAGGCAAGACGAATCTGTTTTACGAGAATATGCTCGAAACGATCGAGAAACTCATAGCGGATATTTTGTTGTTCTTCGGGAGATTGTTCGGATAGAACCAATCGAGATATCAGTTCACTGTTACTCCACTGCTTGATATCCATAACACCTACGATATATGTAAGATCCGCAATAGCCGTAACGCCTACAGTGCCGATAGCACCGATAATATCTACTACACCTATAATACTCATAATACACTCGTCCCCAATCTCAGTACAGTAAGATCTCTTATGCGTAATAAGAAAAAATGGCAAACCTTAAGCGAAATTTTCCACTATCTTTGTCAAATTGCTAATCTACTGCATTATAAAGACTAAGAAAATCATTGTAACAATCGAATTTCCAACAGATCTATTTTGACCTTTCTGATAGGGGTGCCTATCTTAGTGAGGAAAGATCTATTAGATCTTCTCGCTACCGCAAGTAGCCACACAATATCGCAAAATAAAGGAGAAAAACGATGAGAGTGAAAGGCTTTTTATTAATGAGTGTAGTAGTGTATCTGTTTTTAGGAATTACTAATAGTGTATCTAGCAATGGTGATAAGACTAGCCAACTGCTACCGCGCAATCCTAGCGCAGAGGCTAATGTGACAATCTCTTTTGATGGTCTTATGGCGCTCTGTTTTGGTAATCCGGATCGCGTTAGTGTAGCAATATTAGATGTACATCATCATACGCCTACCTTGATGGTTAGAGAAGTTATTAATAACCGTCGTACTGTTATAGCCACACTAAAGAGTGAACAACTACGCGGTACATTATACATTGACTTGGAAAATCGCTCTGCAGGTGTAAGTAAATACCTCTCTACAGCAATGCAGCAGGATCCGAATGATTTCCGTTGGAACATTGATATGGAGGGAGATCTACATCAACGAGAGTTACAGCTAAAAGAGGAGAAGTTGTTTGGCAAGATTCATATTGGTATGGGTTTGTTCTATGCTGCTAATCTTAGTGAAGAGAGAGTAAGATTTCTTGCTGCCGATGGCTCAGGGAAAGCACTACCATTTAACCGTCGAGTAGCTACACCAGCAGCTAAAATAAATCTTATCAATGGTCAAGCGATGGTGATTATGAATGGTAAAGATAAGATACGATTAGTAGGAAGGGAAGGTGTAGGTTATGAAATAGCAATTACCAATGAGCCGCCAGCCGAGATGGCCAGTATGGATCACTTTACTTACTACTACGATTTTATTGGTGTTAATGTAACACCCTATAATATTGCCTTAGCTCATAAGGCATCGTTTGCCCCTTTTCCACTAAGCTGTATGTCCATAGTCTTTGGTAAATCGCAGTTAAGGTAAAGGCTCTGGTGTTAGGTTGTGACTATTTTTTCGTGTAAAAGCAAAGGTAAGTAGGTCATTATTATATTCTGAGTTTTTACGCGCTTCACTAGCTAGGGTGGCTGCCAGCGATAATTCCGTTTCCGCACGATCGCGGTCACCCTTTTTTAGTAAACCTTCTGCTAGCCCTTGATGGAGTTGGCTAAGGGTGAGTTTCTGTTTGATATTAGCTTCATGTGCTAGCTTTATAGCTTGACTATAGAGGTTAATAGCCTGTTCATTGTTACCAGCTAACATCTGTGCACGGGCATAATAGCCCATAACGGCAGTAGCAGCGTATTTACGTGCGGAGATATCCTCTATGCTGGCAAGTTTTTCTATTGCGATGGTAAAATGATTTTCTGCACAGACTGTTTGGCCTTTTTCGGCTTCTACAATACCTAAAAAGGCATGACTTTTAACCAATTCCACAGTATTCCGATATTTTTCTGATAGAGTAATGGACTCTTTCAAATAAGATTCAGCAATACTCTCTAGATCTAGGTTGAAACCAGATATACCGGCAATTTGCAAGAGTTGAATTGTATAGGGATGATTGATAGGTCTAGTTATTTCTAGGGTCTTACGAGCCAACTCAAATGCTGCACTGTTGTTATCTGTAACAAAATAGATGCCAGCTAGCACCATAGAAGGTCCCGCTAAGAATTGGGGAACTTCGAGATCGCGAGCAACCTCTATAGAATCTTTTAAAAGAATGGTAGCTTCATTAAACTGTGCTGAATTTGCCAGCCGATTACCTTGCCAGGCTAAAAACTGAGCTTGATAGAAAAGATGTTTGGCATTAACTGAGCGTGTAATATTATCCTTGATAAGAACATCGGCTTCCTCAAACTGACCTGTTTTTACTAGATATTTTGCGATTAAAATATTTGTACGCTCAACATCGGTATATGCAGCAAATTCTGTGAAGAGATTAGCAGCTTGTCGGGCTTTTGCTAGCGAGGCAGAGTAAGGAGCCTTATTGGTGGTTGCTTCAATCTCTATTAAGGTCTTTCTTGCTTCTTTCAATAGGGCGATCTCTCTGATAGGATAAGTTAGGTAATAGTTAACCGTATCACGTCCTACTAGATCACCTGTCTTTATTGCCATCTCTTCAGCTACTAGATCGGCTGCCCTTATCGCCTGACTTGCAGCAACTTCATCTGCACTCTGTAAAGCCGCCAAATAAAGATCTATATATTTATCCAAACGCTCGTAACGAGTCGGTTCAGCAATCGATGTGGCTGAACCCATGATCGGATGAGACTTTTCTATTGCTGGTTTGAAGAGCAGATAATAAGAGAATGCAGCCGGCAAAAGCACTAATACCACCATTGCGGCGATCTTCATCATCATTGTGCGATAACTGGGCTGGTGTTGCTTCTGCTGGGCGAGAGAAACAGTTGTCGCATCAGTATGGACGGGTTGCTGGTTTTGCAGTTGTATGATGTTATTGACCTGCTGCTGTACTAGCTGTTCTTTATGTTGCTGCCAAAGAGGGCTTGCTAATAATCTGGCAATATCTTCGTCTTCTTCTATATTTGAGGATGAAGAATCGTCGAGAATAATCTCCCAAGTCAATTCGAAACGCTCCCGACAATCTCTACATATCTCCAAATGTGCTTGTAATTGAGCCTCTGCTGCTGCTGATAATTCATTATGAAAATGCTGAATAATGGTTAGTTCATTCCAATGGGGACAACTCATGCGGCTATACCTTTATTTTATTAGTGAGTTTAT
>JBFLVQ010000125.1:0-17237 GCA_040758525.1 Acidobacteriota bacterium
AAAATTTCTGAAAGTGTCACTATCTCTGCCTATCGCTAAGATTCATACTGTACAGCAATAATATATTTTCAAGGAGTTTTAATTTATGGCAGATATAAATAGTAGAGCAACTGCATCAAACAGAGAGACTGAAACATCAGATTACAGTTCCGAAACTGATGTTAAACAGATTGATAGGGAAATTAATATATCTGGTTCAATAGAGATTGATAGTAATACTGAGAGTTTAGCCTCTATTATTGTAGATTCAGGATCAGCAACTAAAAATGAGATCCTGTTTGTCGCTAATAATTTAAAATACTCATTAGCAAGTTCCCTTCAAGCCACCCAATCTCAAAATAAAGGTGAAGAGGAGCTACAACAGGAGATCGACCTAATTCTCAATGGTCAAGAACCAAGCAAAAACTTTGTAATTAATCGAGAAAAGGCAGAACAGGGATTTGCCGAAGTAAAGAATGAGAATAAACCATTCAACAAAAAGAACAGTGATAGTATAAAAGAGTTACAACGAGCGCTCAACTTTCTTGGCTATGGTACACAAGCGTATGGTAAATACGATGATACTACCAAGGCTGCTGTCAAAGCATTTCAAGAAGAACGTCGTCTTTCTCCGGCTGATGGTGAATTAAACAAAACTACTATTGAGACGCTCTATAGTGAGGTAGTAAAACGTGCCAAGACTTGGGATAAAAAGGAAGTAACAAACTTTGTTACCACTATGGATAAAAAGGGGCAGATCGAAAAGGGGAATGTCATAGAGATTAAGGGTAAATTTGTCAAAGAACAGGTTGCATCTTTCCTATTATTGGCTTACAACCCCGATCCAGTTTCGGCTTACAATATTAATAAAGGAATAGTGAGCAATTACCAAAAGCGGAATCCCAATGCCGCTAAAATCTCTTTTAATATGTCACCGGCGGGTATATTTGCTATGAGTGCTGAGGAGAGTGGCTATGGTAAAGCTACTGGCAATCTCTTTGGTTTTCTCTCGAAAAAGAGTGATACTGGCGATTTTGCCGAGGCTCTCGTCGAGCGTTTTCCCCATATGTTCGATGGCTCAGTGCCGGTGGCTACATCCGATCAGTTTATTGAAGCGATCCAATCCAGAAAATCTGGTTATTTATGGGAAGCGCATCACTCTAAAATTGATCCTAAAACCAAACAATCAATAATAGATGCTGAACCTTATATACGTATACTTAAAGGCCATGTTGCAGAAGATCATTTTGGATATTTTGATACTATATTCAATTCTCTACGCAACAATCAGGAGAAAGATCTAGGAGGAGTAAAAGTAAAAAATTTGGATCAATTACGCGCAATCTTGCTAAATCGTAATTCTCCTGATTATGATAAAGTTGTTAATGCTTTAACGATTGGGTATCGCGACAACTATCTTAAAGAGAAGTTCTAGTGTCTTATCAATCATTACAGAATCTTTGCCGGTAAGTTGTGAAGATCATCTTGCCGGTATTATTTATTAAGTATCAGTCAGGCTTAATATATGTGCTTCAACCAAGCTCTGTTTTTACCATTTATAATATTACTAATCAGTCTGTTTTCAATCGAACCAGTCTTATTGATCAATATTACCAGGCAGCAAGAAGATAAACAGACAACACCGGCTATTGCGTCAGATACTGAAGCATACACCAATAAATATAAAAACCCTTTGTATGGTTTTCAGATCACTATACCTAAAGGTTATACTGGCTATGGTAATTCACCGCGATTTTCTCAACATGGGATAACTATCCCCATCATAAATCAGGCTAGAGAAGAAGCGCGAATACAGATCTATGCTGCTTATCAGAATTTGAATCATCCAGAACCAGAAGATATGGCAGAGGTTGAAATTGAATCAATACGTGAATACAGCCAAGATCCGATAGTAATATCTAAGAGAAGAACCTCTCTCAATGGAGTAACTGCTCTACGATTGGTTGTTCAATATAGATTGAAAGAGAATGCAGAGATCTATATCAAGGATTTTGTCCTCTCAACCAGAAAACCGTCAAAAAACGACGTAGCTGGCCTGGGTATTTCCTACCTTGTCTATTTGATATCAGCAAAGGATCAATATTCCCGTCATCGCAAAATTTTTCAACAAATGCTGAAAAGCTGGCAAATGACATCCCTCTCCAATTAAATTCCAGCCTGCTTTTCTTTGCTCTAGTCGCTTCTGATCTCTCAAGCTGCGAGCCGGTAAAAAGAATAGTGGCGCGCTCAATGAAATTTTCTAACTCTCGTATATTGCCAGGCCAATGATAGTTTGTTATTGCTGTCATTGCTGTCATTGCTTCAACAGGAATAGATTCAATTCGTTTACACCTACGAGTGGCAAATTTGCTAGCAAAGAAATGTACTAGTTGTTTATGACATTGAGTAGCATACGCATCTGCTCAAGCTGGCTATTTAAATCCTGATACTCAGTCTCGATATTCATCAGGGGGCTCCAAACTATTTTTCTACCACTACACCTTTCCAAAAGCCAATATAGCCCTTAATCTGTTTTGCTGCTTCCTTGGGATCTGGATAATACCAAGCGGCATCTTTATTAATCTCTTCATTAACAGCGACATCATAATAGCTCGCCTCTCCTTTCCAAGCGCAGGTTGTATGTGTATTACTCTCTCTAAAATACTCTTTATTAATGGAGTCTGGTGGAAAGTAGTGATTGCCCTCTACTACGATGGTTTTATCGCTTTCTGCTAAAATTACTTGTTTCCAAATCGCTTTCATTTGTTCCTCCTTAACAGGCTACTTTAGATCTTTTTATGGTTATCTATTACTACTTCTATTATCCTCTGTTTTTAGGCTTTCTGGCACTCCACTTTCCGATTATCAACACCTAATGGACAAGTTAAGCTTTGATCCGTCGTATAAAACTTGCGTCATCGGGGCGCTCCTCCCAGCCAGCCTTTTCGTAGAACTTACGTTGGTACGATGCTCGATTTCTAAAGTTTTAGGTCAATGGCTACTCAGCTATTCATACCCTATAGCTTCGCGAACCGGACGACGCGACGCTTGCCAGGCTGGCAGAAAACTGGCGACCATACCCAAGCATATCGAGACACCCAGCCAGATCAGGGATCCGATTGGCTCAAAAAGGAAATCTAGACTGAATTTGAACATGAGATTGACTATTAAGTCGCCAATGGCCTTGCTGACCGGCCAAGCGGCGAGTGTAGCTAGTGCCCAACTTAACAAGCTGATCACCACGCCTTCGGTAACAACGATGAGCCACACCACCAGTGGCGAAGCGCCAATTGCGCGCAACACTCCCATTTCGCGCCGCCGTTCCAATACGTTTAGGTTCATCGTTGTCATCAGCCCTAGGCCACCAACACCAGCCAGAATGCCTGACATCACAAGCAGGAATATGTAGATCATCACCATGTGCTGGTCGATACTAAACCTAAGATCAGCTTTGCTGGCACTGCTTAGTGGTCGTACAGCCTGCTCTGCTAGAGTACGATCCAGACTGGCCTTGATAATATTCATTGAATCCGTGTCAGTCTTGTCCACCATTAAGCGGATACTATTAGTCATACCAACATGGCCTGCGTGATCAAAGAAGCTACCTGGAATGTAGGCAACTGGGCCAACGAATGGCTCGCGAGCTACACCGACGACGCGCCAGGTACTCTCCCCAGGGCCGATTTGCAGCTTCACTTCTTCGCCTACTTTGATTTCTGGCAATAAGGAAGCGAGTTTGGTGTTCATCACAATCGCATTGGTGTCGCCGCGCTGAAGGCTGCGTCCAGCCAGTAGGTTCGGCTTCAGCAAATCCGTCTCCACCGGAATACCGATCACCTTGAAACGCATGTCGTCTGCTACATCACCATGCCCCCCACCATTGCCATCTTGCTCGTCATGCATATTCCTACCGCCTCTCATATATCTGCCGTGGTTGTTGGCTGGTGCAGCACCGGTACCTGGCAGGGAGCCTTCAGTGGTGAACCAGCCTTCAGCCTGTAGCACACCTGGCGTATTCTGCGTGGCGCGCGCCACTTTTTCAAAAGGATACATCCCACCAAGGTTCACCGTCAGATCGTACTTCATCGTGTCGAATAAGTGATCGAATGTGTTGATCAAAGAAGCGCGCACATTCAAGGCGGCCATAAACAGTAGTCCAGCCAGCAAGAGTGTCACCATTGTCATTGCCAGTCGCAGGCGCTGCCGGAAACTATTGCGCAAAGCTAGCAACACTGGACGTGCTGTGCCTCCCAAACCCACCAGTGCGCGGTCGAAGGCACTCGTCCCAAACACCTTCTGTCCTACGCCATAATCGTCCAGTGCCTCCCGTACTGAAACCCCACTACCCTTCCATACTGGATAGGCTACTGCTAGTAGTGGAATGACCAAACCAACTATGGCAACGAGCAAGTACACCCATAGCGGCACAGCAAAGCTGGTGATGTCAAAATTGAGCAAAACGGCGAAGTAGCGGCACAGCACGCGGCTGCCCCAAAGACCTACCGGTATAGCAATCAAAAAAGCAGTGATACCTAACAGTAGTGCCTGACCAAAATAGATTCCGGCAATCTGACGACGAGTTCCACCCAGTGTTTTCATTATGCCAATCTGCCGGATTTGCGCCGCCATCAGTGCCATCAGCAGATTCACGACCAGAATGCCGCTCAAGAGCAGTGCAAATAGACCAAAGCTTGACATCACCAACAGCAAAAGCCCCATGACACCAGAATGCGGATGTTTGCCCGGTTCTGGAATATCTATTCTGCGTACTTGATGTCCTCGGCTCTCGATCAACTTTTGCACATCGGCAGTGACGTTGCGCACATGTGTTTTGTCAAACTTGTTCTCATCTACCACGATCTTCAATTGATCTAGATATGGCTCTTCTTTCAATTGTGCCAGCGTGTCGAGGTTGATGTAGCCATAGACAGCATTCTCCATGCGCGCCTGGGCCTGACCTACATCCTTCACAGTACCGCTGAAACGTAGCGTCCACTCATTTCCTCTGGCCGTCTTGATTGTCACTAAATCGCCCATGCGCGATTTGGCGACTTGGACAGCGTCGCGTTCAATCAGTATCTCGCCAGGTGTTGGTGGCCAGGCACCTTGTTGCGGCTTTAGCGTACTGACGCGAATATCTCTGAAGTCTTTAACTACAAACAGAGTCAGATTACGCCACTCCATTGGCCCAACTTTAATCCGGCCAGTCAGAGTGCGGCGGGCTTCTGCGTCGCTCACGCCTTTGCTCTTAGAGATGGCAGCGACTAACTCATCATCTAGCTTGTCTATCCGTAAGGTGGCTGAAGCTGGATTGGTTTCTAGGTAGCCATTATCTAGTTCACGAGTGAGAATCGCATAGCTAGAGAGTACCGCTGAAAAGGCTGAAATTCCGATAGCGATAGCGAGCACCACAAAAACTGTGCGTGAGCGCTCTTGCCAAAAATCGCGTATTACTTTTTGCCAATATGCTGACATCAACTGATCTCCTATATTAGCTAGCTAATTGCAACCGGGTGCTTCGAGGCTATCATGCCATCCACTAACTCTATGGTCCGATCAATCAGCCCTGAAATGTCGCGTTCATGCGTGGCAATCACAACAGTAGTACCGAGGTTTATCAGTTTACGAAAGAGGTCAAGCACTGCGCGTGCCGTCACTGAATCTAGGTTGCCAGTAGGCTCGTCAGCGATAACAATTGGCGGGTCGTTCGCCAGGGCACGAGCAATCGCCGCTCGTTGCTGTTGACCACCAGAAAGGGTTGATGGCAGTTTATCTGCTTGATCTGCGATCCCCACTAGGTCCAGCAATTCGAGCGCGCGGGCACGACGTTGCCTGACCAATCGCGTTTTACAAAAATCCATTGGAAGCATGACGTTTTCCACAATGGTCAATGTAGGCAATAACTGAAAGAATTGAAAGACTATGCCAACAGTCTTACCTCGCCAGCGGGCCAGAGAGTTTTCAGGAACCTGATGTACCGCAGTGCCTGCCACAATCACTTCACCGTGGCTCGGACGGTCAATCCCACTGATCAAATTAAGCAGGGTGGATTTGCCGCTACCAGATTTCCCTACCAGAGCGACAAATTCGCTCTGGTAGATTTCCAGATCGATATCCCGCAACGCTGGATATTGACACGCTTGGGTAGCATAGATCTTCCCGGCTTTGCGCAACGTGATTAGCGGCCTATCTACAGCGAGACGGCCATCATTTATTTTCTGATTGTGCAGTTCCATTGTTTTCCCTCTTCACTTAATTCCAGGCAGTACTACGGACAATTTTTTGAAGCTGAATTTACCTAGGTAATTGATTTCATAGATTCAGCCATCCTGATAAAATATCCGAAGTCTGGTAACAGTATAGGCAAGCGCGGCTGAACGAAACTTGAACATATCGTTCAGGTGTTGTTCAGCTTCGAGTGTGCTATAAACAGGCTGAGGTTAGTATGCGAATTCTTATCGTTGAGGATGAGGCGTCGCTCGCGAAGCAACTCACATCGTCCATCGCGGAGGCTGGGTATGCTGTGGATCATGCCGCCGATGGCGAGTGCGCAGATTTTCTGGTGCAAACTGAGCAATACGACGCGATGGTCCTTGATCTAGGATTGCCGAAAATTGACGGCCTCACCCTGCTTCGCAAGTGGCGCGATTCAGGTCTTGTGACACCAGTGCTCGTGCTCACTGCTCGTGGCAGTTGGCATGAGAAGGTGCAAGGGATTGATGGCGGTGCGGACGACTACGTGTCGAAACCGTTCCGTATTGAGGAAGTGCTCGCGCGCCTGCGAGCACTGATGCGCAGGGCAAGCGGAAATGTCACGCCGGAGCTTCGTGCAGGTAGTGTTATGCTGGATCCACGTCAAGCGCGTGTCACACTAGATGGCGCATTGGTTAAGCTCACAAGCCACGAGTTTCGTGTGCTCTCATATCTGATGCACCATCGCGGACGTGTCGTCTCTCAGACGGAACTTATCGAGCATATTTACGCGCAGGATTTCGATCGTGATTCAAACACGATTGAAGTATTCATCGCACGCCTGCGCCGCAAACTTGGCGCATCGTTCATTGAAACTGTGCGCGGTCTAGGCTACCGAATCCAATGAACCCTCTCTCACTCAATATGCGTTTCCTACTTGGCACTATCCTCTGGACGATTGGCCTTTTCACGATCGCTGGTGTCATCCTACACTCTGTATTTCCTAACCCATCCGCTCAAATCGTGTTTCATTTGATATTCCGGTACGGGTCAATAATGGCTATAGCCTCAGTGCTCTTTATGCTTTTGGGACTTCTGCAAGTCCAACGCGGCATGTCGCCGATTAATCAGTTGCGTAGCCGTCTTACAGCCGTGCACAAAGGCGCCAACACACGTTTAGGCGGCAACTATCCAGCAGAGGTACAGCCACTAGTCGATGACTTGAACGTACTGCTTGAGGAGCGCGAGCGGCGCATTGCGCGCGCTATGGCCAAGGCTGGTGACCTTGCACATGGTCTGAAGACACCATTGGCAGTGCTGGCCCACGAAGCGCAGCAGGCACGGGCGGCAGGCCACGGGCAGCTTGCCACGGCAATCGAACAGCAGATCGATCTCATGCGGCGGCAGATCGACTATCACCTAGCACACGCACGTGCTGCTGCTGCGTCACCTACAGCGCGTGCATCGATTGCTATATCTGCTGAAGGACTTGTCCGCGTACTTCAGCGCCTGCATGCTGAACGAAACCTCCGTATTGAGGTTGATGCGCCCGCGTCGTATGCCTTCCGGGGACAGCGAGAAGATCTAGACGAGATGCTTGGTAATCTGCTCGACAATGCCTGCAAGTGGGCTCGTACCCAAGTCAGACTAACTTGCTTAAGAGAAGATGGACAGATCGTGATTGCGGTTGATGATGATGGCCCTGGAATAGAACCTTCAATGCGTGAAGTCGTTCTGCAGCGCGGCATTCGAGCAGATGAAGCGGCACAGGGTTCCGGCCTTGGTCTTGCGATCGTTCGTGATCTTGTCGAGATTCACGGCGGATCGATTTCGCTCGAGGGATCTTCACTAGGGGGCGCGTGCGCGCGGCTCACACTACCGGCTCAGGATCTGGGTTAGTGGTAAAACCGAGTGAAATTAACGTTCGTGCTGTAGCAACGCGAGCGGTTACATCCTACCACCAACTCTCTTCGGAATTCTTATGGTACTAATTGTGGTCATTTTGGTGTTGCCAGACGCTGCTTTCCCAAACAAGCACAAGACAAGGAAATAGTTTTTGTGCGGCCTGCTATTATAAAATGAAGCAAAGATATTAATAACAACAATGAATTTATCGTATTTACTATCTCTCGACTATTGACGGTAGTTTTTTGCCGAGCTATAGTGTATTTTAATTTCGTTTGGAAGGGCATCATGAAAAAGGTATTTAAGATCGCTTTACGAGGTTTTCAGCCTGCTGGTCAAGGTATTAAACAGGTACTGGGTGAGCTTGAGGCTGAGGTAATGAAACTACTCTGGCAGTATCCTAACCAGACTGTTAATGAGGTTGAAGAGCATTTACGCGGCAAGCGAGAAATTGCCCATACCACAGTGCTAACGACACTGGATCGAATGTATCGTAAAGGATATTTGACACGTGAAAAGCGAAGTAAAGCCTTTGTTTATGCGCCTCGCTACACACGTGAAGAGTTTGAACATGGTTTGGCGCAAGAGGTATTGGGTGCATTATTGGGGGGATTGGGTGAATCAGCACTCTCTACATTTGTTGATCTAGTCAGTGAGGATCACAATAAGCTTGATCGCCTTGAAGCATTGATTAAAGAGAAGCGAGAGGGGCGGAAATGATCGATCTATCTTTATCATCGCTTGTGTTTGCAGGTGTTGAAAATTTTATCCTCATCAATACTATACTCTCTCTTGTAACATTCACTCTGATCACTATTATTCGTACAAGCAAACTTACTCGCGTCTGGTATCCTTCATCGCTTGCCAGACTCTTTGCTGTAGGAATTATTTTTCCACCTGTATTATCATCCTGGCTTGTTATTGCATCATTATTGCCGGCGGTCTGGCTTGGCACAGACAGATGGGCGCAGGAACATCGGGCATCTCATACTCTGCATTTATTGAATGCCTTTACCTTTCCATTAGATCCAGTCCTTGGTTATGCTGCTCTGGTATTTGCACTAGTGTCAGCTATTATTGCTATATATGCTGCCGGCAGTGCTTACTTTCGTATTAGCAATGTTGTACGCCGACTGGAGATTGGTGCAGAGCCTGCTGCTTGGCAACGTATTGAGCAAGTTAAATCAGCATGCCACAAATATGGGATAGATGTAGGATTAGTTGTAAGCAATTATCCATTCTCTTTTGTTTGGGGTTACTTTCGCTCAAAACTGATTGTCTCAACAGGTTTGCTCAATGCACTTACTGAAGAAGAATTGGCAGGATTGCTCGAACATGAGGCCGCACACCATGCACGACGCGATAATCTATCAAAATGGATATTGACGGTATGTAAATATTCGTCGCCAGTTTTTCCATTGATGAGTTTTCTCTATCGCTGGTGGAGTGAGCAGGTTGAGATGTTGTGTGATGAGATTGCCGCGCGACGAACACAAGCCCCTGTTGAGATTGCAGCAGCATTGGTACGATTGAAAAAACTCTCACGTGCGTTTGTGTCACGTACACTACAACCTGCTCAATCCGGTTTCTTCTCTGAAGACAAAGAGAATTTTGAGCGTAGAGTTGAACGAATCCTTTCCCTTTCTGATAAACTGGAAACCGTTGGAGCTATCGCGCTGTCGCGCTCGTGGGCTACTGCGGCAATTATAATAAGTGCAGGATTTACACTTTCGCTGCTAATCTTATTCCTGGCTTCACCACTCGTGATTCATCGTATAGTGGAAGCCTTTTTGCATATCTTTTAATCACTGGCCATCGGAAATTTCCAGACAACCGGTGGCCTTTTTAACATCTCTATAACTACTGTCAGTAGTTATTTAAAAGAGAGGCTAAGCTTAGTGAATTGTTTAAGAGCACGATGGATTAAAGCCAACCTTACCACTCCCTTGCTTTGGGTTACTCTCCTTATCATCTTACCAATAATGATAAGCCAGTTGGCATGCTCTAAATCAGAGAAGAATGAAAAGCATGCTAAAGCAGAAGAAGAGGCAGAATCACGCACAGAGTTTACCAGTCGGATTGAGAACTTCTTCGAGTATGAGCCACTTAAAGCGAATAAGAAGAGTCAGTTCTTGATCCACCTTACCGATCTATCGGATGGTTCACCGGTTGAAAAGGCCGATGTAATGTTAACAATCCGTTCAAAAGGCGTCAGTAGCGAGGTCGCTCAAACTAAGGCGCGTGTGGGCAAGGTGACGGGCATATATGTTGCTGATGTCACCATTCCAAATCCTGGCAATTATGATATTGAGTTCCAAGTAAAGAACGAGAAGCTTGACGAGCGCATGCCGCTTACCGATTTCAAAGTGGAGTAAAGAGCAAATGAAAGAACTACCATACTTGGCAATTTTTTTGATCACCATTTTTCTGCTCTCAACCAATGCTCATGCACAGACTACTATATCAACTGACCTTACCTCTCCACTTACGCTTGATCGTGTAATGGAAAGATTTCTGCAGCGCAATCTTTCTCTTGAAGCTGCGCGTTATCGGGTCGAAGCGGCACGCGCTGAACAGATTGCTGCACGGTTACGACCAAATCCTAGTCTCACTGTTTCAGTAGAAAACGTTAAGGTTTCTGGTGATACACCATTCAATCGACTCTACGAAGTTTCCGCTACCTATTCACAAACAATTGAGCTGGGTGGCAAGCGTAGATTGCGCCGTGAAGTGGCCGATCTAGGGGTTTCAGTTGCTGAAGCCCAGTTAGCTGATGTGCTCAGGCAGCGAATGTTTGAAGTAAAACGCGCATATTATGAAGCTCTGCTGGCTCGCGAGACACTGGCTGATGCAATAGAGAACCGAGACAATTTCAATGAACTGGCGAAGTTTAATCAGATTCGTTTTGAAGAAGGCGCAATTGCTGAAGGTGAACTGCTTAAGGTGCGGCTTGAACGAATAAAGTTTGATACCGCTGTATCACAGGCTCAATTGGCAGTGCGTCAAGCTGGAATTAAACTGCTGGAGTTGCTTGGCGAGACCGATTTTACATCTGCTGAAATGGTAGCTGGAGATTTAAGCTTTACGCAGTTCAATATAGATCTTGTAACGCTAAAAGAGACTGCCTTGCGTAATAGGCCAGATCTACTAACCGCTGAACAGAATACCAAACTGAGCGAGCGCCGTATCGCGCTTGAACGTGCGCGCAATGCAATGGACATCACACCATTTGGAGGCTATAAGCGAGTCGGCCTAGATAACACAGTTCTCTTTGGAATAACAATCCCACTGCGTATTAACAATCAAAATCAGGCAGCCATTGCGCGTGCAATGGCTGATGAAAAGATCGCGGAGACTGAACTTGCTATTGTACACAATCGTGTTCTTGCCGAGGTCGAATCTGCTTATCGAGCCTATGAAACAGCGCGCACACAGGTTATCACCTTTCAACGTGAGTTGTTGCCACAGGCAGATGAGTCGCGTTCCATTGCGCTTGCCGCTTATCGTGAAGGTGCAACAGATCTGCTACCTCTGCTTGAAGCACAACGCACCAATGCCGATATTCGGTATCAGCATCTGCGCAGTCTCGCCGACTACCAGATTAGCCTCTTACGTTTGGAAGCAGCCATAGGAGAAGATGTAAAACCGTGAGTATACAGACCAAAGAACCATCTGACAGAACTGTGCAAAAAGATAGAGATGATAGCACACATACTGTAAGGACAGATAATGTGGATGCAGGCAACTTTTCAATACCAGAAGATCAGCCATTCTTTCGTAATCGCAAGCTCTGGATTGTAATTGGACTCACTACTCTTGCTGTTGCCATTATGGTTATACTGCTGGCTTCGCGGCCTTCCACCAATCAAGAGTCTGCTGCCACGCCTACTATCGCTAATACTACTGGTGTAGTTAAATTTTTGATGGAGCAGCAATGGTTGGTGAGAATGAAGCTGGCTCAAGTCGAAGAGCAATCTCTTGCTAGGCAAGTCACTTCTATTGGTCGTGTCGTACAAGCTGCTCACAATCGCGCCATAGTAGCTCCACCCATTGGCGGTCTTATCGCAGCTAGCCAACTACCTCGTATCGGTCAGCGAGTTTCGCAGGGGCAAACGCTTGCGCTATTGCACCAGAAGCCGACGGCTGCCGAGGCTGCGCAGATTGCTGCTGGCAACGCCCAATTACGTATAGAGAATGCTCGTATGGATGCCGAGCGACGCCGGTTTAACGAAGCGGTTAATGAAGCACAAGCCCGTCTTAATCTGGCAAAAGTCGAGTATGAACGCGCCCAGCGGCTCTATGAGAGAAAAGCCTATTCACAACGTCAGCTTCAGATGGCAGAAACAGATTACAAAACTGCGCAGTCTGCCTATACTGCTGCTATTGAACAGCGAGACGCACTGGGAGCGGCTTCAAAGGCAAAGCTTGGCGAGATTGGAGTACAAACCAGTTATGCGGTGCAAGCCCCTATCTCTGGCACGGTTGTAAAAGTGAATAAAGCCGTGGGTGAACAGGTTGCCGCTGGCGAAGCAATCCTTGAGATTATCAACCTCGATACCGTCTGGGTTGAAGCCCCTATCTTCGAGCGTGATCTATATCGTCTTAGTCAGCAGAAGCGCGCCGTCTTTACCACAACTGCAAATCCAAACGTTGAGTATAGCGGAACGATCATAGATATTGGTGCAGTAATTAATGAGCAATCGCGTGCAGCCACAGTTATCTTTGAAGTTCCCAATCCAGGCCATACATTGAGAATAGGAATGCAGGCCAATATCAGACTGGATGCTGGAGAGACTGTTCAGGCAATGATTATCCCCAAAGAGGCAGTGCTCGATCATGAAGGCAAAAAGATTGTCTATGTACTGCTCTCTGGCGAAGAGTTCCAGCGGCGTGAAGTAACATTAGGTGATGAGTATGGCGACAAAGTTGCAGTTTTATCCGGGCTGAAGGCAACAGAGCGAGTTGTTACACAAGGAGCCTATCAGCTCAAACTGCAAGAACTAAGACCAGCCGATGCCGGCGCACATACACACGAAACATAGTCTATTTAACTCAATAGAAAATTTATGCTCAATAAAATAATCCTTTGGTCGCTTAAGAACAGGCTACTTGTTATTATAGCAGCCATCGCGCTGCTTATTTATGGGGGCATTATTGCTCTGGGATCACATATTGATGTGTTTCCAGATCTCACTGCGCCTACTGTTACAGTGCTTACCGAAGCGCATGGTCTTGCGCCAGAAGAGGTCGAATCACTTGTCACGCTGCCGATCGAGGCAGCAATGAATGGGACAGCCGGTGTCTTTCGTGTGCGCTCCAACTCGGCCATTGGTATATCGCTTGTTTTCGTTGAATTTGAATTCGGCACCGATATTTACCGTGCGCGTCAGCTTGTTACTGAAAAATTGCAGCAGGTGCGGATGCCTGCTGGAGTATTACCTCCTGTGCTTGGACCAATCTCTTCGACAATGGGCGAGATTATGCTGATCTCAATGACGAGCAAGGACACTTCACCAATGGAACTTCGCTCGCTTGCCGATTGGGTAGTGCGTCCAAGGTTACTGGGTGTGTCGGGTGTTTCGCAAGTGATGATTATTGGTGGTGAGACCAAACAATTTCAAGTTCTTGTCGATCCAAAAAAAATTGCTGACTATGAACTGACGCTCGATCAAGTAACGGAAGCCGTGCGAGCAGCCAATGCAAATGCCGCAGGTGGCTTTTTAGAACGGCCCAATGAAGAGTTCTTAATTCGTGGTCGAGCACGTGTCTATACTTCTGAAGACCTGGCAAACTCGGTCATTACTGTGCGTAATGGTGCAGCAATTCTGATAAAGAATGTTGCTACCGTTAAAATAGGTGCGGCGCTCAAGCGTGGTGATGGCAGCTTTAATATGCAATCTGCGGTTGTTGCTACCATACAGAAACAGCCCAATGCCAATACACTTGATGTAACAAACCAGATTGAAGAAACGCTAACCAGTTTGAAAGCTACCTTGCCACCAGATGTCACAATTGATACTAAGGCGTTTCAACAGGCCGATTTTATTAAGCGTGCGATCAGCAATGTGAATCGCGCACTTATTGAAGGTGGTATTATGGTAATGGTTGTGCTCTTTATTTTTCTCTGGAACTTTCGCACAACTTTTATCAGCCTAACTGCCATTCCACTCTCACTGATCACGGCTGTTCTAGCAATGAACTATTTTGGCCTTAGTATCAACACTATGACACTTGGAGGGCTTGCCATTGCCATTGGTGAACTGGTAGATGATGCGATAGTGGATGTTGAAAATGTATTTAGACGATTGAAACAGAATGCTCAACTAGGCCAGCTTGTTGCGGGTAGCCAGCCTGAGTCAGTTATCAGTGTGATTTTTAAAGCTTCCAGCGAGATCAGAAACTCAATTGTCTTCGCCACTCTCATCATCGTTCTTGTATTTCTGCCACTTTTTAGTCTAGGCGGATTTGAGGGGCGTATGTTCGCTCCACTGGCATTTGCTTATATTATTTCCATTCTCGCTTCACTGATTGTTGCCCTTACTGTGACACCGGTTCTTTGTTACTATCTACTCAGCCGTTCTAAAGCTGTTCATCAAGAACAGGATTCGCGTTTTGTTAGCTGGCTCAAGCGCCATTATGGACAAATTCTTAACTGGACACTACGTCATCCCTACCAAATCATCGGGGCATCGATTCTAATGCTGTTGATTGCATTTATGGTCGTGCCTTTAATGGGGCGGGAGTTTCTACCACCTTTCAATGAAGGCGCTCTGAATATTAATGTAAATTTGCCGCCTGGCACATCTCTACAAGAATCTAACCGTATTGGTAATATCGTTGAGAACATATTACACCAGACACCTGAAGTTGTATCGACGACACGACGTACAGGACGCGCTGAACTTGACGAGCATGCCGCGGGGGTCAATACCAGTGAGCTTGAAGTCGTTACCAAAGAAGGCAGTCGGCCTCACACCGAAATGATGGAAGAGATCAGACAAAACCTCTCGCGTATACCTGGTACTGCTGTTGAGGTAGGACAGCCTATTTCTCATAGGATTGATCATCTACTATCAGGCACGCGTGCCCAAATCGCAATTAAACTTTTCGGTCCCGATCTGGCTACACTACGTAATAAAGCAGAAGAGATTCGCGCGGCAATGGAGAATGTACCTGGGATAGTTGATCTTCTCGTTGAGCCACAGGTCGGCGTACCCCAAGTCCAAGTAAACATGAATCGTCAGGCAGCCGCTGCAGTAGGTCTGCGCGCTGAAGATCTGACGGAAACCGTAGAAACCGCTTTTAATGGCCATATTGTCTCTCAGGTCCTGGAAGAACAGAGAACTTATGATGTGCTTGTGCGCTTTGATGATTCGGCGCGGCAATCTGTCGAATCAATTGGCGGCACATTGATCGACACTTCTGTTGGAGCAAAAGTACCTATTGCTCAGGTTGCCGAAGTACGTCTCGATCAGGGCCCTAATACCATCAACCGCGAAAATGTCCAGCGGCGTATCATCATTCAAGCTAATGTTGCTGATCGTGATCTAGGAAGTGTTATAGAAGATGTTCGCAGGGAGATTGGGCAAAAGGTTCAATTGCCCCAAGGGTACTTTGTACAGTATGGTGGACAGTTTGAATCCCAGGAGAAAGCGGCACGACGGATCACATTGCTTTCAATTGTAGCTATTGGCGGGATATTCTTATTGCTTTATATCGCGTTGAAATCGACGCGCTCGGCTCTGCTGGTAATGGCAAATCTACCGCTAGCACTGATAGGCGGAGTTGTAATGGTCTTCGTATCAGGCGGAACGCTTTCTGTAGCCTCGCTGGTTGGATTTATAACTCTATTTGGCATTGCCACTCGCAACGGCATCATGTTGATTAGCCATTATATGCACTTGATGAAAGAAGAGGGCATTGGGTTTCGAGATGCGATTGTGCAAGGCTCAATGGAGCGTCTTAGTCCGATCTTAATGACTGCACTTGTCACCGGGATTGGTCTTATTCCGCTTGCACTTGGCAAAGGTGAGCCTGGCAAGGAGATTCAGCAGCCGATGGCGGTGGTTATTCTGGGTGGCATTGTTACCTCAACATTTCTCAACATGATTGTCATTCCAGCTTTATACTTAAAATATGGTCGCGCTGAAGTGCAGAGAGTAACAGAGGATTTTGCTATCGGAAATGAGTCTCCTGCTGCAGGTGATTAGCTTTAAACTGATCAGCCAGCCGAGCATGAAAATAGTGGCTATGACGCGCTGTCTCTGGGTGATAGATAACTCCAATAGGAGGCGCATGTGTTCCATGAGAAGCTTCACCAAGCAGCACAAATGTAGCATCACCAATCAGTGCCATTAAAGGCTCATAATCGGTAGATACGCCAGTTAGTGGGTATGCAGAATCACGCACCAACTCGATTATGTAAGAATGGTTTCTATCTACCATGGCCTGTGCTCTTTGCTATAAAGATCCATTAGCGGTAATACTGTTGAAACCACTCAACCGTAAGCTGTGCAACTTTTTTTAATGTCTCTGGTTTCTCAAATAGATTTATTGCTCCAGGAATGATCTTTAACTCTTTCTCACACTGAAGCCATTTATATGCCTCTAGGTTCATTTTGAGCGATGGTGCATCATATTCAGCGACAATAAAAAGTGTCGGTGCTTTAACCTGTTCTAGTATCGGTATCCCAACTAAATTTGACCACCCCCCACAAGATACAATCGCGCTTATTCTTAGACCTAGTTCAGCGGCGGCAATTAAGGCGGCGCCATCAGTATTAGTATCAAAATAGCCTATTGGCAAATGCGAAGTCTTATCATCATTTGCTACCCAACTGGTTACGTCGATAAGGCGCTCAGCCAGTAGTGTGGTATCAAAGCTACGTTGGTTATTTAGTGGTTCAGCTTTCTCCTTATCTATGAAAAGATCAAATAGTAGTGTGCCAATGTTGGCACCGCGACGAATAGTTTCTGCTATGTACTGGCTATATGAGTTAAGGCGCGTGTTACTAAACCCATGACCAAACAGAACTATTCCATTAGCAGCTTTAGGAATATTCAACTGGCCATCTAGGATAACTATTCCAGCAGGAATTCTTACATCATGCGTGCGCGCCGCAATCTCTACCTGTTTTGCCTGCTTACTCATTTCTAGCTCC
>JBFLVQ010000126.1:0-17232 GCA_040758525.1 Acidobacteriota bacterium
TCGAGGAGAAATAGAGGAAGGAACTTATATTGTCGAAGTCTATTGGTAAGCCCTTGATCATCGATACCTGGAGCTGATTGAAGTATCCACAAAGGAATAATTGAAGGCTAAAAAACAGTAAGAGGCTAGAACAATGCTTGAGAATATTCGTGAACTGCTAAGAAAATGGAAGCCACCAATTATCGATAAAAATCTCAACAGAGATCTTAAACATGGCTGGTTGCTTCCCTACTTACTTGAACTCGATTACCTCTGCTGGCGACGTTGGGATTATTGGCTACGAACTATGCAAGCAGGCCAGCTCCTTGATGAGCCTATTCCTAAAATCAAGTTCATTTGCGAAGGTACTACCGAAACTCACAAATTGCCAGCCAGGTATCATATCGAATCATGTCTTGATCTCATTGCTCGTAACTGGCTAGGGTGGTCTAGCTGGTCTGATATAGAGTACTTGTCGTGTTTCATGACATCGCTTACAAAGTAATAATTGGGGCATGTCTCACGACAACGCTTACAACAATCGATTAAACAGGAACAAATAAAATGGAGAGAGTGCAAGAAGACCAGATTTTAATGGGCTACGAGCACTCCTCCCAGACGGAAACTAATGACAGTAAAAAGCCATAAAAATTATAAATGTTCTGCAAAGTTTGGCTGTCGGTATTTACCGTCTTTAGCTTCAAAAAATGTGCAATACATTTACCCCCTTGGTTGAGCGACGGAACTGAGGCAACAAAGGTTGGACTCGTTCCGATATTTTATAACTTATCTTTTTAACCAAATGGGCTTTGGCTCGCTGCGATGGGCGATAGTAAACGCACAAACTTTTTCGCCCAATATCTATCGTAGCCCAGACATATCTATAAGCCAAAGACTTGCTTACTTTGAAACACTCTCCCAAGATAGCAATTTCACCTATCGCAGAAACCTTACGAATAAAGTGGATTCTGCCCGTCGTCAACGGCAATTTCTTCGGCAAAGATTTGATCTGCGATTTTGTCAAACAAGTTCTTTTCTTGCCTCACTGAGCTTGTGCAATGGTCAAACCCTGCAAGGCAGGCGGGGCATAAGTCTGATAGCATTGCAGGAACTTGCCGCTTTTTCCTTTGACTTCAGCAATACCGTGGCGAAAGTGGTTTTTATTCCAGAAACTAATTGCCCACAAATGGTTAATACCCTCGACCAGATAATTGCGCTTGGGTTCAGCCGGGGGAATGAAAATCAACTCTACGCCGAAGTACAAAGCCAATCGCATGAAATCACCGCCCAAACGCCATTTAATGCCTATCCCGTTAAAAGCAGAATCATTATCGATTTGCAGAAAATCAGGCAATCCCAACTCTTGCCAAGCTTGCAAAATGTGAGAGAGAGCCGCGACCGTACTTTTATCCAAACAAAGTGTTTGAGAAAGAGCATGGGTTTGTGTGTCAATGGTGTGAAAAACGAATATCTTCTCTCCACCTTTAAGATAACGCGCGGTCCAGTCCATCGCCTGCAAAATCAAATCGGGCTTGAGCCGAGGAGCAGGATAGAAGATGGTTTTAACTTCTGGTTTACTTGGTACAATCAAGCCGGCAGATTTCAGCCAACGATTGATGGAAGAAACCGAAGGGGCACGCGACAACAAACGCCATTGAGTCACTAAATATGAGCTTGAGAAAGATTATTAAGAATCGTTCTCTGTTTCCTAACGATGAGGCTGTTATGAAGCTGCTTTACCTGGCCCTGCGCAACGCTAGCAAACGTTGGACTATGCCCATTAGGGATTGGCGCTTTGCTATGAATCAGTTCACTATTATCTATGGTGATAGGGTCCCTTTGTTATGAATGGAGAATTAATTTACACAAAGATCTTGACACGCTCGTCGATAGTAACAGAGCTAAGAAATCGTGGAGTGAAAGACATTTTCATAGCCTGTGTTGATGGATTAAAAGGTGTGGCTACTTCCTCACTATTGGCTTTGATCTGTTTACGATCTGCTACTGCCCATTTCCATAGATGTCGCCAGGCATTGTGTAGAATATGGAAATAATCATACTGAATCGCAACCTCTTTACCATAGACCTCTCTGATAACATTGTAGTAGGCTTTGCAACTATCTATGTAGAAGGTTTTGATATCCAACCCTAATCCCTTGACACGCTTAAAGAATGGTTTAACTGTCTCTTCATCCCGCTTATCTACCTCTTGTGATGCTACTATGCGCCGTGCTCATCTTTGAGTACCAGCAAACAGACATCCCTGCCATTGGGAAATAGTTCATCAAAATGGCCTTCCATTATTGGTTTCTGCTCATTTAGATTCTTAACAATTTCATCACCACTCGCTAATTGTGCAGCTACTTCTTCTACCCATCGATGCAGAGCTGATTTTGATACCTCTACGGCAAAGCGTTGTTGCAGCAGCTAGGCAACTCGTCGATATCCTATACCTGCTATTATCACCAAAAGCACGGCTGCTCTGATCAAGACTTCTGATGCTGCACGATCTGAGTCGATACCTTTTACTTGAGTGGTAAAGTTGATGCGATTTCCTTCTTTATCAAAATAGTATCCATCCTTGCTTAATACTCGATATCTTATTGGCCATGCTAAGGCGCTCAACTCTTGTACTTCATAACTATTGTCTCGATACCAATTCAACTTCGTTTTTGTTGATATTCCTAAGCGCTGGTGATGATTTTCTTCACTTGTATCTATTGTTATCACCAGTCTGCCATTTTCATATGCTCCGCTTATCTTACAATCTGGGTTACTTTCTATTACCTCTGTGCTGATCGGTACATTGACATAGACAGCCATTTTGCTCTTCTGCTGCAATATTTTTTTGCAAGAGCAAGATCTCACTTTTCTCCTTCTTTTTCAACATCTTATCCTATCTTTTCTGCCGATTTTCTGGGATAGACTCGATTATTAGAAGTGCTGTTAGGGCTTATCTCGCTAATCCTCTCTACTCCCTAACTGCGTAACTTCTAATATTGTTACCAAAGCTAATCTCTCTGGCGATTCTGCTGGCCGTCCTGTATCGGAGAACAACGCGGCAAATTCTTCATCTTCATATATCGCTCCTAACTCATCTCTCATCTTTATATAGACATCTCCTTTTGCGAATGCCGCTTTTGCTACTTTTACTGTCTCCTTAGGTATGCCTTTTTTTGAATTAGGTCTTAGTGACATACTTTTCCCCGTGCTTTTATTTTACCTACTCCTCTTTTTATAAATTACTAGTTATCTTTTGTCTATATTGCACTTAAATTGAGTTTGCCAGCAGTATCGATCCTTCCACCCACAGCACAACTGCTGCACTCTTCCCCCGACAACCATGGACAATGGAGAGTCGAAAGATCTGGAAGCGGTCACCAAACACCGACACCCCATCCACGATTACGCTGATATCTTTATCTGGCCAATTCTTTAATACTTGTGCCAGTATCATTTGATAGTACTACCAAACATCTACTTTCTCATTCATCAGCCATCGTCGAATTTTCCTTACCCGTGATTGCACTTTGGTTTGTCCGGGTATGCTCTGTGCTATCTTGCTCAGATTTACTGTTTCTTGCTCGATTATCCCTACTACGATCCAGAGCAGAATCTTCGAATGTCTGACATCCGAGTATTCAATTATGCTTTCCTATTTGCCTTCAATTCGGTTATATATTTGTTGGCTGCTGCCCATAGTGATGCCCCCTTTTTTCTGTATATGTGTTTAGGATCACCATTTTAGGGCAGCCTATATTTTCTTTTCAACGATCTGTACGGTAATCAGGCAGATGTATAAAGGCGACATCCTGATCGTAGATGACGATATAAATGATCTTGAGCTGTTAAGTGAAATGCTTGCGGCTCACCAGTATGATATTCGTATCTGCAACAGTGGCCAGCGTGCGTTAGCCGCAGTAAAATCCTCGCCCCCAGATCTTGTCCTTCTCGATATAAACATGCCGGATATGAACGGTTATAAAGTGTGTCAACGCTTTAAAGCTGATCCTGACAGCCAACACGTACCAGTTATCTTCATTAGCAGCAATAACGACATTATTGATAAGGTGCAGGCCTTCTCTGCGGGTGGCGTGGATTATATTACCAAACCATTTCAAATCGAGGAGGTAGTAGCGCGCGTTGAAGCCCAGTTGAAGGTCGCGCGCTTGTCGCAACAGATCGAGATGCAGATGCTGCGCTACCAGTTGGATCCCCATTTTCTCTTCAATACGCTCATCTCGGTGCGGGCGTTAGTGCCGCTTGATAATGAACCGTTAAGAATGATTATCACGCAACTGTCGAATTACCTCCACTATATGTTGATGAACGGCGAGCGCTTGGAGATCAGTGCTGAGGAGGAACTGGAAGCGGCGCAGAACTATCTCGCTCTTGAGAAGATCAGATTTGAAGATAAACTGATCATTAAGACGGTAATAGAACCGCAATTGGGAAAATACCGGCTGCCGGCCTTTCTGTTGCAGCCGCTACTGGAGAACGCCGTTAAATATGGTATGAGAACTAGCCCTACGCCATTGGCGATAGAGTTAGCAGCGTATCGCAAAGAGAGCGCGCTCTGCTTCTCTATCACGAATACTGGCCACTGGCTAAGAACGGAAGAGGAGTACTTCCCTGAGGCCGCAAGCCTAGGTGTGGGGCTGCAAAATGTCCGGCGCAGATTGAAGCAGTGCTATCCGGGCTGCCACGTGCTGAATATTGAGGAACTGCCCGGGCGGGTGCGGGTAACTGTGGAATTACCTGCTCGGGAAGAATAATAGAAATGTCCAATCGACTGCGTGCTCTGATAGTTGACGATGAACGGCTGGTCCGAGAGGATCTCCGGTTTCTGCTCTACAGCCATGATAGTATTGAGATCGTCGCCGAGGCTGACAGTCTTGGTCAGGCAGTGGCGGCACTCACGGCAACGGATATCGACGTGGTCTTTCTTGATATCCAATTGGGTAAGGAGTCCGGATTCAGCCTTTTTGATCTTATCGAGGTCAACTTTGAAGTGGTGTTTGTCACTGCCTTTGACAGTTATGCCATACGCGCCTTTGAAGTCAATGCCCTCGACTACCTGTTGAAACCGGTAGATCCAAAACGTTTGGCAGAGACCGTTGCACGGCTGTCCAGACAGCGTAAAAACAGAGGGATAAAAGAGAAACAGCTCCGCTACGACGACTATATCTTCGTCCAGTCGGGCGGACGCGCAGGATTCATTAAGGTCAACACCATCGTCTCGATCAGAGCTAATGGCTACTACACTGAGATACAGACCGTTGGTGGAGAACGCCGGCTGATTCTGAAATCCTTGAAAGAATGGGAGCAGTGCCTGCCCACGCAATATTTTTTGCGCATTCACCGTGCCTCGATTATCAATATCGAATATGTCGAACGTCTGGAACCCGTCTTCAAGAGCACCTATGAGATCTATCTGCGCAACACCCCCGAGCCGCTGGCAGCTAGCCGCAAATACGCAGCGGAGCTGAGAAAAAGGTTCGATTGATCGCTCTGTCCTCTACGCTTAAAGCTCTTCCATCAAGAGGAGCAACTCATCAACCTGCAGGCTCTTGATACGCTGCTTCAGTTCCGCGGCCAGCCTGCTATCGTTACTAGCTAACGACTCGGCGATCTCGCAGGCCGCACGGGTTCTCCCTTCCACTATGGTGCGGCGCAGTTGTCTGGTGAGCACAGCGGGTTGATCCTTTAACCAGGCAGCCAACTCGCTGTCTGTCATTGGCACCGCGCTTGCGGATTGTGGTAAGCGGCGGGCGGGTATTACTGTAAAAGTAATGGCGAAGCGGAAGCGGCTGCCGCGCCCTGGTGCGCTCTCGACGCTAATATCCCCTCCCATCATGCGCACAAAGGTTCTGCTGATCGAGAGACCCAGGCCGTCGCCCTCTGCCGACTGCCGGCCGCTCTCCGTCTGCGCGAAAGGCTCGAAGAGGTTTTTCCGTTCCGCGGGGGCGATACCAAAGCCGGTGTCTTCAACCTCAAAGACCGTCTCCTCACTGGCTTGATAGACACGTAGCGTGACACTGCCTTGACGGGTGAACTTTACCGCATTGCCTAACAAATTAATGAGCACCTGCTTCAGTTTGCTCTTGTCAGCACTTATTTGCACAGGCAACGCGGGCGATAGTTCAGCGCGGAAAGTGAGCTTTTTCGCCTCGGCTTGCGATTGGAAGATAGTTATCAGCTCTTCCAGCAAGAGGTGGAGATCGAACTGTTGCTCGTTTAAAGTGAGTTTGCCGGCGTCGATCTTCGATAACGAGAGCACGTCATTGATCAGACAGAGTAGGTGCTCGCTGCTCTGCCTAATTGTTATCAAGTATTTTTCTGCTTTCTCATCGATGTGGCAGTCGCGCGAAATAATCTGAGTAAACCCTGATATGGCATTGATCGGGGTGCGCAGTTCATGACTCATGCTGGCGAGAAATACGGTCTTGGCCCGATTGGCCAGCTCTGATGCCTCGGCTCTCAACTCTATTGCCGCCAGCTTGCGTTGTGCGCGCAAGCGCTGGCCGCGCCAGTGTATTAGCCCCCAGCCAGCGGCGCTCGCTAATACGAGATAGCTGGCGTAAGCCCAAGGGCGCCGCCAGGGCGGTGGGTTAATCCTGATCTTTAACGTGGTACCTTCTTCATTCCAGCGGCCATCGTTGTTTGATCCTTTCACGCGGAAGAGATACTCACCAGGTGTTAAGTTCGTATAACTGACATAGCGCCTGCCGCCAGCAATTATCCAGTCTCGATCCAGCCCCTCCAGCCGATAAGCGTACTGATTGCGCTCGGCGTTGGTGAAGTTGATAGCGGCATACTCCAGGGAAAAAAAGTTCTGCTGGTAGGAGAGTTCCAGTACCTTATCGGGCTGGGCGTTGCCCAGCGGGAGAATGGCGTTAGCTTTCGCCAGCGGCTTGTCAAACACCTTGAAGGCGGTGATGTAGATCGGCGGCACGTACTGGTTTTCTTTGATCTGTTCGGGGAAGAAGCGGTTAAAACCCTGGCTGCCGCCGAAGAACATCTCGCCGTCGCGGCTTTGGTAATAGGCGGGATAGTAGAACTCGTTGCTCTGCAGGCCGTCTCGCTCGTCATAACTCCTAACTGCGCCGGTGGCGGGATTGAATCTGCATAGCCCTTTATGAGTGGATAGCCATAGATTGCCTTCCTTATCCTCCAGTATCCCGTCGATACTGTCATTGGGCAGTCCGTCTTTTACAAAATAGCTGGTAAATTTTTCTGTGTGGTAATCGTAGCGGTTTAACCCGCTGGACGTGCCTATCCAGAGCGTGCCGTTCGCGTCCTGATGTATCGCCATCACGCGATCGTTGCTCAGGCTGGCGGGATCGTTGATATTGTGACGAAAATGCATAAAACTGCCAGTGCGTGCATTGAAGCGGTTCAAACCCGAAAAGTACGTGCCAACCCAGATGGTGCCGTCGCGATCAACAAAGATCGAGTAGGTGTCACTGGAGCTGAGGCTGTCGGGCTGGCCCTGTTTATGATTGTAATGGATATCGCGATCGGTTTCCGGGTTGTAGACATGCAGGCCGCGGCAGGCGACCAGCAGGTTTCCGGCGCGGTCTTCGTTAATGTCATGCACATAGTTGAGGGGCAGCGCCTTGCGCAGACGCGCTGGCAGTCGCGGATCGTTGCGGTAGGGTATAAAACGATTGTTACGTGCGTCGTAAAGGTTGACGCCGAGAGCGGTACCGATCCAGAGCCGGCCTTTGCTGTCCTGATAGATTGCGCTTATGGTGTCGGTGCTGATGCTGTGCGGGTCTTTAGGGTTATGCCGATAGACGATAAAACTGTCAGTGCGTGGGTCAAACCGGTTCAGCCCGCCACTGCGCGTACCGATCCACAAGTTGTTATCCCGATCTACTAAAATGGCATTAACTGCGCTGTCACTCAAACTGCCCGGCCGGTTCAGCTCAGCGCGATAACAGGCAAATTTCCGTTTGTTAGCGTCGTATCTGCTTACACCGCCGCCCCAGGTACCGAACCAGAGCGCGCCAGCGCGATCCTCATATATTTTCAGTATACGATTACTGCTAAGACTGGTGGGATTGTTCCCTTCCGGCCGCAATACCTTGAAGCTGTCCGTGTCCGGGTCATAACGGTTTAGTCCCCCCATCCAGGTGCCGAACCAGAGTGTGCCGGCGCGGTCCTGATGGATGCTGCGGATATCGCCGCTGCTGATGGCGCGCGCATCTGCTCGATCAGGGCGGTAATGCCGAAATAGGCCGGTCTGCGTGTTAAAGCGATAGAGTCCGCTGCCACCCATTGCCAGCCAGATATCGCCCGTGCTGTCCACACACATGTCATGGACGCTTTCCCAGTAGGGCAAGGGAAAGACCGGCACAGGCGGGCGATAGACCTGAAAGCTATCGGTGGCCACGTCGTATCTGTTGAGTGCCGGGCCGCTTGTGGCGATCCAGAGCTGACCGCGGCTATCTTCACCGATCTTCATCACGGTATCGTGGCTCAGACTGCCGGGATCACGCGCATTATGGCGATAGACCTGAAAGCTATCGGTGGTTGCGTCATATCTGCATAGCCCGCCGTCGCGACAGCCCAGCCAAATTGTGCCGCTGCGATCCTGATAGATGGTCAGCACCTCCCTGTTGGGAAGCGCACGCGCATTACCAGCATCAGGCCGGTAGCTGGTAAAGCGGCCAGCAGCGGGGTCGAACTTACTGACCCCCACCGGTGTCAGCAACCAGAGCAGGCTGGCGCGATCGGCGAAGATCGCATTCACCTGATTATCTATCAAACTGTTGGCATCGCTGGGATTGTGCTGGTAGCTTATAAAGTTGTCCGTCTCTTTCATGTATCGATTCAAACCGCCGCGCGCGGTGGCAAACCATAAACGGCCGTCGCGATCCTCGCAACTGTCAGTAATAATATTGTCAGTGATAGAGTGGGAATCTTGTGGGTTGAGCCGGTACACGGTTATCTGGTAGCCGTCGTAACGGTTTAACCCGTCATCCGTGCCGATCCAAATAAAACCGAAGCGATCCTGGAGAATATTTCGCACCGAGCCGTACGACAGACCCTCATTGACGGAGAGCCGCTCGAACTCTATGCGGCCATTTTGGGCATAGGCGCCGGTCCAACAGACCAATACCAGCACCAGCGATGATAGCGATCCGATCAATCCTCTCATGGCACAACCCGACATGAAAACCCGCTGGCAACGGCGGGGAAATGACATTTCTCTGGAAATGATAGACCACGGGTTAATACTGAATCTATCCCATTCATTGACTAAAAAGCCGCTTCGCCGGATTTTAGCACCCTTTGTTGAGTTTTAATTTTCACTTTGCCACAGGCGGTAGAAAATTGCCCTGTTATTAACATCCGTCAGTTTTACAGAAAGGGGGCGACGCCTATGAATCCCATCCTTCACCGCTTTGGTGGCCGTTAGCGCCTCGATACAGATAACTGCGGGCAAGAAAAGTTTTTCAACCAGAAACACACCTTAATTCTTAAGGAGGAACCCATATGTCTACCAATTCGTCAATCTCACTGGGTCACTTTAACGGCATGTCGCAGTTCACTACCGTTTATTGGAATGGAACGCTCTATATCTGCTATTGCGACTACACTGTAGCTTACAGTACACGCACTGTCTACTTGTGTAAGGTCAACGCCGACCTGGCCGTTGTCGGCATAGACTCCTTCGATCTGCCTCAAGGGTATGTCGTTGTCACGGGAGCCGACTATTTGACCGCCAGCGATGCCATGCCAGTAGTGCACCAGTCTGGTAGTTACGATCCGGGCAAGTTATATATCTTTGTGCGGGCTGTGCGCCAGTCAGACGGGGCAAATGTATTATTCTATTATTCAGTGACAGACCGCCAGCTAAAACTGTTAGGCGATCAAGACGCTCCAGTCCATTTCAATGAAGCGGTGGCACAGTACGCGGTGGCCGGCTTCAGTTACGGAGTCATGGTGGCCTGCGCCGATAACCTCAACCGCAAGCTGCTACTGAACTTTGTTCCCTGGGATAGCCTCAACCAGTCGACCAATATCACCACCCTACAATACGATTTCCCCGCCAATTTATATAAGTTCGACAATCTTTCCGTGGCCTTCGTGCCAACATCCGGCACAGCCGCCTCTGACGAGGCAGGACTAAATCTAGTCTGTATGGGATCGGTCTTCTATGACATTAACCCTTCTTCTAATCATGAAGTTGATCTATTCGCCTGGGAGACACCTATAACTATTGTCAATGGCCTGCCAGCAGTTGGCAATGATATTCAAGTGAACTTTACGATCTTGCCCTGGCAGCCTGAATTCAGGCTGTTCTACTTTAATTCGCTGGTTTTGCATAAAACTCCTGATGGCAGATTGTGTGCGGGGGTAGCGGCGACTTATGAGGGGAACAATACACTGTTCCGGTTGTGGTTCAGGCAGACAATGGGAGACTGGCTGGACGGTGGTGCGCCTTTGCCAAACCGGCAAGCCGGCGCGGGCTACTATTTTTCCATCGGTTATTTGTTAGGAAAAGTTTTAGAACAGCCCAGTGTTGTCAATCCCGAGTTGACCGACGCACTGCAGCCAGTAAAGAGGATATTTTTCTTGAGCAGACCAGGTACGCCCAATCTCGACTATCAGGTCGATGATTACGGCTATATGCGGCGTAATGCGCTGGCTCGTGTAACACCGAACAAGAAGCTGCTGCTGGGGATTATTGAAGGGCCGCCGCCCATTCCGCACGAGAACATGAATCTGGATAAAAAATATGATCCCAGACCGGCCTTTAGCGCTGATATCGGCAGCACCGCTATTACTATTGAAAGTAAAGAGGATTACGCGTTAGACATCAATGGGTCGTTAGAATTCCTCTACAAGGACAAGGGGGAAACGGAAGGGTATAAAACCACTACGGAGATGAGTTTTGGCGGAGGCGGTGGTTTAGTACGTGAGGAATCCACCACCTCAAAAACCGTATACAAGATAAACCTTGCTTTCCAAAACGCTGAGATCAACGGCAAGACACAGTTAATGCCTCAGCCTAACGGAATGGCCTTTTTCTACGGCGGCGATTGCACCGGCTATACCTATGATTTTGTCGATGCTGGCGGCAATACGCCGGCTGGCGCGCTCAGTTTCTTACAAGTATTCTTCATCGAGCCGCACGTTACCGCGCTGCCATACGTGATGAACCCTTATAGGAATCCGAAACCTGGCTTTCTGCTCAGTTACGTTCTTGATGCCGATGAAAGAGCTGCTTTAAACAGACACTCGGTCATTGAGTTCAAAGCCGACAAAGGTACTCAGGCATTTATTTCCACAGCCTGGGCTGCTGGCGGAGGCAAGGCCGGCCAATCTTTCGAGAGCTATGCCGGTCATGAGGATAGTGTCAAGGTCGTGACTAACGCCAAAAAGATGTTTGGTCCCAGCGTCAATTTCGATTGCTTGGGAAAAGCAGAAGCGCAGGCCGGACTTAAAGTGTCAGCGGAGATCAGTTGGAAGCAAGGATCGGGCAAATCGATCGGCCTTGCTACTGATATCAGCACGCTGGGCAATGTTGCCGCACCAAACAGCTACACGAATTTTGTTTATGACACCTACCACCTTAAAGAGAACGTTACGTGGGCTAACGATCTGCAGGAGAGTCTCTTTCAGAAAGATCCGCAAGGCAACATCCTCTGGCCTGTCGATAAAAATGAGTTAGCCGTCAATCAGTTGGTTGCCGATACCATAGGGGATGGCTCAGCACCCTGGAAGATTGTCTACACGCTGGCAGGGTACCATTTTAATCAGTTGCTTCAATCGCTGCCGTTGCACGCTGAGAGTTTGGCGAAGGGCATAACCGCGACCGGCACACAAGTAGCGACTATCGAAACCGCGCCGGCTAAAGAACTGTTCGATTCGCTCAACGATGCCGGCATCCAGACGACCGCATGTGTCGATCTGCTCCTCAAAGCGATTAAAGATCCTGCCAGTAAGGAAGCGAATGAGGCGTTGGCGCAACTGCCGGCCGGTGCAGATAAGAACAGATTGAGCGCGCTAGTCAAACGCCTCGCCGCCAGCCCGTCCGAGCAGAGCCTGCTTCAGCAGATAATCACAGAGTCACAGGAACGCGTGCTGGCGGAGTGGCGAGAAAAAAATCCCCAAACTGTGCCCAGATTCTCTCAATGAACCCACTCCCCTATCGCTATCAGCAGTTTTCTAATGGTTATTTGAAAGGGCGCCACAAAGACACAGAGATCATATAGAGTGTCCTCTGTATAACAACTCTGTAAGTTTTTGTTTTATCGGCAAGAAATTATGCTACCAACTGAGCAATATCGCTACGGCGAAATTTCAGAGCAGTATACATAATTTCTTGCCCCTTCTTGGAAATGCGATAGTAATTAGCATGAGATGCTTTAACCCTCTTCTGTCACTATAGGAATAAAGGCCAAATTATAGACAAATTTCAAGGGAACAATTCCAATATCTTGTAGCTTCTGCCTGATGTCGGGACACATATTACAAAGTCGCCTCCAGATTAAGTTTAGTGCAAGAAGAAAGGTGTAGATACAACCCTTTATTAAGGTGGATCAAAGCAACCATAGCACTGACTAAACTCAGTTCCGATCTGCTACGACGACGAGAAGCAACTTGGCGCAATAGTAAACGAGCCATTGCTCCAGATAGTAAAAGCCGGCATCCCAATGTCACAATGATCAATAATGAGATGGCAAAGAGAGCAAACATCCTCGACCAAGCTTTAATATCCTTGATGCGCTCTTGAGAAAATCCCAGCCACCATTTGGCGTCACGAAACCCTTCCTCACAACCGAATCTTCTTTTATATTCACTAGCCATTGCACCGGCACGAAACTGCTGATTAGAAATTAGATACCAAGTTTCCCACTCACCTTTACTGTTGCGCGCACGGCTCATACTAATATGCAGACGCTGCGGTTCGCTCTCACAATAGTAGCGCAAGCCCAGATTTCGTCTGCGCTCATTACCACAAAATCTCATTGTGCCAAGCTTGTGCCATTCACCATTAAAGTATATGTTATTTGTGTTTTGTTTTGGAGACTTTCTTTTTCACGACAGCTTTAACAGTAGACATACTACTAGCAATTTTATTATTCAGTTTCTTCAGCGTAGCAAGTATCTGATTATTCAACTGATTGGCCTGGGCGAACTGCGAGATCACCTCTAAAGCTTTAGCAAAAGAATCAGCTTGAGCAGCAATAGCAGGGAATTGTGAGAAGAAAGATTCAGCTCTCACAATGAATGCATTCAGCGACCGCTCCATAGAATCTTGCTAACGAGACACCTTCAACAAACTATCTTGCAAAGTACCAATCTGACCTATAAGGGCCTGCAATCCCGATTGCAGCGTACGAGCTAGCTTATCAATGGACATAGCCAAAACATCCATCTGTTTAGTTGAGGATCTACCTGACCTCTCAGCCAGTAGGGATGAGCTGGTAGGGGCATAGGGCGAGCTGGCTGAGCTGCTAGCTTGTAATGGTTGTCTCTGGTTCCATTGCATCACCATTATAGTTGGCAATAGTTACCTGCTCTGGATTACCAAACGAGTTGACATCAAGGCTGCTAGCCAAGTTGTTTAAGACCAACAGGCTTGCTATGATGATAGTGATAATCAATCTGATTGCTCTATCAATATTCATGGTCAAGTGCATATTTATTTCCTTCCCAATAAACCTGATTAATAATACAGCTAATGGACGAGAAAGGATTCAAAATAGCGATCTACATGGTAAATTTACGGTTAATGTGTAGGCTTAGGAACATATATTTATCATAAGTGCTAGATTAGCAGAGGCTTTCATCCTCTTGAAAACAATATCTAAAACTCCATAAATAGAGTGGTAGCACAGGAGGATACTAAGACTTATGAAGATACTGGTACATCAGCAGGTGTTACGCGTACCTATCTTTCTACTAAAGGAATCTATAGAGACGAGAATGGCAATGTGATGGGGTTTAGCACTACTCGAAATCTCGTCTACTCCAACTCTTGCGACCACTATCAATTCTGCCCCGATTATTGTTAGGCTGGCGTTGCATAGCATGACTTAATCTAAATAACGAATTTAGATTGGTTTTGTATTCTGACGGGAGGGGTTTTTGAGGAAAAGCACAGGATTTATTGCTACCATTGATTGGACAAGCATGCTCATATATGCTTTACCAATCGAGCAATACCATCATCAATGACCATTTGGAAAATAATCCTATGCGATTGTATGTCGGCAATATCCCTTATCGAGCCACTACTGAGGAACTACAAAAACTCTTTACCCAATTTGGCACAGTAACATCTATCAATATCGTCACAGATAAGGATACTGGACAATCAAAGGGATTCGCCTTTGTTGATATTGATGGAGATTTCAATACCATTATCAGCTATCAGCCAGCTTAACAACACCTTGCTACACGGTCGCTCCATCAAGCATATAGGGAAGCAATATTACTATAGGAAGATGATACCTGACCTGATAAGGCTACAATAAAGGTAGATCTATCAGCAATGAGAATAATAGCAATTTTACTAAAGTAATTGCACAATCTTGTTTTTTTTATCTGCTTAAGTAATACTTATATTGCTAAACTAGAGATAGTCTTGTTTAAGCTAAACCTTTAACTCACATCAAGCAGGTATCCAAGTTTTCTTCCATTATCATAGCAAATTCAGCATTGGAAAGTATCTATGCTGCAACCAAATGATAAGATTGGTCCATATACTTTAGTTTCGGAGCTTGGTAAAGGTTCTTCTTGCACAGCTTGGCTTGCAGAACGAAGAGGAAAATTCGCAACCACACAGGTAGCTATAAAAATCCCATTTGATCAAAATCAGGATCTAAAAGCTATTGCTCAAGAGTCTCAACTTTGGGCTACGGTAGGAAATCATCCTAACATTCTCCCAATAATAGAAGCAGAAGAGTATGACGGTCGCATTGTAATTGTTAGTGAATATGCTCCTGATGGTACATTAGATAAATGGTTAAAATCTTATAATGGACAGGCACCTTCTGTTGAAACTGCCATGACCATGACTTGTGGTATGTTGGCAGGGCTAGCGCATCTGCATTCAAAGAATATTATTCATCGTGATTTAAAACCAGCCAACATTATGCTGCAAGGAGAAATACCGCGTTTGGCTGATTTTGGTATTGCTAGGTTAATTAAAAGTAGTGTTCACTCTGGTAGTGTTGCAGGAACACCTAAATATATGTCACCAGAAGCTTTTTTTGGTGAGCGTTGTAAGCAATCTGATATATGGTCAATAGGGGTTATATTTTATGAAATGTTGACTGGCCGACTACCTTTTTCACAAGTGATTATGAATGCATTAATAATTTCTATTGTTGAAGGTAGTTTTGAGCCATTACCGCATTCAATTCCTCCAGAAATTCAAGAGGTCATTATTAAATCGCTACAAAAAGATCCAGCTAACCGGTTTCACTCTGCAACTGAAATGCGGAATGCTATACAACATATTCATAATAAAATTGCTAATATAATATCCAGCCCGAGAGATGCGTCAACTGAAACAGCAGTTACTGTAATACCTTCTACTAAGACACTAGATTATGTACAAGATCAAAGAGTAGAAAGTGTCTCATCTTATATAACTAAAGAACCGTTCTATATAGTTATAAAAAACCCTAAGCCTACTAAACCAGGTACAAAAAAAACATTCAAAATAAAAAATGTAAAAAATAAAACACACTCCACATTATCTCCTAATAATATTTGTAAACCATTATTGCCAATTAATCCATATCAAGCAATACGGGTAAGGCAAAGACTATCAACACAAGTTTCAGTTCAAGATAAGACAGTTGAAGATAATAAAGAGAATATTATTACAAGTAGGGTACCAAAACATTTAACGCCACATGCTGCATCTATTTCTGGATTACCAAGGGATCAAATTACCATTGCTGAACAGAGATTAATAGCTTGGCGGAAAATATGCGAAGCGACTATTAGATTGATATGGTTGCCATTTGTAGCTATGCTTGGCGGTATTTCATGTTTGGCATACTTCTACTTTTTTCGCGACGAAGATTTAATACTCGTTCTAATAGCAGCCGTAGTAGCTACAACGGTTGGCGGCCTAGTAGGATTTTTTGTGAGTTGGGTTAGTCTATATTGGAAATATAGGCGTGAACTTGAAAACTTAAAGAAAGTAATGCAAGTGAAAAAAGAAGGTACGAAGATCAGAGTCTGATAAGTGTCGAGTAAGAAGAGGAAAAAGAGCACAGTTGTTTATCAGCCGGTTTACAGTTTTATATTGAGAAGTAGCTCTAACAATCTTATTATTAAGCTTCTTTAGAGTACTTAGTATCTGGCTATTGAGCTGATTGGTCTGTGCAAACTGCGAGATTACCTCCAGAGCTTTAGCAAAAGAATCAGCTTGAGCAGCAATAGCAGGGAATTGTGAGAAGAAAGATTCAGTTCTCACAATGAATGCATTCAGCGACCGCTCCATAGAATCTTGCTGACGAGACACCTTCAATAAGCTTTCCTGCAAAGCACCAATCTGATTAGTGAGGGCCTGCATACTGGCTTGTAGCGTACCATTCATCTTATCGATTGATATGGCCAAAGCATCTATCTGTTTAGATGAAGGCCTACTAACCTCTCAGCCAGTATGGATGAGCTGCTAGGGGTATAGGGCGAACTGGCTGACAGCTAGTGTACAATGGTATTCCGTATCCACATTATTGTTGACTTTATCGCACAATAAGCTTGAGTAAACAAGCATACTGCTGCAGTTTGTTAGGTAACCAGATCTACAGATTACACCCTCATTGGTATTGGAAGTATGACAATACTATTCCTTACCACTATAATAGCTAAGTTGTGTGTACAAAAACTTGTCTCAAATGTGCAACCAATTGATTAGTCATGCGTATACAAAATAGACATTATTTGAAATAATGATAGAGTGATAAGATGCTTAAATATGAAGAGATTAAGAAGAACAAGAAGCAGTTTTTAGCACTGACAGGACTAACCATTGAAGAGTTTGAAAAGTTACTACCAGCATTCATCCGAGCATATGAGCGAAAGAACCCAGCAAACAAAACACAGAAAGGAAAAAACCGTAAACGTAAAGCCGGTGCAGGACGCAGCAGTGAGTTGGATAGTAACGAACAAAAATTGCTATTCGTGTTGGTGTTGAGGTACTCCCCATTTTCTGACTCTCCCGTATTTTTGATGATCGAGATATAGATCATCAAAAATACGGGAGAGTCA
>JBFLVQ010000127.1:0-17153 GCA_040758525.1 Acidobacteriota bacterium
ATAATTAAAAACATAACTAGCTCAACGAGGACCCTCTAAATATTTCAAAAGAGAGTTCTATTCTTAGTAAACCGGATTGAAGCATCGAGCTAAACCTTGATTTCACATTACTGGTCAATGCTAGCAGAAATCAGCAACTGCGCTTGACCGAGGCATGTAATTATGAAAAGAAGATCTTTCGTTATCTTTGGAATCCTCTTACTCTTGTTCCCCCTGCTACCAGTATCATCAACTTCTTGGCTTCAATACAATAAGAAAATAGCCGCCCATACAACTGCTAAGATCTCATCCGCACTAATAGAACGCTTGCAGACCAATGACAAAAATAGCAAGCATGCTGTTATTGTGTTGACTTACTCAAAGCCTTCGTTGCCTTTGACGCAACAAATATCTCAAATGGGCGGGAAAATGGAGCTGGAGTTCAATGCAGTTAAAGGCTTCGCAGCAGAACTCTCGTTAAGCGCATTGCTCGCTCTCGCACAAAACCCAGAAGTGAGATTAGTAGTTCCTGATCGCGATATTTATCCTGCTATGGATATCAGTCGCACTGTGGTTGGGGGAGATATTGCCCAACAATCTTATGGCCTTGATGGTAGTAATATCGCAGTCGCGATTATTGATAGCGGTGTTAATGGGTCACATGAAGATCTACGTTCCAATAAGTCTGGTCAAGGCAATGGCGGCAAGAGCCGTGTGATCTATTCAGAAAATTTTGTTAGTGGCGAGTCTACCACCAATGATCTATTTGGTCATGGCACACACGTAGCCGGTATTATTGCGGGAGATGGATCGGCATCAAGTGGTCCACACAGCTATCGAACCATTAAGGGAATAGCCCCGCGTGCCAATATTGTCAATCTACGTGTTCTCAATGCACAAGGAAATGGCCAGGAGAGTGCCGCCATTGTCGCAATTGATCGTGCCATTGCACTGCGGAATATGTATAACATTAGAGTGATTAATCTATCACTCGGCACGGGTGTACTAGGAACTTATCAGGATGATCCACTCTGCCAGGCAGTTGAACGTGCCTGGAATGCTGGTATTGTTGTAGTAGTTGCTGGTGGTAACTTGGGCTCTGCTCCCTTAGGCGATTATGGCTTGATAACATCTCCTGGTAATTCGCCACATGCAATCACGGTAGGTGCAACAAACTCTCAAGGTACTCCTAACACCAGTGACGATACGATTACTACATATAGTTCTCGTGGCCCTACGCTTTTTGATCACTTTGTTAAACCTGATATTGTGGCGCCGGGAAATCGAGTTAAATCGTTATTTGCAGAGAATTCTAGCTTAGGCAATGATCCATTTTTTGCCGATAATCTGGTCGATTCTTCCTACTACCTGACTAAACCCAAAACAGAAAAGAAGTATTTTACCTTAAGCGGCACCTCTATGGCAGCGCCGCTAGTCTCAGCAGCTGCACTGTTGATGCTACAAAAATCACCTACACTTAACAACCATACGGTAAAGTTGAGACTGATGGCTTCATCAAAAAAGATCTTTGCACTAAAGTTTGATATTCTTACCGTCGGTGCTGGCCTACTCGATATTCCTGCCGCGTTAGCCAGTACTGCTACGGCTACTAGTAGCAGATCGGCACGTGTTGTGCGCAACACCGATCCTACCGATGGTCATGTGCGTTTAGTCATTGATGATAATTGGGGTACTAAACCGGAATGGGGATTGGGAGTTATTTGGGGTGATGGTTCTGTACTACCTGATGGGGTGATCTGGGGTGATGGGGTGATCTGGGGTGATGGGGTAATCTGGGGCGATACTTCACCATTCAATGATCCTAATTCGAACCTCTTTAACCAGAGTAAACAACGTGAAATTGCTGCTTTTGGCGATCAATAAGTCTAGTGCGGTTTAGTTAGGAACTTAGTTATTGCGGCAGCCACAGCACCAGGTTGTTCTGTCGCGCTCATATGCCCAGCCTCTTTAATTATCACTAGTTGTGCATTGGGTATACGGGCTGCCAACAATTCAGAACGATCCACAGTGGTAGCAATATCGTGTTCACCAACTATTATTAGGGCAGGCACAGAGATCTCGCTAAGACGATCTGAGATATCATTGCGATTAAAAACAGCTAATGCGGCCTGAAATATTCCTTCAATGCTATTATAACCAATAAGCTTTTTACGATAGTGCTCAACCAACTCTTTTTTATTGGCAAAAGTTGTCGGAGCAAAAAAGAATGCTAGCACGGCATCAACAACGCTAGCGGCTTGACCAGCTCGTAAGGCCGTCGCCAGTTGTATATATAATTCACGTTGCTGCGCAGGTTCAGGTTGTGCAGAAGTATCCATTAAGATCAAAGACTGAACCTTATTAGGGTATGCTAATGCTAATCGCATACCAACCATTCCACCTAAGGAAAGACCAGCCCAGTGTACGGCTTCTAACCCTAGATTATCCAACATAGCTGCATAATCTTTTGCCATAGCTTCTAGGGTTAACCCAGCATAACTGCTACTCGCTCCATGACCATGCTGATCGATATTGATTATATGGAAATCTTGTGACAGTTGAGCAATTAGATCCTCAAACATCGTGCCATCCCAAATCAGGCTATGCGTAAATACAATGGTGGGTTTGGCAGCATTGCCATATTCTCTATAAGAGAGTTCTACGCCATTAATGTTGATCGCCGGCATGATTATCTATCTCCAATATTATTTGGTATTAGGAATTGGTATTGATCGCGTCGATTTAGTGGGAATTAAGGGCAGCCTTGATAATAGCTGCCCTGTTAGTGTTCACACAGAATCATTTTAATATTTGACAGAACAACCATAAGGCTGTGTGGTCGGTACGGAAATAGGTTTCCCTACCAGTGCCTCTTCTAATGCCTGACTTACGTAATTTGTTGCTGCCTCAACATCAGCTTTATTAGCAGATGGCTTATCATCAATTGCTCCACTATAGATGATCTGGCCTTGCTTATCGATGATAAACATATGTGGAGTATTACGTGCACCGAAAAGTTTCCCCACCGTTCCATCAGGATCCATCAGATAGGCACTGGGTGAAGCACTTCTCTCTTTGATCAGTTCGTTTACCCTCTCGGCAGGGAAATTGCCCTGTTTGCCTGCTGCTGAAGAATTTATCGAAAGCCAGACTACGCCTTTGGCTGTATAGGCCTTCTGAAGTTTTTGCATATTGCCACTATCGTAATGTTTTCTTACGAATGGACAGTCGTAATTCACCCATTCCATCACTACGAACTTACCCTTGAGCGAGGCAAGCGTGTGGGTTTTCCCGTTCGAGTCGGTCAAAGTGAAATTCGGTGCGGGATTACCGGTAGATGTCTCGGATGCCTTGGTCGCCAAGAAAGCTCCGGTAATAAGCAGAAAGCTTGTTACCGCTATGCAGAAAACTTTTCTCATTTTTAACTCCTTTTGCAATTATTATCTTGAGCGTTTTAATCTAATCCCAGGAAATTTAGTTGGAAAACGGCACATCTACTTCTAAGGCTCGAGCTGAGCCGTTGCCACGCCAACCCTGTGGCAAATAGAGTATGCCCCTCAGACGGGCCGGCGGTTTATTAAAAAAAGGTGATTTTTTCATCTCCAGAATGTATTGACTACCCTCTTTACTAAGTTTCTGCTCACAGGAGTAATCGACAATTCCAGCCTCATAAGGAAAGAATAATACCTCATTAAGAGTGCCAGGAAAACTGCTGGGAGGAGAGATACCAATAACTACACTTTCACTAGCCAGTTTAGTGCTAATCTTCCATTCCGAAGAGCTGATAGGAAGTTTAGCACGCATGGCAGCAAAACGATCTGCCCAGTTAGCATTAAGTTTAGGAGTCTCCTCTTTTACCAATAAGGTAAGTTTCCATTCACCACGTCCTGGTAGGCATTCTTCTTTACAAACCAGCCAATTTGCCGAGATCGCTAAGGAAATAGATGTTCCTGGTTTGAGTGATGGCGGTGGCTGCAATTCACTAATTAGTAGTACTTCTTTATCATAGCCAAAACTTATTACCGGAACTTCACCAAACTTATGAGGGTATGGCCATTGTATGGGACTGGCTTGAAAACCTTCGGGCAATTGCCATTTCACTGATGTCGCTAGACCTGCATCACCAGGATTGCGCCAATAGGTATGCCATTGCTCTTCCATTTTAAGTCGTAGCGCCAACGCAAAAGGTTTACCCGGTTGGATCGATTCAACTTCTGAAACCAATGCGGCTTCCACATGTGGTGTCGCTGACAATTGGAAAGGGGTATAAGCGCTTGCCAATATCGTCAGCATAATACTAACTAGGGAGAGTCTGCAGAAAAAGAAGAGTAGATTTAGTTTAGACCAAATCTTGATCTTCTTACAGATCTCTGTTCTGTTTATGATCTTGGTAGTTTTCATCTCTTCTCTACAAGATTGATTCTATTATCAACACTCAATCTATTTGTGAAGATGTTACTGATAGAGTAATAACTGATTCACCATTGGCATCAAAGTTTAATTTCGCTATAGCCAATCTATCATTATTCTTCATAACGATATTCATATCTACTTTTTGACCATATGCGACATTAAACATTGTAACTAACAAAATAAGTAATAAAGCTACCTCAGAGTGTGGTAAACAAAATTACTTTTTTCATAGTAGCTCAAAATTATCGATAATACCAGTAACCTTCAAGAGCCACTTTTTGAAAATAGACATAGACCAATTTATGCTAAGCCCGCTCTTTTTCTTTAGAATAGTGTTGTAAATAAGATGTCGCAGTACAAAACTTCGTAGCAGTAGAGAATCAAGGTAGGAAAAAAATTCCCGGGTATCGCTCTCTCGCGACCCCGGGTTAAGAGGGACCTGTGCCAAATATTTGCCAGATATTTAATTGAGCGTTCAGTTACTGTTTCTGGAAAACCACCCTTGCTAACAAGCCGTTATTTGTGAGCACTGCGCTCACTGAAACCGATGTACCCACCTGCAGTTGCTGTATTGTCGAGCCCTTGGTAGCACCAAAGATAAATATTTGTGTGCGGTTGTTAAGGGTGACGGTTTGGTTAAGAACTGAAATGGTTTGTGCGCTTGCATTGACACTCTGAAGCATACCAACTAATCGAGTAGTAACAATAAGTGCACCGGTTTGAGCAGACAATAGTATGTCTCCAGATGCCGCGTCATCACGTAAACCAATATTGACTTCCATACCTACAGCTAGGTTATCGATAGCCTGTGATGCCAGCACATTGGTTACATCAATGGCAAAACTGTCTGCTAGTTTGATAATGTTTTCTTCTCTAGCTGTTATAATACCACTAAGGCCGAGAGCAAAATCGCGCTTTACTTGAGATACTCTTACTGCTACTAGCTCACCAGCACGATTCTCTACCTGGGCTACTACTCTCTGTCCTGCTTTCAAAGCAGTAAATGCCGTTTCATGATTTCTCTTGTTGAACACTCTGGTGTTTGCATCCACAGTAATGTCACGGTTGAAGAGTTTAATCTTTCCATTTGCTAGATCTGCTTGCTGAATGATTGCTGATATCGTTAACTCCTGTTTTGCAGCGATGCTTTCCGACCCGCTACCATTACCATCCTGCATATTTCCTGCAGCCTTTACTATTGTGGCAGGGGAATAGGTTAATAGACTGATTGCTATGATTGCACCAACTCTCAGGGCAAACTTGACTAAAACTCCGCTTATTGGCTTCATCTTTCTCCTCCTATGATTTCAATCGAAAAAGTAATCTCCTTTTAATCGATAACGCGTAATAAATCATTTAAACCCGTCATAGAACCGGAAAATTTGCGCTATCGGCCAGAGAGTATTCTAACCATAAACATTATTGTGGGATCTAGATAGACAAAATTACAGAGGTTAACAGGAGAGTCGATAATTATTATTTTATTATTGGTGCTCTCTACCAAGCTCGATTTTATGCCGTCTTGTAGCGGGGGAGTTGACGATCACGAAATGCTTGTATACGTGCTAAAGCGCTATTAATCTGTGCGCTTTTCTGCTCTAAAACAGATCTTAAATAGGATGGCAAGGGTAGTTGCAATATTCTCTTAAAGAGACTGGAAACTAAGTTCTCACTCTCCTCCACACGAGACAAAATATTTTCATCACTACCCTGAAACTCGGTTCTGATATTGAGCCAGTTATCTGGCAACGAACCAGCAATCGTGCCCTGTGATACCGGCGTACCGTCCAAATGAGCTACTTCTGCTTGCAACTCACTTACTAGCAGCCCACGTTGATAACTCTCTTCATTAAATAGTCGTTGCAATTCCCGACTATTAATATAATAGCTTGCTTGCCGCAGCTTTTCTTCACTGATAATGCAGACCTCGAGCAAATCATTCAATACTTCAATGAGATAATTGTTGTCCATTACTCACCCCCTAGCTGTTCTTTGGATCATCAATTATTAAAGCAGCAAACAATATACCGCAATGTTACAGCTTGACTCATTGTAGTGTTATTATTGGCAAGCTATTGTTGAGGTTGAGTTGAAAAGCATTGTCTGGCAACTTTTCTGCCATCTTCATCTCATTTTGAGGCAACTTCAGTTTCAGTTGATAACCATCCTGCGGACGTTCTATTAAAACTTCTCCGCACCAGCCGAGAACACCGTGTCTACTCACAGCCTTAAAAGGTTTATGATAGCTTACTCGCATGACCAGTCGGCTTTTACTATCACGCCACTCTCGACTGAGCAACTGCCACTCTAGATCATTACGCTGTAAGATCAACCGCTCTTGCAAAGCGGTTGATCTATCTGTTGGTTCAACAGCCAGCTCGACAATATTGTTGGCAACATTCTTTATCTCTCGGTAAGTCAGGTTAGTTGCACGTAATGCCGAGAGCAGATGCTCTGGGCGTAGTGCAGCAAATGCACCAGCACGTCTAGTAAAATCTTCCGAGGGTCGTTGTGACATAGGTATAGTGCCACGCAGCAGACGTCGTTGCGCAACTGGATAATAGATTGCCAGTTCCATTGTTGCATCCTTAAGAGCAAGGTCAGCAATGGTAGTACCCATTGGCGAATAGACACGTAATCGCAAGCGTTCGAAGCCCTCCCATAACAGACGACCTTCCCCTAAATAAGATTTACCCTTGCGTAGATCGGTAAACTGCAACTGAACTCGTGTATTGAGTGAAGATTGATCTGCCCACCCTCCTAGTGCTGCAGTGATCTCTTGTTGTGTTGGATTCTTTGACTTAATTAGCACAGCACTCTCTTTGCGCCGCTGATAGGCAGCAGCAATCTTCTCTTCACCTATATCGATAAGATAACGCACCAACCATTCTCGTGAACCTTGCCGTGCTGTTTGTAATAGTTGTAATCCACGTTCATCGCCCAACTCTCCTAGCAGTACTGAGAGTGCCGCATACTTTGCCTCTTCAAAAGGAGTACCTTGCAGATTAGTCTGGGCTGCCCATTCTGCGGTAATAGCAAAAGCATCATAAGGGCGTGCTTCTCCTAATAGGTGCAATGTAAGCGCCCTTTCTACAAACTCTATATATAGTGTCTCTAGTGCAGATTCGCCATGCTCGGTATATAGACGAGCCTGTCCACGTGCCACACTACGCAATGCAGGAAGTATTGGACGTGCTACACCAGCGAGAGATTGAAACCGTTGTAAAAACTTATGGAAAGGGAGTAGATCATCAAAACCAGTCTTTGCCAATCCTACCCATTCGAGCAATAATCCTGCCTCGAAATAGGTCTCTGCATACATTTTGGGATTGGCAATATGTTTTAATGCGGCGCGTGCCTCATCTCTTACTTGTAAACTGTTATCTTTAACCGCTAATGCACTGAGCTTTGTTTCTGCCTGAAGTTGACCGGGTCTACCAGCTAATCTACGACCAAGCATATAAGCAGCATATCCACGCACTCGCCAATCAACATGAGAAAGGTTCTTGATTAACGCTTCGGTGACAGCGGCATCAGAGAAACGTTCACTTATATAGATGCCTGCCGTTGCTAGTTGAGGCACACGAGAAGCGAGCAACTCTAGTGTCCAGTCTATATCTGCAAGTTTATACATTGCATTAGCAGCGTAAAAAGAGATCAATGGATCGATTGATAATCGTGCCCGTCGCAGTGCTGGTAGCGCACGTGTATCACCTAAATCGCCCAATGCCATTACAGCAGCGCCACTAACAAAATTATAGTTTGGCTTTGTCTCTCCCCTATTAACAATGTTAAGCAGCGACTCTACTACACTAGGCGCAGGACGGGCACCCAGTGTAAGAATTTCAAAAGCAGTAACCACTTCTTCAGTTTCATCACGGAGATTATCACTAGAGAGGTTATCGAGCAATGCTTGGGAAGCTTCTGGATCACCTGCTAATGCCTGTACAATCCTGCTAAACGATCTGACGATGGGTTGTATTTCTCTCCAGCCTTCGCCTTTCTCATCAATCTTCTTTACCATAGCTTGTAAAGCAGCGCCTCTTTCATTAGCAATATTGCCCAATGGATATAGAAGCACTACCATTTGACAGATACATTGTGCTTCTGGGGCTAGATCTAACAGATAGTTGCTAGCCTGCTCATCACCCATCTGGATCAGTCCAGCAGCAGCAATACCACGCTGCCAGATATTTTCATCGCTATAATAACTCTTTAACAGTTGTAGTTGCGCTTTTCTCCGCATTGGTCCATTAACACGGCTAAGACTATAGACTGCCATTAATCTACCTACATCCCCTAATCGATCCAGATTCCCCTCAAAAGCAACACTTTCTGGTTCAATAAAAAGTAGCGCTTCATAAGCGGCTTCACGCACTGAACTGCTTGTATCTGCTTTTTTTAAGAGCTTTTTAATTGCAGTGACGGCTCGCCGATCACGTAGTATTGCTAGCGCATGTAAAGATTCTTCTTGTACAGAATCATCTTGATAGGAGAGTGCTTCAATAAGCATATTGAGATTACTGATATCACGTAGAGAGATAGAGTTTAATAGTCGTATCGCATTGTAGCGTTCATCTGCACTACCAGAAGAGGCTATTGACTGTAGCAAGCGCAGAGATTGCTTTTTATCTAATGTTGCTAGTGCCGTTGCCGCTGCATCTATCTCTTCATCTTCTCCAGCAGCAAAAGCTGCTTCGACAATTTTTGGAATTAAGTCGGCTCGACCAGTTCTAGCTAGCGCATAGAAGCAGACCGATGAATCGATTGTGCGTGCGATCCAAGGCAATGCATCAATAACTTGGTTAAGCTCGCTAATATCAGCCTGAGCAGAGTTTTGTGAAAGATAGACCTGAACTATTGCTGTTACTACCGCTTCAGTATAGATCTCTTGATAGAGATAGGGTATTAGGTTGGTGGCATCTTCTTTATCACCAAGTCTACCAAGCGCCTGTATCACAGCTAATTTGACACTCTCATTATTATCAGAAAGTGCTCCACGGAGTACCGTCAAAATACGCTGATCATTCTTTATTGCAATACCTCCCAATGCTTGTGCCGCCACCGTGCGCAGTTGTGGCTCATTACTATTGGCTAGTATCTGTATCAGTCCTGTTACTGCTCTTACATCACGAGCTTCTCCTAATTCTAAGATCCATTCCACGGCTAATGAGAGTTCATCACTGTATAGGGTCTCTTCTGCAAACCTGTTAAGATTTTCAGAAAGTTGTAGATCTGTTTCGGCAATGCCTGACAATCTCTGTAAGACATATAGCACTGATCTCTCTTTATCATTCTTGAGTTGTTGAGCGGCATTGAGAGCCTTAGATTGATTGAGGCGAGAAAGAGTAGACAAGGCAGCAGCACGTACCTCTGCAGAAGCATCAGCCAGTCCAATCTCGATAAGCTGATCGCGATTTGGCATATTGAAATCTGTTAACATTGCTATTAGTCGAGCACGATCATGTTCATCTGATGTAGCATCAGTCAGTATCGCATGAATTTGCTCTGCTACCCACTCACTACTAGCATTACGCAACTCGTATAAGAGCTCTGGTGAAGGAATAACATTATTTTTGGAGAGAAATGTCGCTAGTTCATCAGCGGTTGGATGAGTTGCGCGTACTACCCTAGTGATAAGCCAGAGTTGTTGGTAACGACATAGCTGTCGAGTGGCAAGAATCTTGCCTGCCTGTTCCAAGGTAAGCCGTTCACTATGTCCATAGAGAATTAGTGCTACCTGCTCACGTCGCCAAGCCTCTGAATGATCAAGTTGTAATGCCAACTCTTGAGTAGCCGCTAGCTTCCCTAAGATCCAGGCGATATCATAAGCCCTCTTTTGATCTGAAGTCTGTTTCCATAATTCCAGTAATTGTCCTGCGTCTGATGGTACTGCTAATCTACTAATTGCATATATTGCCGTACTCCATTGCAAGTTATTAACATCATCTTTCTGCTTAACACTCTCCACCCAGTTAAGTAGAAATGGAAACACTTGGCGTGAATTATGTTCAGCTAGTAGACTTACTGATTGAACCCACTTTAATAAAGCTTCTTTACTCTCCATCCCATCAGTATTGTCAGCAAGTGCATTAACAGCTTCTTGAAAGATAGTCCAGGCCTGCGCATCTGACCAAACAGGGGTTTTTAACTGCTCACCATTACGATAGAAATAGTTCAACATATTAGGATTATAGGATTCGTAGGGAAAGTCTTGCTGCTTGGCTTCACCTAGCACGATCAACAGTGAAATAGCCAACCAACCTGGGTTACCATAGTATTGCCAAGGAGTTTTTACCTGATATTGCGCGATTAAATGTAGATCATTAATGAAGTCTGCCTTTACATTAATAAATGACGGCAAGTTGTAGTGGGCAAAAATAACTTGCATTAATTTATTAGCCTGCCAAGATATCTGATTACCTTCGTGTTGTTGTAATAGCAGGGGGAAGGTCTCTTGCCATTTGCGCCAAATCTTTGGTAGAGCAGTAGCGCTAGGGTGCTTCTCGAAATAATTTAATGCTTCCATTACTACGCTACTACTAGAATCATCCAGCATTGTGCTAATGGCGACCTTCTCATTGTTGGTACTGCTAGGAATCTTGGTGAGAACCTTGAGGGCATTAATACGCTTTGTCTCCTTACTGCTCTTTAACTCTGCTATCATCTGTTTCCGCAAATCAGAGATTAATGAAGCTGAGTCCGGCTTTCCCACACGCGGTTTTACCGCTGCCATTGTTGATAAAGGATAGAGTTGCTGAGATAACAGAATGGTTGCCATTAACACTATGGAATAGATCGACCGTCTATGTGCTCTCATATAACCTTTCCGCCTTTTCGCACAAATTTAATGCGGCCTTAATCTATTACTTTTAGAAAATTGGATCATTGGGGAAAACACGAGAATCTCAAGCTAGCTATGAAGATTCCGGCAGGACCATTACAATAGCATAGCAATATTTTAAAATCTAATAATAGATTGCTTATTCGACTTCTGCCAAGTAATGACGCACATCCTCGGCCCATAGTGAAGATGGATCGGCAGCTAGGTAACGCTGCCAGTCCGTGCGGGCAGCATCATATCTCTCCAATTGTTGATAAACCAATGCTCGGTTAAAGAGTGCTTCTAAACATGTTGGCTCAAGTTCCAGTGCACGATTCAAATATTTTATTGCTACATACAGATCTCCAGTAGCCGCACGAGCAGCATAGGCAGCAGCCAGATCTGTCAGAATCGCAGCATCATTAGGCTGGGCGGTTTGGGCTTTCTCCAGTTCAGTAATCGCAGGCTGGTAATCAAGCTTGGCTATCAAGACACGCCCAAGCGCCTGTCTAGCGGCAACAGAGTTAGAGTTCTTACTTAAGATAGCCTCAAATTGACCTTGTGCTGCTGATAGGCGCTGATCTAAGTCTGGCTCATTGCTGCCACGTACTGTTGAATAGGGAGCATAATCCAATTTGGTAATACGCAATCTGATCGGACGTCTCTTCTGGGTAGCCTCACGTAATAATCTCATCCCAGTAGCCAGCTCTGCATTAGTAGCGCTCCGCTCATGCCAGATCGTCAGTGCTACCACACCAATGATCAGTAATATGATCAATGAGGCAGCCAGCGCCAACCATTTTCTTGTTACTAATGACGCACTTGGCTGTCGTTGAAATGATGCAACCTGAACATGTGGTTTTACCCCTAAGGCACGTGCCGCTTGTGCCGTTTGATCATAAATACTGTTGATCAGTTTGGTCTCTTCGGCTGATTCATCTTTGGCAAGGTGGGCAAGAGCAGTGATCGTTTGCCGGCATCTATGACATTGGGCAATATGCACCTCAATGCGCTCCCGCTCCGCTGGCACAGCCTGGCCAGCTAGGTAGTCAAGTGTTTCCGATTCTGCCTCGCACAACGGCCAACTAGTATCTGGCATTTCCATCTATCCAGACCTCTGATAACTACTATTTAAGAGACGTAAGAAACCCATTTAAACCGACAGTTGGGAAGGATCCGAGCTGCTTAAAACACTACGCAAACGCTCACGTGTGCGCCGTATCACGGCCTCAACATTGCTAAGCGTCATCTGAAAGGCTGGCAGTTCTGCAATCTCACGTGCAGACAGGCCATTAACTACATGTAATTGAAATACTACCGCATCCCGAGCAGCATTTGAACCAGTTAATACTGACATTAACAATTCTTGTAATCGCTGCGGCGCCATACGTTCATTGAGCATACGATCGGGAGAAATTTGATCGCTTGCGGGTAGGATATCTGCCAGCGTTATTTCATGCTGATCCTCTTTGCATCCATGATCCAGCGAAACCAGCGCAACTGCTCGCTTCTGGCTCGTTTGTCGTCGCATATGATCAGAAACTACACTGCGTACTACACAGATCAAGTAGGCAAGTACAGCCGGCTCATTATTACCACGAAACTCTCGCAATGCCCGACGATCATTGGCTAATAGACGTAGATAGATCTCTTGAGCGAGATCACGTACAATTTCTGCTTCGTCTGCCATCCATCCTAATGTGCGTACTTCTCGTAACACGTAAAGTAAGATGCGACGATGAAAGCGGTTTACAAACTCGTTCCAAGCGGCAGGATCATCTGTGCTACCGCAGTGTACTAGCAGATCTGCTGCCGATAATAAGTGTAACGGCTCTGCCGTCGCCATACTCCCCTGTTAGGTAAATATACGGTATAGAAGAATTTAGCTACTACACACAGATTCTCCTTATATCCTGCGCTAAGATCTCTGTCAAGATTATTCATATCCATAATCACTACTACTGTAGGATAGTAAGAAATTAGTAACGTAAACGTCTATTATCGTAAAGATATTAGAAGGAAAAATGGCAAGCCAAAAGGGTGTATTCCATGCTATTTTGATAAAAGTAAGTAGTAAATTTTCGGAGGAGTTTTTGGTCACTCAGGTCTCGTAAAACTGTTTCGAGCACGTCCTCTTACGTTGATTGCTGGCTGAAACCGTAACCATGATTAGTAACAGAGACGCGAAGACAAACATTCGTGTAAAGTTGTGGGGGGTACGGGGTAGCCTGCCGACGCCTGGGCCACAGACTAAGCGATTTGGCGGTAACACCTCCTGCATTGAGATAGGTTGTGGCAACCAGCTATTTATTTTTGACGCAGGTAGTGGCATGCGTGAATTGGGGATAGCTTTAATGCAGTCGCCACCTGTACGTGCACGCATCTTTTTAACCCATTATCATTGTGATCACATCTTTGGTTTTCCATTCTTTTTGCCTGCTTATGTTGCTGGTAATGAGCTGGACATCTATGGTGAGCGCAAGCAAAGCCTCTCGCCACGCCGTATTTTACAAGGCTATATGTCATTTCCCTACTCTTGCTATTCATTAGCAGCAATGCAGGCAAAACTGAAATTCCATACAATCCAACCAGGTCAAAGACTCAAATTTGGTGAGGCAATGGTTTGCACACATCGTCTCAATCATCCTTTCGATGCGCTTGGTTATCGTATCGAATACCGCGGTAGCTCCATTGCTTATATCAGCGATTACGAACACTTCAGTTATCGTGATGAACCTCTGATAGAGTTTGTTCATGGAGTGGATGCAATGATCTACGATTCACCCTTCTCAGAAGCAGAGTATGCTACTAAGCAGGGTTGGGGTCATAGCACTTGGGAGGAAGGAGTCAAACTAGCTGCTGCTGCGGATGTAAAGTTGCTTATTATCTCGCATCATGAGCCGACCCATGATGACAAGCATATGGTAGCAGTGGAGCGGCGGGCGCGTCAGTTATACAAACAGGTTTGGGTAGCGCGTGAAAAGAGTGAACGTTGGTTTTAAGATATGAGAGCTATCCTAGAAAGTTTAATCAACGAAATGATAAAAACGGGCATCCTATTTGAGGATGCAATTGCCGAGTTTGAAAAACAGTTCATCCTGCGGGTTATGGAGCGTCATCACGGAAACCTTAGCAAAGCTTCTGCCGAATTACGTATCCATCGCAATACTCTCAGGAAACGCCTACAAGAATATGGCGGGCGCAAGTCGCTAACAGGCCTTGCACGTACCCGTCTAACTAGAAAACTTTAGGTGCTATAGTGTGTGCTATGGGCGCAAGATTTATGGTAAGTAATGCAGAGCAGATTTTAACGGAAATGGAGCGGTTGCTTGCCAACGCGCTGAGAACTAGTCTCCATTTAAATTACAATGATCTTCAGCCTGCGCGTATTGTTCAACAGATCGCTGATGATCTAGCAAAAAACTCTTTCATCTGGCTTGGCAATACCACCTATGTACCCAATCGGGTGATTATTTTCCTACCAGAGCAGAACAATGAGAAGCTCGAAGAATTACATGTACTCTTCAATTCCCCAGCGTTCATCAGCCTACTTGACCGTTATATTAGTGAACGGGGGTTTGAACTCTTTGATACTTTGCGCTTCGAGATCGAAGCTATCGATGGCGAGCACATACAGGATGAGAGTTTAAAGATCTCCTTCCGCTGGATAACACTTGAAGAGTATGAATCTGCCACCTAAGTAAGAACCTTTAGGATCTGCGCTATTCGCCTTTTTTAGCTTTATCACCTTCTAAACCGGATAAGGGTTGATTCTCTCTATCGGCGAGTTGTTCTCCATCCTTCTCAATACTGGCAATCTGTTCAAGCATCTGTAGGAAGCGCAAAATCAGCGCCTCGCTACGGTCTACGGAATAGTCACGAATTGAGACTTGACGGACAAATCCAGTCTCGATCAGCTTTAGATTGGGATCGTTGAGCACATATTCAAGGAATAGATCAGAGACAATAAACTGGGCTTGGCCATCACCACCTATATGACGGCGCAACGGTTTTGGTAATTCGGAGATAAACAGTGGGGTAAGCGCTTCATAGCGACTCTCTTCACGACGTAGTATCTTAACCGCAGTAGGTGAAGGTTTATAGTTGCGACTAGCATTGATTATCCCAAAATTAGCTGGAAGTAGACCGGTAGTAGAGAGTCTACGATAGATCTCTGGTCGATATAGACGACCTGAGTTACAGGCAGAAATTATACACTGCTCGACACCAGATCCTTCCAACTGCTCCTGTAGTGCGCCTAATGAGATGTAAGAACGATTGGCTTGCTCCTCCTTGCCATCCTGCAGTTTTAATCCATTGCCCCAATTGCCATGTGTTTCTAGTAATACTCGGGTAATTGGCTTATCTCTATGCGCGCTATTGTAGGCAATAAGTTCTTCAAGCACGACCTTCCAATTGGCATGCTCTAAGTAGAGAAAACCTAATGCTTGATAGAAGGTTCGATTAGCCTCGCCAGCTAGATCTGGAGTAAAGATGATTGCGCAACGATGCCCAACATCATGGAAAGCAGCATGACCGTTGGGTAATGATGTAGGCGCCGGCAGCAATCTATCACTTGGTATCTCTATTACACGTGGTGCAGTTGGTGTAGCTACGGCTGGCGGCGTGGCAGGTTTTGTTTGTTGTGGACGTGAGCGTGTAGGGGGTCGCTTGCGCCGTACGCCTGTGCGTTGTTGTGGTGCACTTATCGCCACCAGTGGTACTGCTAATATTCCCCAGATAAGCACTGCTGCTAATATCATTCTTGCCCACATAAACTGATGTCCTATCCCATTAATTGAGCTTCCCTGTTTATGTGTATTAATGTCGAGCAAACTTCATTCCTATCGCTAAGCACTCTTACAAGTAGCTAGGTTAGAGGGCAAAATATTGGAAATATTGTACTAATTTCGAGCAACTGGCTGTACAAATAATGTACAGTACGCTTCTTGATATAAAGATAGAAAATTTCTCATAAAAATGGGTAAATTAACCGCTAATAGATGGTTTGTCGAACCGATCAGAGAATATCTAGGGATGGTTAACTATTGCTATCGTGACACGGTATATAAGTTGCTCTGAGCTTCCGCGTAGGAGGTTAAGTGCAAATGAGAAGAATAGTCTTGTTTGGGTCTCTCGTGCTGGCCATAATGTTGGTCTGGCATATACCAAATGCATACGGACAAGGCTCTGTCCATAATCCTTTGGGCCGGGCACTCTTCACGATCAATTTGCCATATGAGATCGATGCGGCTGGAGTAACAATCCCGCCGGGCGAGTATGTGATTCGCGACATGGGGGTAAAGAGCCAAAACCTACTCTCGATCTCCTGTCGTGACGAATTTGAGTCGATTGCCTTATTGCATACGGTGCGTCGGCAGCTTGTCGCTGGTCGCCAAGATACTAAATACCCGAAGCTGGTCTTTGATGAAGAGAATCCTGCTAAACCAGTCCTGCGCGAGATCGTCGTACCAGGCTTAGACGATTATATCGTCGTTGCTGCAGTAGCTACTGATGAGGTTAATAGCGATTGCGTTATGCAGACCGTACAGACCAGTGAACTAAAAGTCACCACAAAGGTTGTTGAAGAAGAGAAACCAGTAGTCGAGACTCCTCCGCAGCCGGCTCCTGAGCCTACCCCTGCGCCAGAAGTCAAACAACCTGAGCCTCAGCCTCAACCAGAGGTTGCGCCGCCGCCAGTTAAAGAACGTAAACGCGTGCGCAAAGATTAATTTGGCCATCCTATGGCCGAGTGTTTTATTGCCAGGCTGATAGATCGCTTCAGCAACTCTACGCTCATATAATCGCCCGGCCTATCCGGGCGATTCCTATTTTTTTCGCCTACTTTTCAAATCTATTTCAGTTTGAAACAGCTCGAAAATCTCTTCTTACCATTGTGAAAAGTCACTATCCGGCAATAGGCTTTCCGCATCTTGAC
>JBFLVQ010000128.1:0-16909 GCA_040758525.1 Acidobacteriota bacterium
GGTGAGAAAAATTTTAAGCTTTATACCAGCCAGATAAATTGCCGATCGGAATAGATCTTTTTCATCACAATGGAATTCGAGAAATTTGATTAGTTTTTCAAGCTGTCGTTAAGGGCAAACTGAAGAAAATTGGCAATGTAAACGAGTAGTACATTGAGAATTGCACTCCCAAAGCCAAATGATAAGCTGACAAACTGCCACAATAATTTTCAATTTACCATAGGCAGGTTTCGCTTGATCAGTTTGATCACCTGTTGTGTAGTTGATCTAAGATAAGCAAAGTTAATCTGTGACGCATAATCGATGCTCTGGGAATGTAGAGAGTTTACCGAATTAGCCAATGGACTAAGTATCTTTACGATATTACTAGCAATATCATAATGGAAGTGAGTAGTGCAGGTTGTGAGCCATTCGCTCCATTAATGACCCTTGTCAAATTGCCTCGCAAGATACGATCTGTTCCATAACCGCTTGCCCTGCTGGTATCGCCAAACGCAAATGGTCGATCTAATAGGCTTCTATTCAGTCCTCCATTGTAATTGTCATATTCAAATTCTGTACGAGTCTCAGCATTCTGCTAGTTGATAATAAACATAAGTCTGTTTTTATCAGATGGCCCAACTATGTAAACATCTTCTCCCATTATCCATCAGCTAATCTTTAGTATCTTTTTGTTCTCGAATCTTTTTCAACTGTCTTATTTTTGCATTTACCTGTTTCTTGTGTCCTGGTATACCCAATCCAGGACGTATAGATAGTTTATACCACCTTATTGCGTCCAAATTTCTGCTCAATTTTTCGCAAGCTTCAGCAGCTAAAAAGAATATAGAAGGTAGCCACCTTTTCTCTTCCTCTGCATATTTGGCAGCATTCTCAAAATAAAAGATGGCTTCTTCATATTTTTCTATTCTAAATAAGGCGGTTCCCAAATTATTGTATAGAGGTGTCTTAGGTTTATAATCTAATTTATCAGCCTTTTGAAAATAGTTTATAGCCTTCTCAAAAAATTCTTCTGTTAGTTTTCTTTCTCCCATCCGCAAAAACAATGAACCTAGATAGTAGTGTGCAGTAGCTTCAAATGGTTTAACTTTGATGGCTTGTTCAAATACTGAAATGGCATAATCATATTTTTGAGGATCATAAGAGCAGCATCGTCCTAGCCCTACTAAAGCATCATAGTTTTGCGAATCTATCTGTAGTACTTCTTTAAATTCAGACTCTGCCGCCTCTACCGGAGAAAAGTAGGTCCGTATGGTCAGAACATTAGGGATTTCTTTCCCTTCTAACAAATTAAATCCTCTTAAAACTTTTTCCTTGATTAATTCTTCATCTTCTTTGCTCATAAGTATTAATCATCCAGAATTATTTACTTTTAGGAGCCCTTCTTTAGGTACACACCTAACAGGATCTTGAAAGTCTATGAATTCAAGTGTTTATCTATTAAGAGCGTCTCCACAAATTACTTATAGCTCAATATCTTACAGAAATTGCATGTCGATTTTGGTAGAGCCTTTCTCCAAATCAAATACGCCCCTTAGTTTCGGTAGCTTCAAATATCAGCTAGGGAGTACCCCTTCTTATAAGGGCTTTTACAATATCTACTAAACGAGGCCCTGGTTTCTTAACATTATATAGCTCTGTTCGAATAACTCTAACTCCAATAACCTCGTTTAAAACACTAGTACCTTTTACAGCAACATTAAAGTCCCGTAGGTTGTTGGTAAGTAAAGGAAGTCCAAGAGCTTTTGCTTCCGCAAGAATTTGTAAATCATTCAATTGATTTACTAGTTTCTCCGCCTTTGGTGATAATCCTCCTTTTGGATAGACAGTTACAACCTGATCGACAGCGGCAGTAAGTTTCACTCTGTCTGGAAATGCTCTATCTATACCAAAGTCATCTAAGACTTGGGTCAGTTCGGCAGGAGTAGTTTGTGTTGCTTTAAGAACTTCATCAAAAACAGTGGGAGTTACTACTAATCTTAAATCTGCTGGCACACCAAGGCTTGCTGGGTTTCCTCCAGAAATAATGCTTATTACTAAATTTGTATCAGCAACACCTACTTCAGAAGCAGCTCCAACCGTACCAGGATTAACTATTAGCTCAAGAGGGTCCCTCAGTCCTTGTAATCCCTGACTACCAGCGTCTCCTGGATTCTCGTAATAGCCTCCAAAAAAGAAGTCAAATACTCCTCTAACGGCACCGCCAATTCTATTTACATAGTCCTTTTCTGCTGATTCCCGCTCTCCAGTACTACTCATCCTTGGTCGTTCAAATGTTCCTGTTGGATCAACAAATTTTAGAGGGTTATTTAACACGTAGGCATAGCGATTCCAGGTTTGTGGATTAACAACAGTGCCAGATAGAGGATCAGGGCTGAGGAATCTCCCAAACATCGACCCATAATAACGAGCTTGCGCAAAGTCTAAACCCGTTTCCTCATCCCTCTCATACGCTGTGTAACGTTGTCTAATACCATCATTGACATTATAACCAAGCGCAGCAGTTCTACCGCTCAGGTTGAGTTCTATCTCCTCACCAAATGGGTAGTAATCGTGTCTTGAGATAACTGCGCCATTGCTGTCAGTGATAATTGCCGGTGTACCAAGATGATTAGCAACGATGTACTTAATTGTTATTGTGGCAGCAAATTGTCCACTCTCATTTGGTAGTGTTATCGAGGATGGCTCGCTATAGTCAGACTCTCCAGCATCATTGTATGCTTTCACTCGATAGCTGTACTTGCTTGATGCTCTTACTCCATTGTCTGTGTAGCTAGTACTATTCTCTGCTAGTGTAGTAACTACTTGATATGCTGAACCTGCATCAGAGCGCTCTACAATGTAACCATTCTCTTCATCTGAATTGTCTATCCAGCTAAGCTCTGTCTGAGTAGCACTACTTGCTGTTACTGATAATGCTGTAGCGCGAATGGGTGGTCTGCCTGGCGGTGTGGTCACTGTAATGGTGTTGGAAAGAGCTTGTCCTGATGAGTTGACTGCTCTCACTCTATATTGATAGGTAGTGTTAGCCTGTACAGCATTGCGGTCTGTGTAGCTGATAGCATTGGCTGCCATACTCGCTACTACACTGAAACTGATGTTAGGACCAGTTCCCAATGCTCTTTCCAGTTGATAGCTGGTCTCATTGCTGGCATCCAACCAACTCAATGCCACCTGATTGGCTGTTGCTGATGTAGCCTTGAGATTGGCTGAACCACTCCAGGATGGTGGTGGCAACACTGTCACACTCATCAATGGCGAATAGACATAGCTGGGATTGGCAGAGTTCTTTACACCTATCCGATAAGCATAGGTGTTCTGTCCACTCACTCCATTATCCCTATCAGTGAAAGTAGCGTTAACAGCATTATTACCACACACTGTTTTTACAGTTGTGAAGCTAGTAGGATTAGCTCCTATACCTCGCTCAAACACTATCGTTGACTCATTGTTAGATTTGTCTTGCCATTGAATATCGATAGTCTGTTGGCTCACTACTGTAAGCTTGATGATGGCAGGAGCAATAGGGGCAGGGCCAGGCTTGGTTGCTGCCATTATGTTGGAATCAGGGGAACTGCTCAGTGTCACTGGTGCTAGTGCTCTTAGTTTGTAGGAGTAGCGTCTGCCTGCTGCTACAGCAGTATCAGAGTAACTTCTGGCAGTGGCTGGCAATGACCCTACAACAACAAACCCTCCACAGAATCCATCTGAGTCTAGTTGTCGGAAGAGCAGGAAGCTGCCAACATTGTTACCATCGTGTGTCCAGTTGACTACCATTGGTGATACTGCATCTGTAGCAGTAACACTGGTTACTACTGGAGCAGCAGGACCTGTGCCATTGCTGGTAGTAGCGCTGGCAGTGACGGAATAGTCGGAGTCTCCATAGGTGCTGTTGAGAGCCTTGACTCGATAGTAGTAGGTAGTGCTGGCTGTTAATCCAGTATCTTGATGAGTAAGAGTGTTAGCAGGCAATGTTGCTACTACATTGAATGGTTGTCCTACTCCATTGGCTCTCTCTACACTAAATCCCGTCTCATCAGGAGAGTTATGTTGCCAGCTAAGATTGATTGTGGTTGCTCCTATTGCTGTGGCAGTAAGATTGGTAGGGATAGGAGGCTTCTGCCCTGAGAGAGTCTGTACCATTACTTCTGCAGATGCAGCAGAACTGATCGCACCATTGAGTGCTCTTACCTGATAGTAGTAGACAGTGTTGGGCTGCAGGTTGCTATCAGTGTAGGTTTGCGTAGGAGTAAAAACACTGCCTATTGGAGTAAAGTTACGCGGTGTTACATTGGGTGAGCGATCAATAGCAAAAGATGTCTCGTTGTCGGATTCATCTATCCAGGTCAGTGTCACTTGAGTAGCAGTGACAGCACTGGCCATCAATCCTGATGGAGCAGCAGGAACATTGCCTCCTGGTGTGTTTACTACCAGTTCATTGGAATAAGCAGAGAATACTCCATTAGCATTCTTGGCTTTAACACGATACCTGTAGTTGGTAATGGCAGCGATATTGGTATCGGTATAGCTCTTGGGAGTGGCTGGCAATGTCCAAGATTCGTTAAAACTACCTCCATTAGTAGCTCGTTCCAAGATAAAGTTGGTCTCACCTGATGTCACGTGATCCCAGAGCAGTTTAATCTCAGTAGCAGTAGCAGGGGATTGTAATCTCAGGTTAGTAGGAGCATTAGGAGGTTGACCACCTCCGGGTGTAGTTACACTGAAACTCAATCCATTGGAAGTATTGTTAGTACGTACCTGTACATTTCTAGTCTCTGGTGGAGCATCAGCAGCAATGGTGATGGTTGCGGTTACACTATTGGCTGTACTGGTTAATCCTGAAACTGTGATGCCAGTGTTAGGAGTAAAGATGATCTCCTGAGCATTAGCAAGATTACTACCATCTATCTTTAGTGAGAAGCTTGTTGCTTGTACACCTGAATTTGGTGTCAATGCTGTGATATTAGGTGGCATCTCTGGCGGTGTTGCCTCAACTACTGAGATTAGTTCTCCACCACGATAGACATACTCTTTGCTAGGAGCATTAGCGGCTGTGTTAGTAGTATATTCTGCTATCAACCTACCACTAGCGTCATATACCATACTGCGACTGCCTTGTGCTGTGATCGCTTTTACTCTTTGTCCATTGCCATCGTAATAGTACTTGCCTACTTCAGCACCCTGCTGTGAGGCTTTGATCAGACGATTCTCTGCATCATAGTTATAAGCCTTGCTTAAGGTTGGCTCATTGATAAGATTACCAGCAAGATCGTAGTTGAACCCTGCATCAATAATGCGATTATTGGTTTGGCTGATCTGTATGCCTGTTCCAGTACCTGTGCCAAGTGCAGGTGTGCAGCAACTACGATTACCATATCGATCATAGACGAATGATTGTGACCAGGATGCTACTCCATTGTAGTACTCTCTGGCCAGCTTTATCCTGTTCAACTCATCATAACTAAAGTTCTGCTTGATCGGTGTTGTACCTGCTCCTGGTGTAATGGTAATACGGCCTATATTACCATTGTTCTTGCTCTGATCCAGTGTACCATCTGGTCCACTAGACTCCATCCATAATCCATAGTCATACCCCAAACTCAACCTCTCTGTGCCATTTATCGTTGTTCCCAATGATATCTGCTTAGGCTGTAGTCGATTATTGTAGGATATAGTGTGATAGAGCTGATTGCCTAACTGTTCTTGTCCTAATGACCCTGTCGCACTGTAGCTGGCATTACTGCTGATTACCTGTCCATTCCTGCTCACTGTGCTGATCTGTCCAGCATTGTTGTAGCTTGTTGTAATTACCGTCCCTGATGGGTATGTCTCAGATATCGGTAAGCTCAACTCGTTGTAACTAATCGTGCTCTGATACGCTATCCCATCCATCAATTGTGCAGTCCGCGCTACTCGTCCTAATAACTCATACCCATAGAAGTAACCTAGCTGTCCCTGTCCAGTCTGTGCTACTGGATCGCTTATTACTGCTACCAGCCTTCCTAGCGCACTGCCTCGTGAAAATCCTGCTGGTATTGATGGTACTGTCGAATCATCATAGTAATATGCGGCATTGGCATTTACTGTGCTATCAAGATAGCTCTTCGTGCGTATACGGTTTAACTCATCATAACTGTAATGGACTCTTCCTATTGTTGTCCCACGCGCATCTGTGCGAGTGAGCAGATTCGAAGCTGCATCATAAGTGTAGCTGGTTGTGCCACTCTCTGGCGCAGTGGCACTGGTCAATCGACTCAACGCATCATATACAAATGTCCTTACCTGAGTGCCTTGTATGACAGTCTTCAAGTTTCCACGGGCATCGTACTCGTAGTTTGTGGCCAGGCTCAATCCTCCACCAGCGTCTGGCTCTCTTACTTCTATCAATCGTCCTAACGCATCACTGCTACTCCTCCTCTGCTTGAGCGCTTGATCTGTCACAGTGACTGCTGTGCCTTGGTAGAATGTTGTTACTTCTCCTGTGCAACCTGGCGCACTGCAATTTGTCTGTGTGTCATTATTATAACTGGCTACACTGACCACTCTTCCCAATCCATCAAACTTCGTTCTGGTCCAGCCATCTGTATCTGCAACGATAGTCCGTCGTGGATTCGATACCAGGAAAGCCCTTCCTAACCCATCATAGCGAGTCTCGCTGTAGACTATTCCTCCACTGCCTGCATCATTACGCTCCGATTTTATCGACTTAAGCAGACCATCAAAATAGCTAGTAGCAACAATATTTCGCGTAGCATCTAGTCTTGTCTCAGTACGCACCCAGGATGGATAAGTGGTTGGTGGACTATAGAAGTAGTCTGTACGGCCAAACCCTGTTGGCCTGATCTCGGCTGTTAAGCGATCCAATAAATCATTATATTGATAGATGGTTGTCTCACCTGGATTAAATCCTGTGCTGGATTTGAGCAGTCCAGTATGAAGGTCATAATCCTGACTGCTGGTCAGCGTTAGCGTTCCACTACCATCAGACTTGGTTACCTGCTGTGTCGTTGATGTAGGGTAGGCAAAGTTAAACTCTGATGCATAATCGATGATCTGAGAATGTAGAGAGTTTACTGAACCAGCCAATGGTCCAAGTATCTTTACCACATTACCAGCAATATCATAATGGTAGTGAGCGGGCACAGGTTGTGAGCCATTTGCTCCATTATTTACCTTTGTCAAATTACCTCGCAAGATACGATCTGTTCCATAACCACTTGCCCTGCTGGTATCGCCAAACGCAAATGGTCGATCTAATAGACTGCTATTCAATCCTCCACTATAAATGTCATACTCATACTCTGTACGAGTTTCAGCATTTTGTGGTGGAATGGACAGGTCTTTCTTAATTATTTCTGATGTTATCAGCGAACGCATATGCACATCAGCATTGGTCTGATAGTTGACACCATTATGCACACTTAAATATGTTCGCTCTATATCTCTTATCTGTACACCACGCTGATTTGTGCCTGCCGCGCCAAAGTCATAGACTCGCTCTACCGTAACATTGTTATAGAGGTCATACTGATACTCTACTTCTGATACTTGTGAGGTATCCAGCAGAGTAGTCTTGGTTCTGGTTAAACGAGTATCATTTTCCGGTTGATTGGCATCATTGATGTTGCTAGCCGACCAACTTACTAAGGCTCGTTGCTCAAAGGTAGAATTTACCTTGCGTTTATCAACACCATTATCTATTGCAACCGTCTCTACCTCACGGCCTTCTTTCCAGGGTTTATAGTCAGTAAAAATAAGTCCTCGCGGGGTATTGAATGATACTCCATAACTCTTACCATAATTGTCCAGTGGCGAGCCATTAAACTTATGTCGCACTTCAGATAGCACCGTGCCATTGCCATTAAAGAATCTCTCCATTACTGGATTAGGCGTACCACTAGTTTTTAATGATGGATCTGAATACGTCACTCTTCCTTCTAAAATATTTCCGTCTGCGTAGGTCCTACGTTCTTTCACACGTCGAAATATCTGTCGATCAGTATCAGCGCCGGGTGGATATGGTCCTTGTCCTTCTTCTGCGTCATATTGGATTACTCCATTGGCAGGAGTTTTAATATATGCTATCTCACCATAGCTATTGTACCGGAAATTCCATGTATGCCCTGATGGCAATACTATGCTGCTTACAACTGTGGGGTCAAAAAATGCTGTGCTGGCATTATATTTCGGTGTGGGGAATAGCTGATTCTCTCTTAATAATGCCTGATCGCCACGCCTTACATTATTTAGTCGCGCACGCTCTACTATTATAGTACGTTGAGCGCCACCTACTCCATTTACTTTAACACGTACCAGAATATTTTCCGCAACATTATACTCAATCGTGATTTTACGGCCTAATGTATCTGTTACTTCAATCAATCGAGAGCTATTCTGATCATACTTAAAGCGTACAATATTACCATTGCGATCCTGCTGTTCTAATACCAGTCCATTCACGATCTTGAAGCGTGTGCCATCGCGTAGCAATAGTTTACCGCTAGGGAAAATCAATTGACTGGCATCACCTAAAATACCTGGTTGATCAGATAGACCAACATAGTCGGTAATAGGATTATTACTATAAAATGTCGCAGCAGAACCATCTGCAGTAATAAACTCAGTACCTCGCGATGCCCCCACACAACTGCCGGAAGTTTCCAGTGGTTTACCCTCATTTAACTTATCACGCAGTTCATACTCAGTACCATCTGGTGCGACAAATGTTAAGCGTGTAAGCGTATACTCCCATCTAAAATTTGAATCTCCAGGACAGAATTTATTTAACCAACCGGACTGTCTGCCTACCAACCTACCAGCGTTGATAACCCATCCAGGAGCAAGTTGTGGAGCGGAGGCATCCCATTGATCATAAACAGGCACAAACAATCTTGCTCAATTTATCTCATTTATTTGTTGCTCTACCTTCCAGATCTTAGAGTTATATGAGAGCACTACTGAGACACCTAGACCGGCTCTACCGCCTAGACTGGCTAATGGAAAAGTAAGATTCAGATTTCCATTAAACAGGTTAATACTGTCAAAGTTACTACCACCATAGCTACCTATGGGATTAGTACCAGGAGCAAGTGCGGATGGTGTACTACGATCAGTAGCACTGGCAGTGCCGCTAGTTACCTGAGCCTTTGCAACAGTATTAAAAAAGAGGGTGCTCAAAAAGAGCGCAATAACAACGTATCGCTTTAACATATCTGTTCTCACTCGATCACCTATCGCTGGTTTATACTCTGCTCTATCAATAAATTGGCAATAAACCTATGGGACTACAGTAATTCGGCAAACCCAATCGGGATTGTTAGCTTCTCTTAATAAAAACTCACCTGGTGTAAGTGTCAACCTTGTCCTGACTTTTGCGCCTAACTGAGCGCTACCTAATGATAATGGTTCATCACTTGATCCTTGAGTCACCGCAGGCACCAAACTGTAGACTTGATCGCCTTGGCCTGTGCGGTTGCGAATCATGACAATATTTTCTCCGGCACGCACAGTTATCTCTGCCGGTTCAAAACCCGAAATGGTTGCATAAATATTTACTAACCCTGAATCATCTACTGTCGTATCAGCTTGATTAATTAGCTTAGTTGTTGAAGCAAATGATCCCAAACGAGCTAATGTTATTCCAGCAACAAAACACAAACTCAACATTACACAGACCAATACTGTTTTTCGAGCCTTTAAGGCCCGCCTAAGAGAATGTAAAACCATAGGTTGTCTCCCTGATCAATTAATATCGCGGCACTCGTAAGTTACTATCATTCGTAAACGAGGTATGGCAGCTCCAAGTTTCAGCGAAAAATAATACTGCTGCCGTTTGTGGCTAAAATACCAAGCAGTTTAAAATATCAAAACGATGAGTAAACGTTAGCACCATTATAAAGTGTAAGAATGGCTTGTCAACAACAGTCTGCACAAAAAGAATGGGGGGTTCCAAGTAATTTAGTAGAAATACCATATAGCAGATAACTGTCTGATACGATAGCTTATGCTGTTATTCATTCGCTTTTTCTTCAAGATCTTCCAGTTTGACGAAAATGGCAATATCTCTAGGAACATTCTTACCTAGCTCCTAGTAACCCCAAGTCGTCTGGTGAACACCAAATCGTTCCGCTATCTGCCATTGCGCCAATCTTTATTTAAGTCTTAATTGTTTTAGGCGTTCAGGAGGCCATCCCACATTGGAAATGCATAATGATTAGATTTTCTTACCATGATTTTTCTGCGATTATACTACAATATCAAATGTCAGCTTTATCTGAACCAGAGGTGGAAATGAGCAGCAGGAGAAATTATCCAATTAACGCGGGACAATATACCTGCCATCTGTCTTATTACGGGAGATTCTTTTTGACTATGGTACTGGTTATCAATATATCGTTTAGTAATGGTGTACCAGTAAAATCAGCGCCCAAACAACTCGCCCATCCTGCCGATACAGTTGTCTGCACACAACCATTGGGCGCTCTCTACACACCTACAGCAACCACTTTTCGCGTCTTTGCACCAACCGCCAGTAAGGTAAAGTTGCGACTTTATCAGACCCCGATTGGTGGTACTGCAGAGGTTATCGAAATGAAGAAGAATAGCGATGGCAGTTGGGAGACAGATGTTGCCAGTGACTGTCAAGGGCGCTATTACACCTATAGCGCAGAAGGTAGTGATCCTAGCTTCAATCCAGCGCGAGAATTGATCGATCCTTATGCGCGTGCGGTTACGGCGCATGATGGCCGTGCCATTGTTGTGCACGATACCACAGCGATTGCCCCACGTCCCCAATTTGAGCCGGCTGAAGCGATCATCTATGAGATGCATATACGCGACTTCACTATCGACCCAGATTGTGGCATTCAACGCCGAGGTAAGTATCTAGGTATTACAGAAGCAGGTACAAATCTATATGGGCGACCAGATATTGCTACCGGGCTTGATCACCTTAGCGAGTTAGGCATCAATACCGTTCAGATTATGCCGATCAGCGAATTCCATAGCGATGAGGTCAATGATCAATATGGTTGGGGCTATGACTCGGTCCATTTCAATACTCCGGATGGCTGGTATGCAACTGAACGCCTGGATGGTCGCCGTGTTAGTGAAGTCAAGCGTATGATCGATGCATTACACAAGCGTGGTATTAGAGTGGTGCTAGATGTTGTCTACAACCATACGCTAGAGGCGATCGGCAAGCGTGTCTATAGCTTTGAGGGGTTGGTGCCAGGCTACTACTATCGTCGTAAACAGGATGGCAGCTATTGGAACGGCTCTGGAGTAGGCAATGAGTTCCGCTCTGAGGCACCTATGGCACGTCGCTTTATCATAGATTCAGTAAAACTCTGGGTAACTGAATACCAGGTCGATGGTTTCCGTTTTGATCTGATGGGCCTTATTGATCTGGAAACAATGACTCAATTAGTACAGCAATTGCGCGAGATTGATGCAAACTTATTGATCTATGGCGAACCCTGGTCAGCCGGCGACACTCCTATAGAGATAACTAACAAGGGTAAACAGCGTGGCCGCCGTTTTGCGGTCTTCAATGATCATTTTCGCGACGCGCTTAAGGGCGGTGTTTTTAAACCGCGTGAGCAGGGTTTTGTACAAGCAGGTATCAACATAGACCAGGTAAAGCGTGGCATCCTTGGCTCAATTGATGATTTTACCACTGCGCCAATCGAGAGTATTAACTATGTAGAATGTCATGATAATCATACCCTATGGGATCGCCTGATTATCTCTACCTACGATGATAGCAATATCACAGATGCTGATCGCCGCGCGATGAACAAGCTGAGCGCAGCGATCATCTTTACCTCGCAAGGCATCCCTTTCTTTCAAAGTGGTCAAGAGATATTGCGTAGCAAGGGTGGGGATGAGAACAGTTATAACAAACCAGATGCTGTCAATATGATCCGCTGGCAGCAGAAGGTCACCAATTATGATCTATTCCTTTACTATCGTGGTCTGATTGCCTTACGCAAGGCTCATAGAATGTTTCGGCTAACGACCGCAGCCGATGTACGAGCAGCAATACAATTTCTTGATCCTCTACCTGCACGCACACTTGGTTACCTGCTTACAGATGTGACAGGTAAAGATAGTTGGCAACGTGCACTAATGCTGTTCAATGCCGATAAGGAAGCACACGAGTTCACGATTCCCGTAGGACACTGGCAGATCTATGTTGATGATCGTCAGGCTAGCACAACACCATTGGCAGCTTCGCGCGCGCTTATACAGGAAAAGATTGTACGTGTGCCTGCACGTAGCGCGCTGGTGCTTGGGGAAGCCCGTTAGCAATTTGGCTTCTTCTTACTGCGTGCTATAATAGGCGCTTTTCGAGGAAAATAATGTTAACAGGAAAAGGCAGTTTCTTTCTAATTGGTGGTGGCCCGGCGGCGCGCACACTTGGTGATCCTTTGATCAATCGTTTTGTCGAGGCTGCTGGCGGCTCACAAGCCAATCTTACTATTATTACTGCTGGTTCAGAGGAGCCAGAATCGGTTAACGCTTGCTATTGGGAGATTTTTGCTACACTTGGTGTAACCAATCTCTTCTCACCAAAAATTGTCTGCCCTGCCGATGCTGAGGTCAGTGATATTGCGCAAAGAGTTGCTCAGTCTTCTGCAGTCTTTATCGCTGGCGGCGCACAAGGTAAACTGGCCGAGCGTTTAGCTGGTACGGCGATAGCCGCTGCAATTGAGCAGGTCTATCATCAGGGTGGTATATTGGGCGGCACTTCTGCAGGTGCATCAATCTTCGGCAATATTATGATTTTGGATGGTGGCACAGGTGACAAACATCTGCGTCATAATATGATCGATGTAGGTATAGGATTTGGATTGCTTGGTCCCGCTATCGCGATCGATACACATTGTTCTTCACGTGGTCGCGTCCCTCGTATCATTTCACTGCTTATCAACCATCCAGAGTTGTTAGCGATCGGTATTGATGAAGATACTGTACTGTTTGTTGGTAGTGATGGCATTGCTGAGGTAGCAGGCTACAACGCGGTATATATCTTCGACAGCAGCGCCAGTAATATCGCTGATAATCGTGCTATTTGTCTGGATAGCACACCACGTCTCTCTATTTCCGGCATTACTCTACATTGTCTAACACGTGGTGATCGGTTCGATCTAGCTTTGCGCCAGCCAGTCTTGACGACTGCAGCGCCAGTTGTTAAACAATTCTAGTGTGCACAAAAGAATTCCTCAAATAGTTCAGCCTATTCTAGAAAAATATATTCGATTAATAGAGAATCAACTCCCTGGTTTCATTGGAGGATTTTATATTTATGGTTCGATTGCACTAGATGCCTTCAATGAGAAGTTTAGTGACATTGACTTTATCACTGTTGTAAACCATAAAGTGATGTCAGACGAATTGAAGCGCTTAGGCAATATACATAAAAAGATTCGCCAAGAGCATCCAGAACATAAATTAGAAGGAAGCTATCTGCAATGGAGCGATCTGGGACATTTTCAAGAAGAGATCGAACCATATCCCTACTACTACCAGAACGCTCTGCATCCATACGGGTATCATGAATTGAACTCAGTTACTTGGTGGGTATTGAAGCATAGAGGAGTCGCGTTGATCGGACCTGAACCAGAGCAACTCAATTTTACTGTAGATTGGAATCTGCTTATTACTAGAATGCGAGAGAACCTTAACTCTTATTGGGCGAGTTGGATCAGCAGTCCTGTAAAGATAGCCTACTTATTGACAGATACAGGGATTCAATGGGCCGTGTTAGGAGTGTTACGCCAATTTTATACCTTTAAGAAAAACAGTATAACTTCAAAAACTGCAGCAGGAGAGTATGCATTGTCTCAACTTCCAGAGAAATGGCATCAGTTAATTCAAGAAGCAATAAATATACGTGCAGGCAATCATCGTTCCTATTATACTTTCAAGGCAGTAAGAGCAATTGAAGCTATTAGTCTTTTGAAATACATCATACGATCTTGTTAATTAACGTCAATTCTAGATAAGCCCGAACTCAGGTTAACTAGCCGCTTTTTGCGCTTCATACTCTTTTCTTAATATTCCATACTCTGCGATATCTTCAAATATATTCCATTTTTTTATATGTTCTCTACGTAGGCCTTCATAACACATACCAATCTTTTGCATAACTCGTCCAGAGGCCGGGTTGCGCTGTAGATGCGTAGCATGAATTCGATTTAATCCTAATACTTCAAAGCCATATTGAATTACCACGCGGGCTGCTTCCGTACAATAACCTTTATTCCAATAACGCTTACCAACCCAATATCCAAGTTCTGCTCTTTCATGCTGCTGATTAATAACTAAGCCAACTGCTCCTATCAATCCTTCTTCACGCACTGTTATCGCAAAAATCACCTTTTCTCCTTTATCAAACTCCCCTTGATGTGTGCTTATCCATTGTTCAGCTAATCCATCCTCATAAGGATGAGGAATATTTAATGTTGTTGAGGCAATCTCCTTTTCTCCCGCCAATCGTTGGACAATGGGGGCATCTGCCAGATCAAATGGTCTAAGAGTTAGATTGGTAGTCTCTAGTGTGGGATATTTTTTCATAATACTAAAGCTGAGGTTTGCGCTTAATTGGATAAGCCTGTTCATAAGTATAAGCAGCATTAAGTAAGCGTGTCTCTTCAAAATGTGGGGCAATCAACTGGCAACCGATCGGTAAGCCGTCCTGAGAGAATCCGCAAGGCATACTGATACCTGGTACACCAGCTAGATTCACTGTGACCGTATAAATATCAGCCAGATACATCTCGAGAGGATCGTCTGTCTTCTCTCCTAGCTTGAAGGCAGGTACTGGTGCAGTTGGCATTACGATAAGATCACACTGCTCGAAGGCATTGCCAAAGTCGCACTCAATGAGAGTACGCACCTTCTGTGCTTTTAGATAATAAGCATCATAATAACCCGAAGAGAGCACATAGGTGCCGAGCATTACACGTCGTTTTACCTCTGCGCCAAAACCAATATCACGAGTACGTTGATACATATCCATTAGATCTTTGGGCTCTTCTGCACGAAAACCATAACGTACTCCATCATAGCGTGCCAGGTTTGCGCTTGCCTCAGCAGTAGCGATGATATAGTAGTCTGCAATTGCATACTCGGAGTGCGGCAATGTTACTTCGACAATATTTGCACCCAAGGCAACAAAATTATTGATCGCTTGTTCCACACAAGCCCGCACTTCAGAATGTAAGCCGGCAGAGAATGCCTCTTTTGCTACTCCCAAACGTAATCCTTTGATAGTACCACTAAGTTCAGAGAGGTAGTCCGGCACTACACGATTTGACGAGGTGGCATCGTGCCAATCATGCCCTGCCATCACTTTCAACATAGTCGCAATATCTACGCTCGTCTTAGCAAATGGGCCAATCTGATCTAGCGAAGATCCAAAAGCTACTAGTCCATAGCGAGAAATACGGCCATAGGTAGGCTTGAGACCAAGCACTCCACAGAAAGAGGCAGGCTCGCGTATAGAACCACCTGTATCCGACCCGATCGCAGTAACTGATAAGTCTGCCGCCGTCGCGATTGCCGAACCACCGCTTGATCCACCCGGTACACGGCTAAGATCCCAAGGATTGTGTGCCGCACCATAAGCAGAATTTTCATTGGAAGAACCCATGGCAAACTCATCACAATTGGTCTTGCCTATAATGATCGCACCGGCTGCTTCTAGTCGCTCAATTACTGTTGCCGAATAGGGAGGAAGAAAATTGTCTAGTATACGCGAACCACAAGTTGTGCGTACACCCTGTGTACAAATATTGTCCTTTACCGCGACCGGAACACCAAACAGCGGCCCAATAGGATTGCCAGCCAGCAGTTGTGCATCGAGTGTACGCGCCCGCGCCATTGCACTTTCTCGCATTACGGTTATAAAAGCATTCAACTGTGGATTTAGTCGTTCTATACGCTCAAGTATCGCCGTGCAGACTGCTTCTACACTAGTTTCACCTGACTTCAAAGCGCTATGCAGCCGCTCTATCGTTAAATCAATAATGTCCACCACTGCTCTTCTCCTTAAACGCCTTTGTCGCTACTATGACAGTTGACAAGACGTTATCCTACTAAACTTTCTCCTAACCTGTCACCTCTTGATGGTAATAACACTAGCAATGACTTTAATGTGTAGGCTTTGTTATAATGAGTAGTTTAGCGAGAAGGTGAATCCTGCTAGGTAAATACGGAGTCAAGAGATGCCGACAAGAACACATATACTTCTTGTTGAAGATGATCCTGCGCATATACTGCTGTGCCAACGTGCATTGGCCGAAGAGAACTATAACTTCAGGGTTCAGGTCGCTACTTCTGGTCAACAAGCGCTTAGTTGGTTAGCTGAAGCACGCGCAAAAGGATCACAAGGATGTGATGCAATAGTGCTAGATAACAAACTGCCCGACTATTACGGCCTAGACTTACTGGCACGTATAAAAGAACAGGCACCCAATATTCCTATAATTATGGTAACTGGCTATCGTGATGATGAACTGGCGCTGGCTGCCTTACGCCGCGGGGCAATCGACTATCTTCCTAAAACACAGGATTATCACAAACACCTGCCACGCATTATACAGCTCAACATGGAGCGCAGCACTCTCTATGCATCAATTCAAGAGTTGCATGAACTGGAAACACGTTATCGACTACTGGTTGAGACTGCACAGGATGCAATTCTTACCATTGATCAGCAGGGTAATGTGCAACTATTCAATCGTGTCGCTGAACAGACCTTTGGCTACCTTAATGAAGAGATCCTTAACAAATCTTTTCTTATGTTGCTGCCAGCACGTATACAGGAGACCCACCTTAAGAATGGTGCCATAGAGCTTTCAAATTGGCTCTCAACCCTCTCTGGGAAAACTATCGAGCTGGT